>NZ_JAQGMM010000400.1 GCF_028292365.1 Caballeronia sp.
CGAGCGCAGGCCGACCAGTTTCGTGGCCACCGGATTAATACCGATCGCACGAATGAACATGCCGAGCGCGGTGCGATTCATGAGCAACGCAGTCGCGGTAATTGCACCGGCCGCGACCCACACAGAACAGGGCATGCGCGCCAGATATCCGCCACCCACCATCAAATAACCCGGTGCGCCGATGGGGATGATCTGGCCGCCCGTGAGCAACTGCGCCACACCGCGGCCGGCCACCATCAGGATCAGCGTCGCGATGATCGGCTGCATGCCGACGAACGCCACCAGCACGCCATTCCACATGCCGGCGAGCACGCCCACTGCGAGTGCAGCGATGAGTGCTTCACTGACCTGCGAGGGATTGTCGGCGAGGATGCTGGCGGCTGCCGCGCCGGCGATTGCGACGACCGCGCCAACGGAAATATCGATGCCCCGTGTTGCAATCACGAGCGTCATGCCGAGCGAGACGAGCACGAGCGGTGCGGCACGATTGAGGATATCGATAGGCGCGCCGAACCAGTGACCGTCGAGCACGGTGATGGAGAGGAAGTGCGCATTCTGGCTCAGGTCGAGCAGGATCAGCAGCACGAGCGTGAGGACCGGCCAGACGAGAGGATGCTGCAAAGCGGCTTTGATGCGGTTCATCGGCTACCTCCCGCAATGAGTCTGTACACCTGATCTTCCGACGCCGCGTGTCCCTCGACTTCTGCCACCTTGCGCCGGTCGCGCAGCACGGCAATCCGATGGCTCACACGCACGACCTCGCTCACCTCCGACGAAATGAAGACAATGGCGAGCCCTTTTGCACACAGCGCCAGCACGCGATCCATGATTTCGAATTTGGCCGCGACGTCGATGCCCCGCGTGGGTTCATCGAGGATCAGCATTTTCGGTTCCGTCGCAAGCCAGCGCGCGAGCAGGACCTTCTGCTGGTTGCCACCCGACAGAAGTCCAATGGGCTGTTCGGCATCGGGCGCCTTGATGCCCAGCCGCTCGATATAGTCGTCCGCTATCTGGCGCTGTTTCGCCTTGCGTATAACGCGCCACCAGCCGCGTTGCACTTGCAGCGCGAGAATGATGTTTTCGCGTATGGAAAGATCCGCGATGATGCCTTCCTTCTTCCGGTCCTCCGGGCAATACCCTATGCCGCGACGCACTGCATCGCGAGGAGAACGAAGCTTTACCGGCTTGCCGTCGATAGACATGGCGCCCGCGTCCGCCCGCTCCGCGCCAAACAGGAGCCGGGCGGTTTCAGTGCGGCCGGAACCGAGCAGGCCAGCTAGCCCGAGGATCTGGCCGGGCTGTACATCGATATCAACGGGATTCATCACGCCACGCCGGCCGATGCCGCGCATTTCGAAGAACGGCGGCACGGCGGCCTTGTGCGCGGGCGGCTCGTCGGCCGCGCGTTTCAGGCGCTCGGTCATCCGTTCATGGCCTACCATCTTCGAAACGAGCAGTTCCACCGGTAAATCGCGGGCGAGATATTCGCCTTCGCGTTCGCCATTGCGCATGACCGTGATGCGGTCCGATATTGCGTAGGTCTGCTCGAGAAAGTGCGTGACGAATAGAATCGCCATGCCCGATTGCTTGAGCGTGCGCAGCACGTCGAAGAGCCTTGCGACTTCGCCGTCGTCAAGGCTCGAGGTGGGTTCATCGAGGATCAGCACGCGTGCATCTACTGAGACTGCACGCGCGATGGCCACCATTTGTTGCACGGCGATCGGGTACGTATCGAGTGATTTGGTCACGTCCAGGAAGACGTTCAGGTCCGCAAGCGCCGCTTCGGCCCGCGCATGAATGGTCTTCCAGTCGATAGCACCATGCCGCTTCGGTTGCCGTCCGGCGAACACATTTTCAGCGACGGACAAGTTCGGGCAGAGGTTCACTTCCTGATAAAGCGTCCGTATTCCGGCGGCTTCGGCGTGAAGCGGCGTCGCGAAATTGACGGCTTCGCCGCCCAGCCGTATCTCGCCTGCATCGTGTGTGTGGACGCCGGTGAGTACGTTGATGAGTGTCGATTTACCGGCGCCGTTCTGGCCCATCAACGTATGGATTTCGCCGGGAAACAAACTGAAATCCACGTTCTGCAACGCCTTGACGCCCGGGAACGACCTGGAGATGCCGATGGTTTCAAGAATGGGCGAGCCGGTCATGAACGAAGGCCGTAAAGGGAGGAAAGGGAGCTTGAAAGTACACCGCGAGTCGGCCGTTAAAGTCGGACTCGCGTTCGCCGGATGTTTCTCCGTGACTGCTGCGGCTTAGTACTTACGCTGTGGCAGGACTTGCGCTGCGACGCTCATCGGGAAAATTGTTTCCTCGGTCACGATGCGCTTGGGCAAGGTCTTGCCTGCCTTCACTTCCTTGACCGCCGTCATGAGTTGCGGACCGAGCAACGGACTGCATTCCACGTCGACGTTGATCTTGCCCGCGACCATCGCTTCGAAGCCGCCCTTGGTGGCGTCGAACGAGACCACGGTCACATCCTTGCCGGGCTTTATGCCGGCTTCCTCCATTGCCTGGATTGCGCCGAGCGCCATGTCGTCGTTATGGGCGTAGACCACGTTGATCTGCTTGCCGTAGGTCTTGATGAAGGCTTCCATGACCTGCTTGCCGCCGGCGAGCGTGAAGTCGCCGCTTTGCGAGGCGATGACCTTGAACTTCGGATCGTTCTTGATCACTTCCAGCAATCCGGCGCGACGATCGTTGGCGGGCGCTGAGCCGACCGTGCCTTGCAATTCGGCGATGTTGATCGGACCGGCGTCGTTCTTATAGTGGTCTTCGAGCCATTTGCCTCCGCGACGGCCTTCTTCGAGGAAGTCCGAGCCGATCATGGTCACGTACAGCGATGTGTCTTTCACATCGATATTGCGGTCAGTGAGAATCACCGGGATCTTGGCGTTTTTCGCTTCGATGAGTACCGGCTCCCAGCCGGATTCCACAACGGGGGAGAACGCGATCACATCGACTTTCTGCGCAATATACGAGCGGATCGCCTTGATCTGGTTTTCCTGCTTTTGCTGCGCGTCGGAGAATTTCAGATTGATGCCAGCGTCTTTAGCAGCGCTTTTGACAGAAACGGTATTGGCGGTACGCCAGGCGCTTTCCGCGCCGACCTGTGAAAAACCCAGGGTGATCTTGGTGTCATCGGCGTGGGCGGTCAGGCTTGCGCCCAGCAATAGCGCAGAACCAAGCAGCGCACCAATGGCTGCGCGTCGAGCATGTCTCATGGTTGTCTCCGATTTAGTTGTGTTGTGTTCGGTACTGCCGCGCTTATGCACGCTTGTGCGTATTTATGCGTTTGCGCGGTCATCTGACTAAGGACGTACCGGAATGAAGCGTAGCGCCGGGGTTCATGGCGGTCCAATCAGTTATTGGGTGTTTGCGATACCAAAATTGGTATGAAGCCGGAAGGTGTTGGCTCGCGGCGACGCAGATCGTTTCGATGCGGATAAGAGCACGCGGCACGGCAACTGCTTCATTCCTGGTCAAGCAGGCGGCGATCGTCTGCGTCTTTATTCAAGTCCAATCAAGGAGGGACGGATCATGAACAAGGCAATCAGCACATTAATCGCGGCCGTTGCCGCACTCACGCTGTCGGGTGGCGCTTATGCACAGGCAGGCGGAGGCTCAACCGGCGGCACTTCGTCGGGCAGCACGGCTAGCCCGGCTAACCAGGTGAATCAGATGAACGGCGCAACGGGCGGATACGGCACGCCAGGCAGTACCAACTCGGACAGCGGCATGGGTGCCAGGGCGCCGAACTCGGGCCTGCCGAGTGGCACGAACAGCACTTTGACGCCTGGCACCAGTGCTCCCACTAGCAACAACACGTTGGCGACCCCGAGCGTAAAGTCACCGGGTGCCGGCCAATAACAGCTGCATTAACAGTTGCATAAACAGCTGTAAAAATAACAACCAGCCGCGAAAATGCACAAGCGCAAAGCGAACGAGCGCTTCAATCGCATGGGGCAAAAGAGTCATTGCGACCGCGCCCCACTTTCGTGGCTAGCAGGCGCTGGTTAATACGCTTTAATACGCTATTAATACGACCGACCCGCACGGTCTAATGCTGTCAAGCGTTAAGGAAGACCGCTGCCCTCACGGACAGCGGTCTTTCGTTTCTCTGAGGGGTAAGTCAAACCATCACCCTGCACGCGGTGTGACGCGATAGTTCTATTCGCAATGCAAGCACACGGAAAACGCTTCGGGTTTCTTCGGGTTGATGCATCGATAACGACCGCTTCTGCGCCCGTTCTCGCTGGCGGTCAACAAGGCTCAACAACGCGAATTGTGCGTCAATCGGCAACGCAGTAGACTCCTTGTGCGGTCATCGTCTCGCTTTGACCCAAACCCGTGCGGTTTCCGGGCCATGCGGAACAACCACGCGTCAGAAACGTACGCCCTCATGTTGGTCACGCCGGCGAGGTGCTGCCCTATGAAATTCCGACAGTTGCGTTATTTCGTGACAATCGTCGATGCTGGCAGTTTCTCGCGTGCGGCGCAGGTTGCCCATGTGGCGCAGCCTGCGTTGAGCCAGCAGATTGCCGACCTCGAGGATCAGCTTGGCGTATCGCTGCTGCAGCGAAGCGCCCGCGGTGTGAACGCCACGGCCGCAGGCGAGCGGCTTTACGTGGAGGCGAGTGCGATTCTGCGGCGCATCGAGCGCTTGCCTGAGGTCGTACGTGGACACGGAGAAGAAGTGGAGGGGTGCGTTTCCATCGGCATGGCTTTTCCCCTGGCGTCGCAGTTCGCGGGGCCGATCATGGCGGCATGCCGCACCGCGTTGCCAAAAGTGCGGCTGAAGCTTTCGTCTTCGGGCAGCATGCAATTGGCCGCGAGCATTCGCGAACACGCCCTCGACCTCGCGATGCTCTTCGAAGGTGAACCGTATGCGGGCTGTGTCCGTGTACCGCTATTCGAGCGACGGCTCTTTCTTTTGCGGCGTGCAAACGGATCGGTCAGGCCTGGATCGATTAGATTCCAGGAACTCGCAGACCTTCCACTCGTGCTGCCGCATCACCCGAATATTGTGCGGCTTGTACTCGACCGGCTGTTCGCAGAGGCGGGAATCGTGCCGCATGTCGCGGCCGAAGCCGACGTGAGTACCGACATGCTCGCCGCCGTACAAGCCGGTGTCGGCGATACCATCTTGCCGCTTGGCGGCACGGACGAGCTGTCCGGTAATTTTTCTGCGCAAGCCATCGAGCCCGCAATTTCGCTGACGGCCAGCATCGTTTCTTCTGCGGAGACGCCGCTCGCGGCCGCCGGGGAAGCCGTGCGCGATTTCATTGCCGGCTTTGTGAAACAGCACCTGTCCGAGCTGCCGGTACCCAGCGTCGAACCCGAAGGCGAATGATTCGTCGCGACCTATATTGGCCGCTTATACCCGCATCGCAAGACAGTATTTTCCCCATTCTGAAAAAGCCCGCAGACTTGGCACGCGGCATCCGGGAGACGACATGGGGTCGTCCGATGCATGGCGGGAAGATCGGCGTGGCGAAATTAATCTATAGGGTGGTCGCCACGTGCGGCGGATTGGGCGCTGGATTCCCACAGGAGTCCCTGCAAAAGGCGCTGCTTGGCCGTATCGACGCTGTGATCGCCGATGCCGGTTCAATGAACGCAGGCCCGTATTACCTTGGCAGCGGCGGCCAATACTTCGAGCGTGACGCCGTCAAGAACGACTTTCGCAAAATGGTCGAGGCTGCATTACATACCGACGCGCCGGTGATTCTCGGTAGCTGCGGGATGGCAGGCGGCGATCGCAATCTCGACTGGATGCTCGAGGTTGCCCGCGAGGTATTCGAAGAACTCGACGTGTGCGATGCGAAAGTGGCCGTGATCCGGTCCGAACTCGATCCGGCTATCGTGATCGACGAACTGCGCGCCGGCGCATTGCGTCCGGTCGGCACAGGACTATTCCTCGATGAACCGTCGCTGCGCGAAAGCACGATCGTCGGCCAGATGGGCATCCATCCACTACTTACGGCACTGCTTAGCGATGCGAAGTATATCTTCGCGGGCCGTTCGTGTGGCGCGGCACTCTTCGCAGCCGGCATGATCCGTCGCGGTATCGCGCCGGGGCTCGCGTATCACGTTGGGCACGTGCTCGCGTGCGGCGCGCTTGCATGCGATCCCGGCTCGCCGTCTGACTGTCTCGTGGCGGAGATTTACGACGACGGCAGCGCGGTTTTTATCCCACCCGACGAGAACCGCTGCTGCACGCCGTATTCCATTGCCGCGCACTCGCTCCATGGGCAAGCTCATCCGCATTTGCAGTTCTATCCCGAAGGCGTGCTCGCGATGACCAGGGCGGAGTTCTTCGCTGTCGATACGCGCCGTGCGGGCATTCGCAAGACTCGTTTTTATCGCACGGCTAAGCCGTGGTCGTTGAGCATCAAGCTCGAAGGCGCGCGTCGCGCTGGTTTGTGCAAGGTCTCGCTGGTTCAGCTCGATCCCGCGGATATGCATGCGATACCCGGCGATAACCTCGTCTATGGGCGCAATGGTGCGCAGGAGAGCCACTGCGCGCCGTCAGAGCAGGAATTGGGGATCATCGTTCGAACGCGTGCGCGCACGGCTGCTGCGGCCGACAAGCTCGCAAGCCTGCTTATGCATTACCTGATTCACTATGACTACCCGGGGCGCAAATCGACGGCCGGCAATATCGCCTGTCCGCTCTCGCCGAATCGGGTGAGTTTCCGCTATGCCGATGGTTCCTACGGCGCAATCGTGCCGGGCGGCACGCGCGATCGCGTGTTATTGGCGAACTATGTGTCGATCCGGCAGGGCGTGGTTGATCTCGTGCAGCGCGAGTTTCCCGAGGCACTCGCCGAGGCCGAATACAGGTTCGTCGAAGCGGACGCTGAGCGTCCTGTGGCGTTGCTTCGCACGGTGGACCGCGATGCCGATGCGCTTGCCAGGAGGCATCGCGCGGAAATCGAACGCATTGCATCAGTCGCGTCGGTAGGCGCGGGGTCGCTGCTCGACCTCGATGCGACCGATGCGTATGAATGGACGCTTTATCACTTGCTTCAAAATGAGGACGTCATTCGCAACCGGCTGTTTCCGGTTCACTACTACCATGCAAACGGCCGCGAATGGAGCAAGGCAGGCGACGCGCGAGCGGACTACTTCGATGTGGGCGAACCGGCCGGCGCGCAGAATCTCGACGACAGGACACTTTCCGTGATTGAGGACGCGCCGCCATCCGGGATGCCCTCAGGGACACCATCCGGAAGCCAGCGACTGCTCGACATCGCCCGTGTGATCAGAAGCCAAGACGCAGGCATCAACCGGTTGACATTCGACGTGCTGTTCGTATCGAAGGACGCGTATGAGGCGGCGCTGGGCTCGAACTTCTTCTGCGCGCGCAACGTAGCGGACGAACTCGGCTTCGAGCCGGCTTCAGTCGTGGGCACTTATTTCGTCGACAACTGCAACGCGATCAAGATCACCGTGGAAAGGCCGATCATTTCGGCGTCGCTCGGTGAACGCGATGGTTTCGGCACACAACAGCAATCCGTGCTGGAACAGATGGTCATTCCCATGTTTTCAGATAGCCAGCAGAGTGTTGCGTGAGGGCGTCCCGTGGGTGAGCCGGCTTTGCGCCATGCAATCCGCACGCGGCGGACTGCCGTCACGAAATGCCGTCACGAAGTGCCATCAAGAGATGCCTAAGCACTTCGTGAATATGTCTGCACGACCCGGCGCGCGCTCATCGCTCGCCAGTAGGTGATGAAGCGCCCGGTGAACACGCCTGCGACGACTCCAGACACCGCGGCACC
>NZ_JAQGMM010000410.1 GCF_028292365.1 Caballeronia sp.
CAAGCTGCAGCGGATCGTTGACGGGTATCTGCGCGGCTTGATGGATCGCGTGGTAATTGCTGCCTTTATAGACGTCGTAGTAACCGATCACGTCGGCTATGAAGATGCCGTCGAAGAAACCCTTCTCAAGAATTTTTGCAAGATCCGTCCAGTACTCGAGATCCTTGTATTGCGATGACCGGTCGCGCGGATGAGACCACAGGCCCGGAGACTGATGGCCCACGCAGTTCATCTCGAACGCATTGAAATGGATGGTTTTGCTCATGGCAACCGGATTCTCGATTTACGCTTTAACAATCGGACAATCTAGTCGCCGATCTGAACGCGCGCTCTAACGATTTCAGCTTTGCATATGCGCGTGGCTGTAAAGGCCAGCGCTTTCATGCAGCGCACGCGAGCGACCATGAAGGCTTGCCACGAGGAGATTCATATCGAAAGAAAAACTCGTTCTTTGCGTGACGCGATAGCTATCCGTATAAAGCTTCTTTGCCCGTTCAATCCCCGTGCAACCCATGAGCCAAGGAGCCGAATCTTGAGCACCGTCGATATTGACACCGTCCTGCCTGCGTCATTGCCGATCGGATCGGCCAGCGACGTATCGCGCCTGATCAACACGAGCCTCACGAAGAACAATCACGCGCGCGTGATTGTCTTGCTCGCGCTAGGCGGCGTGTTCCTGGACGCTTACGACCTCACAACGCTGTCATATGGCATTCAGGACGTCACGCGTGAATTCAATCTGACCCCTGCGCTAAGCGGCTTTGTCAGTTCATCCATCATGATCGGCACGATTCTCGGCAGCATCGCTGGCGGATGGCTCACTGACAAGATCGGTCGCTATCAGGTCTTTATGGCCGACATGTTGTTCTTCGTGGTCGCGGCTATTGCAGCCGGGCTCGCCCCGAATGTCTGGGTGCTGATTGCCGCGAGATTCGTGATGGGACTCGGTGTAGGCATCGACCTGCCGGTAGCAATGGCGTTCCTCTCCGAGTTTTCGAAATTCAACGGGCGAGGGAATAAGGCGTCGCGGCTCGCGGCGTGGTGCCCGATGTGGTACGCGGCGTCATCGGTGTGTTTCCTCATCGTGTTCGCGCTGTACTTCTTTTTGCCGGCGCAGCACGCCGACTGGCTCTGGCGCGCGTCGCTGATCTTCGGAGCGGTACCGGCGCTGATCATCATCATGGTTCGCAGCAAGTTCATGAATGAGTCGCCGCTGTGGGCCGCGAATCAGGGCAATCTAAAAGAAGCGGTGAGAATCCTGAGGGAGTCCTACGGTATTCACGCGCATGCCGTGGACGATACGAAAGAGCGGAAAGTGTCCAAGCAGCCGCCAATCAAGTTTCGCGTTCTGTTCCAGCGGCCTTATTTGCAGCGAACGCTGGTTGCCAGCGCGATGAATCTCTGCATCCCGTTCGAATACACGGCAATCGCGTTTTTCCTGCCGTCCATCCTGTCGCAATTCCTGGGCGCTGGCGTGTTTGAAACCATCGCGGCGTCGCTTGGACTGAACGTGTTGTTTGCGCTGACGGGTGGATTGCTCGGCATGCGGCTCGCCTATAAATTTCCATCGCGACATGTCGCGATAGCCGGTTTTGCGTTGCAGTTCGTGTCACTGATTGCGCTGGCATTGATCGGACATCCGCAAGCGGCAATTGGTATTGGCCTTGCCGTGCTGATGCTGGGGACGTGGTTGTTCGCTGAAGGGTTTGGCCCGGGCGCGCAAATGATGATTTATCCGGCCTTGTCTTATCCGACGTCCATTCGCGGCACCGGCGTGGGCTTCGGCCGGTCGTTGGCGGGCATTGGCAGTGCACTTGCGTTGTTCGTCTTGCCGATCCTCAAGGCGCGGTTCGGCACCGACATGTTCTGGATCGTTGCGTTGGCCGCCGTGATCCCGATCGTGTTCCTGGTGTTGATCCGCTATGAGCCGACCGCGCATGACATTGACGATGAAAACGCGCCCGTTCCAGCCACGTCTTCACGGCCGGTTTGCGAATGCTAGTCGCGCGGTCGGTATCGAAACGCTTCGGCCCGACTGTCGCGCTCGATCGATTCGATCTCTCTGTCGCTGCGGGTGAAGTCGTGGCACTAATGGGCGCTAACGGCGCGGGAAAGTCCACGATCGTCAAGATACTGAGTGGGGTTTATGCAAGTGACGGCGGTTCGCTTGAACTGCACGGCAAGCCGTACGCACCGGCCTCACCGCAGGAAGCGAAGGCGCTTGGCATAGCAACCATGCATCAGTCAATCGCCGATACGGTCGTGCCCACGCTGTCGGTCGCGGACAATCTCCTGCTTGATCGCTTCAACGATGCGGCCACGCCCTGGTTTGTCAGGCCTTCAGCGCGGCTCGAGGAGGCATGTTCCATTGCCGCGCTGGTTGGCCTCGATGTGGACCTGCGGGCGCCGTTGTTCACGTTGCCGCTTGCGACGAGACAGCTCGTCACGCTGGCTCGGGCGCTCGCGGTCAAACCAAGAGTTCTTATACTCGATGAACCCACGGCAAGCCTCTCGGCTACCGAAGCCGAACGCCTCTTCAGCGCACTCGACACATTGCGCGAGCGTGGTGTCGCCATGCTGCTGGTCTCGCATCGGCTGGGTGATCTCAAGCGAATGGCGGACAGGGTGGTCATCGTCCGGGATGGACGGCTCGTAGCCAATCTGAAGACACCAATCGATTTCGACGATGCCACTGAGACAATGATCGGCCGTGCATTGCCCAAGACGCGTGAACGAAAAACGGTGCGCTCGACGGCGAGCGAGGGGCTTCAGGTCCGAGGCCTGAAATTGTTCCCGGGTGCGGATAGCCCCGCGCTTGATTTCGAAGCCGCCCGCGGCGAGATCGTTGCGTTTGCGGGGCCCTTGGGCGGCGGCAAATCGCGGCTAGCCCGGACGTTGTTTGGTATCGAAAGAGTTGTTGCAGGCACGATGACACTCGATGGCCAGCCGTGGCAGCCGCGCTCTGCTGCCGATGCAATCCGCCGTGGCGTCTTCCTTGTAGGCGAGGACCGCTGGAGCTCGTCGCTCTTTCCGGACAGCGTGCCGTTCGCATCGATTGAAGGCACATTGAGTTTTCCATTCTTGTCGAACTGGTTCAAGAGTGGGTGGATCAACAGGCCCCGCGAACGTCGCGAGGCTGCGTCCGCAATCGAACGCTTCTCCATTCGTTGCAACGGCCCAGCAGATCGCGTGGTCAACCTCTCCGGGGGCAATCAACAAAAGGTCGTACTCGCGCGCTCGCATGCAGAACCCGCACGCGTGCTGTTGCTTGACGAGCCGTTCCAGGGCGTTGATGCCGGCGCTCGCGCGGACATTGCCGATGTGTTGCGAGCGAATGCAGCGGGGCGGGTGACGGTTGTGTTTGTTAGCGCTATCGAGGAGGCGTTCGAAGTTGCGGACCGCGTGCTGCACTTCGATCGTTCGATTATTGAAGCAGACATTGAAGACCTTGCCGGAGCCTGACGCATGAAACCTGGCGCTTCTACTGAAGCAAGCTCCGTTGTTCGAACGGAGTTCAGACGCACCGGTATCAGGACGAAGCTGGAACGCAGCGGCATCCTGTCGCTGCTGATCGCAATGGGCGTGGTTTTTACATGGCGTGAGCCGGCATTCCTGAGCGTGGACAATCTGTTCAGCATCTTGCAGGCCGCGTCGATTGTCGCGCTCCTGGCCGTGGGCGTCAGCATTACGTTAGCGGTGGGTGGCTTCGATTTATCGGTCGGCAGTACGGCCGCAACCGCGCAAATGGCCGCCAGCTACGTGCTGGTTGTGTGGCATGGCAACGCGCTCGCCGCTGTCGCGGCGTGCCTTGCATTAGGGGTCGGTGCGGGACTTTTCAATGGCTTGCTGATCACGCGTCTCCGAGTGCCGGACCAGCTCGCAACGCTCGGCACCTTGTTCTTGCTGGCGGGACTGCAACTGATTCCAACGGGTGGGCGTTCGCTCGCAACCGGCACGATCCTGCCGGACGGCAGGGAGGCCACCGGAGCGTTTCCAGCGGCCTTCCTGGCATTGGGCCGGGCTAGGTGGCTGGATGTCGTGCCGGTGCCGGTCATCGTGCTCGGGGTGGTCACGCTGGTCGCCGTGCTCGTCATGGAATTCACTCGATGGGGGCGCGTGCTCTATGCGACCGGCGGCAACGAGACAGCCGCGCGGCTCGCCGGTGCGCCAACGGCGCGTTATCGTGTGGCGGCGTATGTTGCATCGGGCGTGATCGCTTCGCTCGGCGGCGCATTGATTGCCGCGCGCGTCGGGCGTGGCGACGTGGGCGCCGGCAATTCGCTGCTTCTGGATGCGGTGGCCGCCGCGCTCATCGGTTATGCGGTCTGGGGCGCGAAGCGTCCCAACGTACTTGGCTCGGCCGTTGGCGCCGTGTTTGTCGGCGTGTTGCTCAACGGACTGACCATGCTCAACGCGCCTTATTACATGCAGGATTTCATCAAGGGCGCATTGCTTGTTGGCGCGCTCGCCTTCACGTTCAGCATTGGCAAGCAAGGGACGCGGTGAATTCGATTTGGCTTGGCGTCTAAGAAGCAATCGAGCTAAGTGTAGAAGCGTTCTGTTGATGTGCTTAGCGTTATCGTTCGGTTTGAACCCGGTCACGGCGCTGCTAGATTGATGTCGAACCGACACAAAAAAGGGTAAGCATGTCAGCCATTCCGCAAGATACAGCGGCGCGTCCCGCATCAATCGATGCAAACGGATCCTCAGAGAGCGCACCTGCGCAAATCATCCGTGACGATGCAGAAGCCATTGCGCGTGCCCACGAAGTAGCCGCTCGCCTGGCCGAGCACGCCAGTGAGCGTGACCGCGAACGGCGTTTGCCTCACGAGGAAATAGACTGGTTTTCTCAAGCCGGTTTATGGGCGATCACAGTCCCCAAAGAGTATGGCGGCGCGGGCGTGTCCTATGTGACATTGATCGAAGTCATCAAGATCATTGCCGCTGCCGATCCGTCGCTGGCGCAGTTACCCCAGAACCATCTGGGTCTCGTCGACGTCATTGCGCTCACGGGGACCCCCGAGCAAAAGCAGTTCTTCTTCGGCGAGATTTTGAAGGGCAAGCGTTTCGGCAACGGTTTCTCCGAGAAGGGAACGAAGCATGTCCTCGACCTGAAGACACGCGTCATCGCTGAGGGTGACGAGTATGTCGTCCACGGTACGAAGTTCTATTCGACCGGTGCGCTGTTCGCGCACTACGTGCCGGTTTTAGGTCTCGACGACGAACGCCGTGGTTGGCTTGCCTACATTCCTGCGGGTACCGCGGGCCTGCAGGTTATTGATGACTGGTCGGGCTTCGGCCAACGGACGACCGCAAGCGGCACGGTGATCGCGGACCAGGTACGGGTTGCCGCATCCCACGTATTTCCGGCGTTTCGTGTATCGGATCTGCCGACGCTCAATGGCCCTATTTCGCAGATCATTCAGGCAGCAATCGATGCGGGTATCGGGCGGGCAGCCGTGGACGACACGCTTAAATTTGTACGCGAGCGCTCGCGTCCGTGGATCGATAGCGGCGTGGAGCGTGCAAGCGACGATCCGCTTGTGGTCCGTGAGGTAGGACATCTTCACATTCAGCTGCACGCGGCAGAGGCGTTGCTCGAACGCGCGGCGCGCACGCTGGATGCCATTGCAACGCAAGCACATCCGCCTAGCGAAGACGATATCGCCCGTGCATCGGTGGTGGTCGGCGAAGCAAAGGTCTTGACGACCGAGATCGCATTGCTTGCCAGTGAAAAGCTGTTTGAACTGGCGGGTACTCAGTCGACGCTTGCTGCTCATAACCTCGATCGCCACTGGCGCAATGCACGCACGCATACGCTGCACGACCCCGTACGCTGGAAATATCATCTCGTGGGCAACTATTACTTGAATGGCATCAAGCCGGCGCGCCACCCGTGGAACTAGAACCAGATCGTTGATAAACAGAAGGGTTGTGCGTCGTAAGCCAACCCGCTGCGCGCTTTCAGTCGAACGTCGTCCCCACGCTTGCTCCACAGAAAACGGAAACCTTCCTTCAATGCTTAAACCTATCGGCCGTTTGTTCGCCGCCGCATTCCTTGCCGGCAGCATCTCTGCCTATGCAGCAGGCGGCTTACCCAATGCGCCCGCACCTTTCAATAAAGGGGGCGTCAGGATCGCGTTGGTCAACTATCTTTCGACCGGCGATTTCTTTCAGGCATATGAGGCGGGTGCGCAAAGGCAGGCTAAGGCGCTTGGCGTCGACTTGCGCATTTACGAGGGACGTCAGGACGCGGCGCAACAACGTGACCAGATTCAGCAAGCGATCAACCTGGGCGTTGCCGCGATCATCGTGAATCATGGTTTGCCGGAGTCCCTGAAGGACGTGGTGCAGGTGGCGCTTGATAAAGGCATCAAGGTGGTGGCTTTTGACGTCGACCTTGGCAATCCAAAGGTTCCGCAGATCGAGCAGAGTGACCACGACCTCGCAACATTGCTGCTCAATCAGGCGGTGAAAGATAACGGCGATGCGTTTGCCGCCGCGTATGTCTATGTGCCGGGCTTCGCTCCGCTAGACCGGCGCGACGCGGTGTGGAAGGCGTTCAAGACCGCGCATCCGAAGGTCACGGAGGCGGCGCGGTTCGGCACCGTGGACAATCCGATTGCACAGTCGGTGGCCAACCAGGCTGCGGCGGCGTACCGGGCGCATCCTGACGTACGTGTGGTCTTTGCGCCCTATGACGAGTTTGCTCGCGGCGCGAAGCTGGCTGCGGACGAGGCGGGCATTGCTTCGAAGGTCCGGATTTATAGCGCCGATATATCGACGGCGGATATAGAGGCGATCCGGGCGCCGGGGAGTCCTTGGGTTGCCACTGCCGCGACCAATCCGGCCGTGGTGGGCGCGGTGTCGGTACGCGCCGCGGCGCTGCTGGTGGCAGGCCAGGATCCGGGGCACAGGATTGAAATAAAACCCGCGCTGATCACGCGCGACGACCTGGTCAAGAACGATATTCACACCATCGCGGATCTTGAGTCCCGATTTGTGGATTTCAGACGGGCAGATGTGGCCAAGGCGGGCTGGATCCCCGAGGTTCGTGATTGAGGCGAGTTGATTCGCTATCCTGATGGATTGGCGATGCACGTCGAGACCTGTGAGGAGGTCTCACTTGGCATCAGTCTGCCCCAGCGTCTTCTGCGCCTCTGCAGCATTCTCTTTGCTGACGAGAATCGACGGCACATAGGTGGCGAGAGGCAACGTGCGATCGCCTGCCAGATAGCGCGCTACGTTATCTACGGCTGTCTTGCCGATCAGGTAAGGCTGTTGTGCCACCACGGCCGTGGCGCTGGATTGAGGGTTCTTGACCAGCGCAACGAAGTCGGGACTACCGTCGACCGCATAGGTCCTGATCTCCGTGCGATGCGCCGCGTCAACCGCCTGCGTCGCGCCGATCTGCGGTATATCCCAGCCCGCCCATATAGCCTGCACGGTGCCCTTCGGATATTTGTTGAGTAATTGGCTGACCTGCGAGTAGGCGTCTTGCACGGTGTTCGGAATTACGTCGACCAGCTCCGGCTGAATGATCCTGATCTTTGGATACCACTTCAGCACCTCGCGCAACTGGTCGTAGCGCATCGCCATGACCGGCACGCCGTAAAAACCGTTAAAGACCAGAATGTTGCCTTCCCCATGCAGGTCGCTGACGAGCTTCAATGCAAGCTGTTCGCCAATATAGAAGTTGTCCGATGTCGTTACGTTGATGCTCGACGGGCTGGCGGTATCGACGGTAAAGAGCGGGATGCCCGCTTCACGGGTTTTCCTGAGCCACGGTTCAAGCACGGCCGCGGTGCCAAGCTGTTCAATGATGGCGTCGGGCTTTTCCGCGATCAGCGCCTGCAGCTGCGCGATCTGCTGGCTGTCCTTGCGACCGCCGTCCAGCGCGATAGGCGTCCCGCCAAGACGCTTCACTTCATCTATTTGTCCCTTGTAGGCTTTCAAGTCCCAGTAATGCTCGGTTCCTGCGACGGAAATGCCAATGCGCTTGCCTTTAAGCGATGGCACGTCCGCGGCGGCTGGCGCGCAGAGTGCGGCGCTAGTCAGCAATGCGGCCAGTGCGGCAAGCACTTGTCTCCTAAGCACTCCATGAGCTTTCGGTGCAGCGCGAAGCCGTTCCGCATTTTTGTTCTTATACATGGCAGACGAAATTTTCAGCAATGAATGAAGGATGTAAAAACGAGTGAGGATGTCTCGATCCGTCCATTGTATTTTCAACGAGCGTGGTGAACCTGGAATGCAGGGGCATGGCGCAGAAAGAATCAACTGGATGAAGCAGTGTTTTAAATCAGCTTTTAGTGGAACTGATCAGGATGCCTGATTGTACTAACTTGATTGTACCCACCTCGCGGCACTAAAAGAATGTACGAAAACGTGCCGCGCAGAAAAGAAAAATCCCGCTCAGGCTTGGCGCCTGAGCGGGATTTTTTCAATCAAACGAACTACCGTTGTTGCCACCTGCTCTAGCTATGTGGTTCCCCGGTCTGACCGAGGCTAGACAGTTCGCCCTCGACTAAAGAGCCTCAGGATGAGGAGCAGGACCACCGCACCAATCAACGCAGTGATCAACGACCCTATAATCCCGCCGCCCAGGTGCAGGCCGAGCACGCCGCCCAGCCACCCGCCAATGAACGCGCCGACAATGCCGACGATGATGTCCACAATAATTCCAAAGCCGCCGCCATCAACGATCCGGCCGGCGAGCGCGCCGGCAATTCCGCCAATGATCAGCCAAAAAATAATTCCGTGTGAAACAGGTTCCATAGCGTTCTCCGTCAGGTGAAATGCGCGTAGCGGGCTACCAGCATGGTGATATCGATAAATACCGGAGGCATCCCCGGCTCAGGTGATTTCCATGTTCCCCCTGAATCAATGGACCTATCGGCTAGTGCAAGCAGCGTGCCCGGAAAGGCTAATGCGGCAAGAACGACCGATTGGCCAAGCTTGGCGCTTAAGATGGGCAGGCGTCACCCGGTTAAACCCGAACCCGAATATTCCCTCTACGAGCTGGTGATCCACTTTTGCTATCGGACCATCGAATAGTCGGATTGTTTTGCTATGAGAGCGCCCCTATAGTTCACTCATTAGCGGCTTTAAGCAGGCGCCGAAACAAAGCGCCGAAACGAACAATCATCCTAAAGACAAAGGAGACACGATGAACCAGATCGATCTGGCCGGACGCACCGTGGTGATCACGGGTGGCGCGCGCGGTATTGGCTATGCGGTGGCGCAACGTGCGCTCGCCTCAGGCGCTGAAGTTGCGCTGTGGGACATCGACGCCGAACGCCTTGAGCGAGCCCGCAGCGAACTCGCGAAGGCCGGTAAGGTCAGCGTCGCCGTGGTCGAACTGACGGAAGAGGCATCGGTTGAGCAAGCAACGCAGCAGACGCTGGAAGCCCATCGAAAGATTGATGTGCTGATCAACTGCGCGGGCATTACCGGCGGCAACGGTACGACCTGGGAGCTTGCGCCGGACGTATGGCGCCGTGTGATTGACGTGAACCTGATTGGCCCGTATCTCACCTGCCGCGCCGTCGTGCCGCACATGCTGAAGGAAGGCTACGGCCGGATCGTGAATATTGCGTCGGTGGCGGGCAAGGAAGGTAATCCGAACGCGTCGCACTATAGCGCCTCGAAAGCTGGCCTGATCGGACTCACGAAGTCGCTCGGCAAGGAGCTCGCCACGCGCGGCATCCTGGTGAACGCGGTGACGCCGGCCGCTGCAAAGACCGGGATTTTCGATTCCATGTCGCAGCAGCATATCGACTACATGCTCTCCAAGATCCCGATGAACCGCTTCCTATTGCCGGAAGAAGCGGCTTCGCTGATCTTGTGGCTCAGCTCGGAAGACTGCGCGTTCAGCACGGCGTCGGTCTTCGATCTGTCCGGTGGCCGCGCGACATATTGAAGCCGCTGCGGGCGTCGCCGTAGATACACCCGGCACACCCGCGACATAAAAATATCTGGAGACACGCATGAGCGATACCGCTACTGCGGAGGACGCCGTCGTCGCGCGGGTGATGCGTCGTCTGCTGCCGTTCCTGCTGCTGATGTACATGCTGGCATTTCTCGATCGGGCAAATATCGGCTTCGCGCAGAAAGCGCTGCAGCACGATACGGGTCTGTCGAATGCGGCCTTTGCGTTCGGAGCGGGCGTGTTTTTCGTCGGCTATGCGCTCTTTGAAGTGCCGAGCAACTTGCTGCTGCATCGGGTCGGGGCAAAGCTCTGGATGTGCCGGATCATGGTGACGTGGGGACTCGTTTCTGCCGCCATGGCGTTCGCGCATACGGCCACCATGTTCTATGTCCTGCGCTTCGCGCTGGGTGTGGCGGAGGCGGGTTTTTTTCCAGGCATTGTGTATTACCTCACGCGCTGGTTTCCTCAATCGGCGCGAGCGAGAGCGCTGGGTGTGTTCTATTTCGGCGCGCCGCTTGCCTTCATCTTCGGCAGCCCGTTGTCCGGCGCGTTGCTTGACCTGCATGGCGCACTTGGTTTTGCAGGCTGGCAGTGGCTCTTCCTGGTGGAAGGCGTTCTTGCCTCCATTGTCGGCATCTGGGCATTCTGGTATCTCGACAACGATCCATCCAAGGCACGCTGGTTAGATACTCGTCAACGCGAGCTTCTGCTCTCACGCCTGAGGCAGGATGCACACACTGCGTCGTCGCACGGGCCGCGCGGTGTGCTTGCCGCATTGATTGATCCGCGGGTGCTGATCCTGTCGGCCGTGTATTTCCTGATTCAGATGTCCGTCTACGGAGTCATCTTTTATCTGCCGCAACAAGTGGCCGCATTGCTCGGTGCGAACGTGGGGGCGAAGGTCGGTTTCGTCACGGCCATCCCCTGGTTGTGTGCGGTGCTTGTTACGTGGGTAGTACCGCGGTATGCGGATCGTCATGGCCGGCACCGATGGCTCGCCGTGCTGATGCTGGTCGTCGCCGGTGCGGGGATCGCGATATCGGGTCTCGCTGGTCAACCTGTGATCTCGCTGATTGCATTGTGCTTCGCGGCGAGCGGCCTCATTGCAGCACAACCGCTGTTCTGGACCTTTCCCACGCATTACCTGACTGGCGCCGCCGCGGCCGGCGCCATCGCACTGATCAATTCGCTCGGCAGCCTTGGCGGTTTCGTCGCGCCGATGGTGCGCACGGCCGCGGAGCGTTCCTATGCATCGACTAGCGCGGGTCTCGTCCTGCTAGGACTAGTTGCTGTGCTCGCGGCCATCGCGATCATCGTGTTTGTGCGTCCTGCGCAGGCACCCACGTATACGCACGACAAGCGTGCCAAAGCGTCCTGAACATTAGAACCTTACGGAGTCCGATCATGTCCATGCCTACCATCCGCCACGTTCGCGCGTTCACCGTTCGCGGCGGCGGCGCCGATTATCACGACCAGGGTGCCGACCACTGGATCGATGACCATATCTCCACGCCAATGGCGCGTTACCCTGAGTATCGGCAAAGCCGCCAGTCGTTTGGCATCAACGTGCTCGGTTCGCTCGTCGTTGAAATTGAAGCAAGCGATGGCACGGTCGGCTTCGCGGTCACGACCGGCGGTGAGATAGGCGCGTTTATCGTGGAGAAACACCTGGCGCGTTTTCTCGAAGGTCAACGGGTGACCGACATCGAAAAGATGTGGGACCAGATGTATTTCGCCACACTCTATTATGGGCGCAAAGGCATCGTGCTGAATGCGATCTCGGGCGTCGATCTTGCATTGTGGGATCTGCTGGCGAAGGTTCGCAAGGAGCCGGTGTTTCATCTTTTAGGCGGACCTGTACGCGACGAACTGCAATTCTATGCAACCGGCGCGCGTCCGGACCTTGCGAAGGAGATGGGTTTTATTGGCGGCAAGATGCCGTTGCAGCATGGACCAGCGGAAGGTGAGGAAGGGCTGGCGAAGAACATTGCGAAGCTCGCCGATATGCGCGCCAAAGTGGGCGACGACTTCTGGCTGATGTTCGACTGCTGGATGAGCCTCGACCTGAATTACGCAACGCGCCTCGCGCACGCAGCGAAGGAATACGGTTTGAAGTGGATGGAAGAAGCGTTGCCGCCCGATGACTATTGGGGTTACGCCGAACTGCGGCGTTCGGTGCCGCGCGGCATGATGGTGACGACCGGCGAACATGAAGCCACGCGCTGGGGTTTTCGCATGTTGTTTGAAATGGGCTGTGCCGATCTGGTCCAGCCGGATGTGGGTTGGTGCGGCGGCATCACGGAGCTGATCAAGATATCCGCACTCGCTGATGCCCATAACGTGCTGGTCGTGCCGCATGGTTCATCGGTCTACAGCTATCACTTCGTGGTGACGCGGCACAATTCGCCGTTCGCGGAGTTCCTGATGATGGCGCCGAAAGCCGACGAAGTCGTGCCCATGTTCAATCCGC
>NZ_JAQGMM010000474.1 GCF_028292365.1 Caballeronia sp.
CTCCGGGTTTGATAGCGAAGGCGCATCAGGGGGTGTTGTACGTCGATGAAGTCAATCTGCTGCCCAATCAACTCGTGGATCAGTTACTCGATGTAGCTGCGAGCGGCGTGAACGTGATCGAACGTGACGGTATTTCGCATCGGCATGAAGCGCGATTTGTGCTGATCGGGACAATGAATCCTGAGGAGGGCGAACTCAGGCCTCAGCTACTGGATCGGTTCGGTCTGGCAGTTGAACTGCAGAATTGTTTCGACGCTGAAAAACGTCATGAGATCGTCAAGGCGCGTCTCGCATTCGATACGAATCCGGACGCTTTTCGCTTGCGATTTGAGGGGCAACAGGAGGGCTTGGCCCTTCAGATGCGTCAAGCGCGAGCAATACTTCCTTCCCTCGAATTTGACGACGCAGTTCACTCACGCGTCAGCGAGTTATGCATCGGGGCTCATGTCGACGGCTTGCGCGCCGATCTCACCATGCTGCGCGCGGCGCGAGCGCTGGCGGCATTTGAAGAAGCATCAGCGGTGAACGTGGAGCACGTTGAGCGCGTGGCGGAATCGGTGTTGCTGCATCGGCGCAAGGAGGGCAGCGCACCCAGCGATCAAGGCTCTTCTGAGTCCCGTACGCAAAAGAAAGACACTGACGAAGCAAGCTTCGGCTACATGCCTCCAGAGCCCGTAGACATCAAGGCAGTCAAGAACGTCAGGCCGCTTGCCGCAAAAAAATCCTGAGCCATCGAAGGCAGGATCCAGAGGCCGAACCCGGCCGCCTTCGATGGCTAGAACCTTCAGCACAAGGTAAAACGCGATCACGTGCGGGCGAAGCGAGCACGCGCATCGACTGGTTGCAGACGCTGCTGGCGAAACGCAATCAGCCTTTGGATAAAGCTCACTTGAGATTTCATCGTGAGCAGGGCGACAGCAGCGCGTTGCATTGCTTCGTGCTTGATTGCTCCGGGTCGATGCTAAGCGGCAAGCGGCTTGCGCTGGCTAAAGGACTGGTCGTGGCGTTGTTCGACCGGGCGTACCGCGAGCGTGCAGAGGTGGCGCTGGTCTGCTTTGGCGGTGGGGAAGCACAAGTGCGTCGTGAACCCGGAGCGGCGCATTGGTGGAATGAACGCTGGCTTGCACCTATAGGTGGCGGCGGGGGAACGCCGCTTGCGCTGGGCGTACGCACCGGCGCCAATGTATTGCTCAGGGCCGCGCGTCATCGTCCTTCACAACGGCGCTTCCTATGGTTGCTGACCGACGGCCGCAGTCCGGAAACGCCGTCGCGTCCCGATGCAGCGGATCAAATCGTCATCATCGATTTCGAAAATGAGGCGGTACGGTTAAGACGTTGCGTGACGCTCGCCGAATCATGGCACGCGGATTATCGTACGGCCGCTTCCATGACTTCCTCCTAGTTCATTCGTACCAGCGCGGTGTGTATACCCAGTCGCCGTTACCGTCGGTTCGCGGAAAACTGCGCGTGGTGGATGAACCAACGATCACCATCGTACGCATATCGACCTGACTGGAACGCAGTTTATCCAGCGTCGTGGTGGTCAGTGTTTCGCCCGGCCTGCCGATGTTTCTGCCCAGCACAATCAGTGTTTCGGCACTACGATACTCACGCACGATATCAAGCGCGCGATCGAGTTGCCACGGCCGCGCGCGCGAGACGGGGTTATAAAATGCCATCACGAGATCGGCTTGAGCGGCGTGCCGCAAGCGCGTTTCTATCACGCCCCACGGCTTGAGGTTGTCCGAAAGCGACAGCATGCAGAAGTCGTGGCCAAGCGGCGCACCGGCCCGGGCAGCGGTGGCAAGCGCCGCAGAGACACCCGGCACGACCTGCAATTCCACCGCGTTCCACAGCGCGTTGTCGCGGGCCTGATCGAGCGCTTCGAGCACGGCCGCGGCCATTGCAAAGACCCCGGGGTCTCCCGACGATACAACCACTACGTTGCGTCCCGTACTCGCCAGTTCGAACGCATGACGCGCGCGCTGCATCTCTTCGCGGTTGTCGGTGCAATGAAGCACTTGATGCGGCGCGAAGGGACCGGCCATGCGCACATAGGTCTCGTAACCGAGGACATCGTCTGCAAGCGATAAAGCGCTTCTTGCTGCCGGCACCATCAGATCCGCGCTGCCGGGACCAAGACCGATCACGGTCAATGTGCCGCGTGCTTGTCCGAGCGTTGAGGGATCGAGCGGCTGTGGCGCAAGGGCAATTGTGACGCCGTCATCGAGAGACTCAAGCATGACGAAATCAGCACGAAGCGTCCCGAAGCGCAGCGGCACGTCTAATACCTGTGCAGCTTCAGCAAGCAATCCAGACGTCATCATGCTCAACGGTGCGAGGACCGCTGCCAGCGCCATCGGCGCAATGCGCTGTTCACGCAAGCTCTCGCGCACACGTTCGACAATCGAGCCCGCCGACGGCAACACCGTCACGCACACAACCGCGCAGCGCGGATGAATCATCAACTCGCCCGCAACTTCGCTCGTATGCGGCGTGATGCGGATCGCGAGGCCCGCGTCGGCAGCGCGTGGCAAGTCTGCTGCGTCGAGCCACGGTGCGTGACCTTCAATGCGCGTCGTGGCGCCCGCCAGAAGATCGGACACAAAACGTTTCCCGTGTTCGATATCGGCAAGCACGTAACCCGCTGGCGGGTTCAGAAGGCAAGTGCCGAAACGCAGTTCGCCGCTGGTTGTTATCGCCGGAGCGACGTCGAGCGCCGCCGCGATTTCTCGCGCCATCACGTTCACGCCGCCCAGACCGCCAAGCAAAGGCACGACGGCGCTACCGTCTTCGGCCACAGCCAGCACGGGTGGTTCATGGGTCTTATCGCCGACAGCAGAGGCGAGGCATCGAATCACGATACCCGCCGCGCATAAGGCGACGATCGGTGTGTTGCGCGCATAGAGTTCACGCAGATGTAAACCCAGTTCGGTGAACGTAACATCGCCCTGAACACGGCTCGCGAGGCCATGAACGAGCGAACCCGGATACCGCGCCTGAATGCGGCGAGCGGTGTCAACAGCGCCCGTGCCCAGCACCACGATTGCCACGGGGACCTGATCGTTCAACGCTCTCACGCTTGCCATTTCTCCCCCGGCACGACGAGCAGCGAGAAGTAGGGCGACGCCATGGGATCGACTTCTTCCAGCGGCACAATGCGCTGGTTCGCCATGGTCGCGCGTTCGACGTAAAGCGCACGTTTATCGAGTCCGAGTTCGGTGAGCACGCGTCGCACCTTGTCGAAGTTGCGGCCCAGTTTCATGATCACGGCGGCATCGGCGGTGGCGAGTCGTTGTCTGAGATCGGCCTCCGGCAGCACGCCCGATAACACCGACAAACTCTGGTTCCGATACACAAGCGGCACGCCAAGTACGGCAACGCCGCCCAGCATGGAACACACACCGGGCACGACGTGCGCTTCGAATCGTTCGGCCAGCCGGTCATGCAGATACATGTATGAGCCGTAGAAGAACGGATCGCCCTCGCAGATCACGGCCACATCGCGGCCCGCTTCGAGATGATCCGCGATGCGGATAGCGGATTCATCGTAGAAGTCGCCGATGATTGTTTCGTAGCAGAGCGGCGGCTCAAGCGCTTCGGTCGTGACGGGATAAACCAGCGGCATGCGGGTTTGCGTCTCTTTCAGATGCGCTTCGATAATGCCGAACGCATTGCCTTTCTTGCCCTTCGCCACGAAGTAAGCGACCACCGCCGCGGAGGTCAGCAAGCGAAGTGCCTTCACTGTTATCAGCTCGGGGTCACCGGGACCGACACCGAGTCCATAGAGGCGTCCGCTCATCTATTCGGTCTCCGTTGCCAGTGCGTTCACGGCAGCGGCCGCCATCGCACTGCCGCCGCGCCGGCCGCGCAACGCGACGAATGGTACGCCGCGGCTATCGGCGGCAAGCAGCGCCTTCGATTCCGCCGCGCCGATAAAACCCACAGGAAAGCCCAGGATCAGCGCAGGTTTGGGCGCGCCCGCGTCGAGCATGTCGAGCAGATGGAAGAGTGCAGTGGGCGCATTGCCGATCACGACCACGCTGCCTTCAAGATCCGGTTGCCACAACTCGAGCGCGGCAGCGGAGCGCGTGTTGCCGAGTGCGCGAGCGCGTTCAGGCACGGATGGATCGTTGAGCGTGCAGATCACGCGGTTATCCGCCGGCAGTCTCGCCCGCGTGATGCCTTCGGCGACCATGCGCGCGTCGCAGAGAATGGGGGCGCCTTTGCCAAGCGCCAGGCGGCCTGCCGCGCCCGCGCCAGGAGAGAACACGAGGTCGTCGATGACGTCCGTCATGCCGCACGCGTGGATCACGCGGACGGCAAGTTTCTCCAGATCAGCGGGAATGGCCGAGAGGTTGGCCTCGGCGCGAATGGTCGCAAACGACGCGCGATAAATCGCCTGGCCGTCGCGAATGTAGTCAGGCATCAAGGTGACTCCGGGCTAGCCAGCGGGCTGCCTGTTCTATGGTGAGGTGGCGGGCGAGGGCTTCTGGCGCGTTGCCGTAAAGATCGTAGCGGCCGGGTGCAACTGCCATCAAGGTGGTTGCGACGCGATGTGCCGCAGCGCATGAGCGCGCGCAGCCGCTCAGGTGTACGTCGCCCTTGGGCGGCATCGACCGCGCGAGAACTCGCGCATCGGCTTTGGTATCGGCGAAACTTTTTGCGCAGCCTTGCGAACCCGCACAGGCAATCAGGCGTGCGAAAGGTTCGTCGGGATTCGTCGCGAGGCCGAGTGCGGCGAGTTGGTCAACGACCGCTTGGGCATCGGCGGAGGGCACATCGAGCAGCATCACACTTTGCCAGGGCGTCATGCGTAATCGTGGCGCGAGATCGGCGAGCGCAAGCAGCGTCGCGGCATCCAGGCGCCCAAGCGGGACTTGCGCACCGACGCACACGCTGTCGCCGGTGCCTTGACGACGCACGCCGAAACGCAGCCTTGCATCGGATGCGGGACGACGCCAGTGTTCAACGTCACGATCCAAAGCGAAACCAAGGTTCTCCTGAACGCGGCCAAGAATTTCTTCGATGGAATACGTCGCCAGCAGATCGCGCATCCTGGTCTGCCAGGGCTGGGCGAGATCGAGGAAGGTGTGCAGCAGCGCATTAACCAGCTCGGGCACGGGCCCGGCTTTCACTGCTGCTAACGCAGGCGCATCATTTTCAGATTGGGGTGGACAGCCCGCCAGCCCGAATACAAACCGATCCGCCGATATCGCTGAAAGCCACACATCGTGAGGATGGTCGAGCATGGCAAGACGCTCGCCGCCGTCGACCATCAACGCGAATTTTGGCGATAGCAGATGCAAACGTGCGTCACGTTGCATCTGCCCGATTAACGTGGAAACGAGTGGAACGACATCAAGCAAGGCGTGCGAATCGAGGCCCGCCAGCGGACCGGACATGACGTTACGCTGGTCGTCGGAATCGGGCGTGTCAGGACCGAGTCCCGCGTCGACGAGCCGCGAGACGAGCGCTTCCTGCGCGTCTCTTTCTTCCGTTACGCCGCGAATCTGGAGATTCGCGCGATTGGTTGCATCGATGAAACCGGAACCGGATTCGAGGGACACTTGCGCCACAACACGCGCCTGCGCGGCGCTCAGTTCGCCCCATGCGAGGCGAATACGGCACAGGCCGCCGTCGCGCGCAGGCACGATCCGCATCAGGCCCGGACACGCCGATGGCCGCGATGCTTGCGTTGATGCGTGCGCTAATCCGCGTACAGTAGTGAGTGGTTCGTTCAAAGCGTGACCCGTTCGGTCTCGCGCGGCGCCTCGAGCATGCCGGACCCTTTCACGGGATGGCACGTTCACGGCATCGGTACACCCCGCCCGATGTTGGCTTGCACGAAGAATTGCGGTCGGCAGGTCTCTTGGCTCGCAGGTCGTTATCCGTACCGGCCTTCCCAGTCGAAACCAGTGGCAGTGGAGCGCGGACTCGCTGCGTACAATTGCGGGGGCAGCCACAGTTCTGCTGTGTTCCCTGTTAGGCCCGTAAGGGCACCGACTAACCGCGCTATTATGCCTGTTTTTGCAGCGGCTAAAGCGCATCGGCGTCAGGCCGGACGTGGTTTAGCCGCATTGTCTCGGCCACGTTGTAGACGAGGCGCAATCAGTGAATGAGTTGGCATCAGTGAATCAGTTGGCCAATGAGTCGGCGAATAAATCAAGCGAGGATCGGCGGATGTCACCGTGGTTGACCGTGGTGGGGATCGGGGAGGATGGCTGGCGCGGACTGGGCCGGCACGCGCGCCAGGCGCTGCTCGCAGCCGATACTATTTTCGGCGGCGCGCGTCATCTCGCGTTGTTGCCCGCCCGAATTGGCGGCGAACGTCGCGCATGGTCTACCCCGTTTACGATTGCGCCCGTGCTCGACTATCGTTGCGCACGCAAACGGGTATGTGTTCTCGCGAGCGGCGACCCGATGATGTTCGGCGTTGGCTCGACATTCGCCCGCGAACTGGCGGCCGATGAATTTCGCGTGTTGCCCGCGCCGTCTTCGTTGTCGCTTGCCGCCGCGCGTTTGCACTGGGCGCTTCAGGACGTCGCGGTGGTATCGCTGGTCGGGCGGCCGGTCGCGGCGCTCGAAACGCAGCTTCATCACGGCGCGCGCCTGTTCGTTCTAAGCAGCAACGCCGCGAGTCCAGGCGTGGTCGCAGAGTTGCTGACCAAGCGCGGTTTCGGCACGAGCCGGCTGAGTGTATTCGAGCATCTGGGCGGCGAGCGCGAGCGTCGTATCGACAGCGAGGCCAGCGCGTGGACGACCAGCGAAGTGGCCGCACTGAATCTGGTGGCCATCGAGTGCATCGCGGAGCACCACGCGCGGCGCTTGCCGCTGACGCCCGGTCTTCCAGACGACGCTTACCAGCACGACGGACAGCTCACGAAGCGCGATGTCCGCGCGATCACGCTGTCGCGGCTTGCTCCCGAGCCTGGCGAACTGCTGTGGGACGTGGGTGCGGGATGCGGTTCGATTGGTATCGAGTGGATGCGCGCGCATCCGAGTTGCCGTGCCATCGCGATCGAAGCGAACGACCAGCGTCAACGCCTGATCGAACACAATCGCGACGCGCTCGGCGTGCCTGGACTGCAACTGGTCGAGGGTGAAGCGCCGGACGCGTTGGCCGGACTTCCCGAGCCCGATGCCATTTTTATCGGCGGTGGTGTGACGGCGCCGGACATGCTGGATACGTGCTGGTCACATCTGAAGAAAGGCGGCCGGATGATCGTCAACGCAGTCACCCTCCAGAGCGAGGTGACGCTGGTCGCATGGCGCGCGCGCAACGGCGGCGAGATGACGCGTATCGGCGTTGCGCATGCACAGCCGCTAGGCGCCTTCGATACCTGGCGCCAGGCGCTTCCGGTCACGCTGCTGCATGCTGTTAAACCATGATGCTTGGCGATCGACCAGCAGGGGCGCATCGTGGGGGGGCGCAATGATGCGGATCTTGCTGTTGGGGGGCACCGGCGACGCATTGAAAATCGCGCGACGTCTCGGCCCTGCACATATTTATAGTCTCGCCGGACTGGGCCGCGTGCCGGACGATCTGACCTGCACCGTGCGCGTGGGTGGTTTTGGCGGCATAGAAGGGTTAAAGGCGTTCATCCAGGCGGAGTCCATCGGCTTGATTGTCGATGCGACGCATCCTTACGCCGCGCAAATGAGCCGTCACGCGAGCGCGGCCAGTGCGCTCAAGCACATTGAATACTGGGCGCTTCGCCGCGCACCGTGGCAACCGCAATCCGAAGACGATTGGCGCGAGGCAGCCGATTTTCCGGACATCGTCCACACGCTCGCGCCTTACAAATATCCGCTCTGGACGCTGGGCCGCGAACCGCTTGCGCATCTTGATGAGATTCCCCCGACGCAACACTGGACCATTCGCTGTCTCGACCCACATCCCGGTAACGCACGCGCGACAATCATCGGTGCACGCGGCCCGTTCTCGCTGGAAAGTGAACGTATGCTCTTCGACGCGCAGCAAACCGATGTCGTCGTCAGCAAGAATAGCGGCGGCTCGGCAACGGAGGCGAAACTTGCAGTAGCGCGGGAACGAGGTTTGCCCGTGGTCATGCTGCAGCGGCCGCGCTTGCCACCGGCCGAGCGCGAATTTCCCGATACAAGCTCGCTTCTGGACGCACTTGAAGCAGGGTCCCACTCGCACGCACTTTTCGATAAAACCCCTTAAATGACGGTCTATTTCATTGGCGCCGGACCCGGAGATCCCGAGCTCATCACGGTGAAAGGCCAGCGCCTCATTCGTACATGTCCGGTTATCCTGTACGCCGGATCGCTTGTGCCGGAAGCGGTGCTGAGTGGACATTGTGCGGAAAGCGTCGTGAATACGGCCGATCTTCATCTCGACGAAATCGTTGCGTTGCTCGAAGCCGCCCACCTTAAAGCGCAAGACGTTGCGCGTGTGCATTCCGGCGATCCTTCGCTATACGGTGCAATAGGCGAGCAGATACGGCGTTTGAATATGCTTTCGATTCCTTATGAAATCGTTCCTGGCGTCACGGCGGCAGCTGCATCGGCGGCATCCCTTGGTTGCGAATTCACGTTGCCCGGGATCTCGCAAACGGTGATCCTGACGCGCTTCGCCACGAAGACATCGATGCCCGAAGGCGAGCAACTCGCCGATCTCGCACGCCATCGCGCGACCATGGCGATCCACCTTGGCGTGCGTCATATTGAGCGGATAGTAGTTGATCTGATTCCGCATTACGGCGCGCAGTGCCCGGTAGCGGTAATCTTCCGTGCAAGCTGGCCCGACGAAGAGAAAGTGCTCGGTACGCTCGCCGATATCGCCGGAAAAGTCCTTGAAAAAGGCATCGAAAGGACAGCGTTGATCGTGGTCGGATATGTATTGAATGCGGAAGGTTTCACAGATTCGTCGCTGTATCGCAAGCCATTCTGAGCCAAGTGCCATGCGCGATATCGATACCGTTTTCGATGCCTTGTCACATTCGAATTTTCGCATGCGCTTCCGCTTGGGTGCGCGTGAAGAAGCTTATTTGCGTGAACACGGGTTGACCGAAGTGATCAGCCATGCGCGTGAGTTGATCGCGCGGCGACTTGCGCCAGAGCATCTGCCGAACGACGGCAAGCAGACGCCATTTCGCGGCCATCCGGTATTTATCGCACAGCACGCCACGGCAACGTGCTGTCGGGGCTGCCTCGCGAAATGGCACGGTATCGCGGCGGGAAAACGGCTGGACGATGACGAACGGGACCACGTCGTGCGGGTTATCGAACGCTGGCTGAAGGCGCAAAAAGTGGCCGGCGCTGATAAACCGCCACGTCAGCCCGACTTGCCGTTCTGACAAAAAAACGCCGCGCGGCTCGGCACCGCGCGGCTCAGCACCGTGAACTGACCCCGCAAAGTTGGACAGTTTTCGGCTTGTCGCGCCATCATTCCAAAGCGCGTTTCTTCTTCGCCCGTCGCGACAGCATATTCAGCCCTTCGACCAGCGCCGAGAACGCCATGGCTGCGTAAATGTAGCCCTTGGGCACATGCGAGCCGAACCCTTCGGCCACCAGCGTCATCCCGATCACGAGCAAGAAGCCGAGCGCGAGCATGACAACGGTCGGGTTCCTTTCGATGAAACGCGACAGCGGACCTGCCGCAAACATCATCACTGAAACGGCCCCGACCACCGCGACGAACATGATCGGAATGTGTTCGGTCATGCCCACTGCCGTCACGATGCTGTCGATGGAAAACACGAGATCGAGCACCAGGATCTGGCCGATCGCCGACCACGGCGTGAGCGTGGAGGTCTTCGCGATCCCGCTGCCATTCTCGCCTTCACCCGACACGTGATGATGGATTTCGGTGGTCGCCTTCCACACGAGGAACGCACCGCCGGCAATGAGGATCAGGTCGCGCCACGAGAAGTCGTGTCCGAACGCGGTGAAGATCGGGGCGGTCAGGCGCACGATCAACGCCACCGTGCCGAGCAGGCCGAGCCGCATGACCAATGCCAGCCCGATGCCGAGACGCTGCGTGCGTGCGCGGTGCGCCTCGGGCAGTTTGTTCGTAAGAATGGAGATGAAGATCAGGTTGTCGATGCCGAGCACGACTTCCATGACAAGGAGCGTCGCCAGGGCGGCCCACGCGCCGGGGTCGCTTGCCAATGCAACTAAATAGTCCATGAGATCCGAGGGTCTTGGAGAAGTAGGAGGAAACGGTGAAAGGCGCCCACGCGGCGGCGGCCGTTCGCGATGATACGTGACGCGTTAAGCAAAAATGTAAGCTTAATGAAATAATTGAGAGCGACGCAGGGTCGAAAAGTTCGCGAAACAGACTACAGATGTCCGCTTATCCCAAAAATGGTGCACGGCGAGAACACGGGTAAACTCCAGGGCCTCTCTCCCTTACGTTGGCCGGAACGGTTCCCAGTCCGGCACCTTCAACCTTTGCTGCCCGATTTCGGCAGTCCCTTTCGGGTTTCGCATGCAGGGAAAATCGCAACGCCTGGTCGAACTGGACTTCTTTCGTGGCCTCGTACTGCTGGTGATTCTGGTCGATCATATTGGCGGCAGTATGGTATCTCGTGTGACGCTTCACTCGTTCGCACTCAACGATGCCGCCGAAGTTTTCGTGTTCCTGGGTGGTTTTGCCACCGCGACCGCCTATGTGTCAATGTCGGGCCGCCGCTCGGAATCAGCCGCACGGGCGCGGTTTTTCCGGCGTGCGTTCGAAATTTATCGCGCATTCCTGGTGACCGCTGTCCTCATGCTGCTGACAAGTTTCTTGCTGCGGCCGTTTTTCGGCAGCGCGCCGAATCTGGCCACGTCCGACCTGAATGCATTTATTTCCGCGCCGTTCACCGCGCTCGCCGACGTGCTGCTTTTGCGCCGCCAGCCGTATTTGTCTTCAGTCCTGCCCATGTACGCGCTTTTTGCGCTGGCCGTGCCGTTTGTGTTGCCGTTGGCACGCACCAAGCCAATTCTGCTGCTCGGTGCGAGCATCGCGTTGTGGGCAGCGGCAACGCCCATTGCCGAGTATTTGCCGTCGGCGGATGACTTGCTGTGGGATTTCAATCCAGCCGCGTGGCAGTTGATGTTCGTGATAGGCGTGATTGCATGCTGCCATCCAATCTATCAGCGCGTGAGTTCGCACCGGCTCGGTTGGCTGGTGAGCGTCGCGGCGCTCGCGATCGTCGCAGGCATGGCGTACTACAAGTTGCTGGTGCTTCCGGTTTCCTTCGATGGCGATTTCAAGCGCAACCTGGCCGGCGCGAGAATTGTCAATTTCCTCGGCGTCGCGTGGCTTGCGGGCGACCTCGCACGCCATGGCGTGGTGAAGCAGATAGCGCAACGCTTGCCATGGGTCGGCGCGGTTGGCCGCGATGGACTGGTGTGCTTCGTAGCGGGTGCGGTGATTTCGTTGTGTGTGGATTCTGCTTTGTTCACGCTCACGGGTGGACTGATTGATGTCCCGCTGGGTCTCGCTGCCGACGCTCTCGCACTGGGTCTGTTGCTGGCGATTCCGCATCGCCAGCGTGTCTTCGATGCAATGCGTTCAAGGTCCGTAGTGGCTGTGGCGAAGCGAGAAGGGTAGCGCCGCGCGGTCCGATGAGACTGGCTTCGCGAATTCGCACGGCTGGGTGCTGTCGGCCGCTCTCGCATCGCAGTGCTGTCGGCGTGACGCCGAAGCGATGGTGAATGACGCGGCTGAAGTGCGACTGACTGGAAAAGCCCCATCGGGAAGCGATCTCCCCGGCACCGACCCGATGTAGGCGCTTGGTGAGGTATCGTCAGCGGCGAGTATCCGGTTCATATGGCGGATGGACACCCCAATGCATGGGCGATTGCATCGGGTGTGAGTCTGGCGTCGCCTGGATGGTCGGCCATGCTGGTTGTTTCCAGTTCGGCCGACTTGATGGCGTCCGTTTCTGTTACGCCTCTTACACGCAATGCAGCCTGGCCCGATGCGAGTCCCTTCTAGCCCGCCGTTCCCGAAAACCCTCACCATCTGACTCCGTCTGAAACCAAAAGGCGTCCGCACACCACGGACGCCTTTTGGCGTTCATGAACGCCCCCGGCTCGTCCCACCCCCAGCGTTTTGATTTTAAGAATTCTTAGTTTTGTCCTAATTCTTTAAGAGAGTTC
>NZ_JAQGMM010000433.1 GCF_028292365.1 Caballeronia sp.
GCCGCCCGCTTCACTTCATCAAGTGACGGAAAGGTCGGTGCAACGCGCAGATGCCGGTCCCGTGGATCGAGACCATGAGGGAACGCAGCGCCTGCCGGCGTCATCGCAATACCGGCGTCGGCGGCCAGCGCGACCGTGCGTTTAGCGAGACCATCGGGGCTGTAGAGGCTGATGAAATAGCCCCCTTGCGGCTCGGTCCAGGACACGCCCGGAAGATCCGCAAGGATCTCGGCGAAGGTCGTCGTCATGGCGTCAAACTTGGGTCGCAACAGCGCGCGATGCCGCTCCATCAATCCCTCCAATGCCTGCCGGTCCCGCAAAAACCGTACGTGCCGAAGTTGATTGAGTTTGTCCGGCCCAATGGTCCTGATACCCGAACAACGCTGCCACCAGTCGATGTTACGGCGCGACGATGCAACGAACGCCAGCGCAGCGCCCGCAATCGTAATCTTGGACAGCGACGCGAACACCAGCGCCCGATCCGGATGCCCTGCCGCCGCGCAAGCGTCGATCATGTTCAACGTGGTGTGCTTCTGCTCAGTCAGGTGATGGAACCGGTACGCGTCGTCCCAGAACAAGCGAAAGTCGGGGGCGGCTGTTGGCATCGAGGCGAGACGGTGAATCGTATCGGCGGAGTAGATTTCGCCGGTTGGGTTGCTATAGAGCGGCACGCACCAGATGCCCTTGATGGCCGGATCGCCGGCGACCTGTGCTTCGACAAAATCCATATCAGGGCCATTGCCGGTTAGCGGCACCGGGATCATGCGCACGCCAAGCGCCGCGCAGATCGAGAAATGGCGGTCATATCCCGGCACGGGGCAAAGGAACGCGACGTCGCCCTCATTGCGCCACGGCTTGCCGTCAGCCATGCCATGCAGGATGGCAAACGCCATGGCGTCATGCATCAACTCAAGACTGGAATTCCCCGCCGCCACCACCTGCTCGACAGCAGTCCCAAGCAGATCGGCGCCGAGTTCACGTGCTTCGGGCAGACCCAGGGCATGACCATAATTACGGCAATCGATACCATCGCGCGACATGAATTCGCCCGCTTTCAGCGCGTTGGCCAGTGCATCCGAGGAGAGATCAAGTTGTTCCGACGACGGCTTTCCGCGCGTCATATCGATTTTTATCCCGAGCTTCCTGAAATCATCGTAGGTCATCGACATCGTTTCTTTTCCGTCGTTTTCGCGTTGAGGGACGCCCAGTATGCAAGGCCCACCGGATTCAGGAAAGCGAGTTATATTGAAGACTTCGTTCAGTTTTTCTGATGCCTTCGACACCCCTCCGACACCCATGAAAACCTTCGACCTCGATGCGCTCTCCATGTTCGTTGCCGTTGCCGATACAGGCAGCTTCCTGCGCGGCGCAGCACTCGTGCATCGTTCCCAATCCGCCGTCAGTATGCAGATCAAGTCGCTGGAGGCGTCGCTGGGGAAGTCCTTGTTCTTACGCAAACCGCGCAATCTCACGCTGACGCAGGACGGCCATGTACTGCTCGCCTATGCGCGCCGGTTGCTTGCCTTGCGCGACGAAGCCTGGGCATCCATTGTTCGCCCGGACGTCAGGGGGCGGGTGGCAATTGGAGTACCGGACGACTACGCATCGTCTCTCCTGCCCTCCGTGTTGAGAAAATTTTCTGCGACTTACCCCAAGGTCGAGATCCAGGTGATCGGCATGCCGAGCAATGCGCTGGCGCCGCTCATCAAGGAAGGCAAGATCGATCTCGCGTGCATGACACGGATGAAGGGCTTGAGTGGTGACTTCATCCGGCTCGAACCGATGGTCTGGGCCGGTTGCGCGGTCGGCAACGAAGTATGGAAGGAACGGCCGTTGCCCATTGCCGTCTTCGCACCGGGCAGCGTTGCGCGGTCCAAGGCGATCCACGCGCTGGAACGGGCGAAGATCAGCTATCGCACGTCGTACGAAAGCCCGAGCCTGCTGGGCCTTTTCAGCATGGTCGAAGCGGGGCTTGCGATTGCCCCCCTGTCCCGATGCAGCATTCCTGAACGGTTTGTCCAACTCGGCAGCGCGGACGGCCTGCCTGCCCTGCCGGACCTGGAAATCGTGCTCGCGCGCAGCGCGGGATCGAACCGGCCGCCCTGTGATTTTTTAGCGGAACAGATCCTGACTGACTTGCGAATCTAAGCTGCTGCGAAACAATGCGGTCAGCTAACCGAACTATTCGAACTGTTATGCGCGGACCGCCTTCGGCTTCGTCCACCCCCTGCACGCAAACTCTTCAAATCCTTCAACGGGCAAAGGCCGGCAAAAATAGAAACCTTGATAAGCATGACAGCCGGCGCCGGCCAGGAAGTCGCGTTGCTCTTCGGTCTCCACGCCCTCGGCGATCACCCCCAAGCCCAGGCTTTGCGCCAGCGCGACAATCGTCCGGGCAATCGCCGCATCGTTCGGATCGATGAGCACGTCGCGCACGAATGACTGATCGATTTTCAATTGATCCAGAGGCAAGCGCTTCAAATACGAAAGCGACGAATAGCCAATACCGAAATCGTCGAGTGAAAAAACCACGCCCCGGGCCTTGAGTGCATGCATCTTTTCAATGATGTCCTGCACGTTGTCCACCAGCACGCTCTCGGTCAGTTCCAGCTTCAGCCGGTCAGGGTTGGCGCCCGTTCGACGGATGACGTTCAACACCTTGGCCACGAAGTCAGGCTCGCGGAACTGCTGCGCGCTGACATTGACTGCGATCGTCAGGTGGGACATGTCGGGCCGCATGGCCCACAACGCCAGTTGAGTACATGCGGTTTCGAGCACCCAGTTGCCCAACGCCAGGATCATCCCGGTCTCTTCAGCGAGGTGAATGAAATCGGCTGGCGGCACCAGACCGCGCTGGGGATGCTGCCAACGCACGAGTGCTTCGGCTCCAACGACTTTGTCCCCGTCGAGCACCTGCGCCTGGTAATGCAGCACGAACTGATTGCCCTCTATGGCCTTCCGCAAACCCGCCTCGAGCGCCGCCCGTTCCACTACCACGGTCTGCATGGCCGGGTCGAAGAAACACAGTGCGTTGCGCCCCAGTTCCTTCGACTTGTACATGGCGAGGTCCGCCTGTTTCAGGAGTTCGTCGATGGACGTCTGGTAGCCCCGGAACACGGTTGCGCCAATGCTGGCCGTACTGCGGTAATCGATGTCATCAAGCTGGTACGACTTGCCGAGAACATCGAGGATGATTTCGCCCACGCCTTCTGTCTGGCTGGCCGCTTCCTGCCACGTTTCATGCAGGCTGCCGAGCACCACCACGAACTCGTCGCCTCCAACCCGCGCCACGGTATCGCCCTCACGTACGCTGGCAGCCAGCCGCTGCGCCACTTGTTGAAGCAGCAGGTCTCCTTTGTCGTGGCCCAGGGTGTCGTTGAGCGTCTTGAAGTGATCCAGGTCGATGAACAGCAACGCCCCGCACGCACCACTTCGTGCGCTGAGCGTAATGGCCTGCGTCAGGCGATCCAGCAGCAACGTGCGGTTGGGCAAACGCGTGAGGGCATCGAAGAAAGCCAGCTCCTTGATGCGCTCTTCCGCGATCTTGCGTTCGGTAATGTCGTGATGCGTGCCCACATAGTGACTGACGACTCCGCCTTCGCCCGTCACCGCCGAGATCGTCAGCCATTTCGGATAGACCTCACCATTCTTGCGACGCCCCCAGATCTCACCTTGCCAGCCACCCATGCGGTGAATCGTCTCCCACATCTCGCCGAAAAATCCTTCGTCGTGATGATGCGAGCGGAGCAGTCGAGGTGTCTGGCCCACCGCCTCTTCAGCCGTGTAACCGGTGCACTCGGTGAACGCTGAATTGACCCGCAGGATGGTGTTGGTGGCATCGGTGACCATCATGGCTTCGAGCGAGTCGAAGGCGACCGCCGCAATCCGCAATTCGGCCTCGACCTGCTTGCGGTCGGTGATGTCGCGTCCGCTGGTCCGGAACCCCGTCAATACGCCTTTGGCGTCGGTGATCGGAACCCAGGAAACGGACAGCCAGACCAGCGTCCCGTCCTTGCGAACGCAGCGGAATTCGAGGTCGTCGCCGCGAGAGCCCTGGAGTCCCCTCAGGAACTCGGGAGCGACGCGGGCCATATCGTCGGGATGAATCAGCGTGCCGGCGAGATCGGGCATGGCCATGCATTCGTCGACGGTATAGCCGGTGTATTCCTTAACCGATGGATTGATCCAGCGCGGCTTGCCATCCGTTCCCCACCAGACTTCCCAGTTGACCGTGCAGTCCGCGATGGCCCGGAATTTCTCTTCACTCTCGCGCAACTCGCGGGTCATCTTGGAGGCCAGCCGCATCGCGCGACCGCGGCCGGTGACCATCAGCCACGCGAGGAGCGCCAGCAGCAGGCTCAGACCCGTGCCGGTGACCGCGATCAGTACTTCGGCGTTACGGCCGAAACGGCCCTTGAAGTCGTCGAGGGTCCTCATCGAGAGCGTCCAGTCATGCCCTCCAACCACCAGGTATTCACTGGCTGAAATGAGCGGCGGCCGATGCTGCTCTTCAGCGGCACGGGAACGATACAGCAAGGCCGCGGTGGACGGCTCGACGCCGTCGTAGATCGCTAACGCGAGGCCGGGCAGCGTATCGCCATAAAGACTGGCGATGACATCGTGCATGCGAAACGACGCGTACACCCAGCCGGCAAGATGCGCGCGACGCTCGGCGACGCCGTCGTGCGACTGGCCCCGGGTATAGATAGGCAAGTACATGATGAAGGCGGGTTTTGCATCCGGCCCGACGTCCACGCCGAGGCGGACTTTTCCAGAAACCGCCACCATGCCGGAATCGCGTGCCTTCTCCATGGCCTGCCGCCGCACAGGATCGGCCCAGGGATCTACTCCGAGCGGGGCGCGGTTGCTGAGCGCGGACGGTTCGCGCTGGATGATCGGCGCGTAGTTCTCCCGCAGGCCCTGCGGCTGGATGGTATAGCCGGTAAAACCCAACTGACGCATCGCGGCAATATGAGCGTTTCTTCGCGCCGCCGGCACCCAGTCGATAACCCCAATGGTCTGGATGCCGGAAAAATTGGCGTCGAGATTGAGCGCGCTGACGTAGTCGCGGAAGTTGTCGCGGTCCATCTGGTCGGTGGCCGCGAACAGGCCCTGCACACCGCGCAGCATCTGTTCATAAGTCGACATGCGCTGTTCGACGCGGCTGACCACGTCGCCCAGTGAAAAATTGAACTGGGAGAGTAACTCGTTGTGGGAAGCTTGCCGCTCGTGATCCCAGACGATCCACGTGACGCCGAGTGCGGCGGACAAGATCAGCAGGGGCAGCAATACCAGGCGAGCCCAGGTCACGGAGGTGCCTGGAAATCGACCATGGATTTAGCCAGATCGGGTTTGAAATACTTCTCGAAAATACGCAGCACGGTTCCGTCCGCGCGCATCTCGTTCACCAGCGCGCGCCACTTGTCCTGCTCGGCGGGTGACAGCGCCTTCTTTGACATGATCAGGCCATGCGGTATGGCGGGATCGTTGAACTCAATGATGGCGGTGACATCGCGGATCTTCTTTTCGTCGAGCGCGGGGTAATCGAAGGGCTCCATGATCATGCCCTGGATACGCTGGTGGATCAGCGCCTCGTAGAGCGGCGCCAGGCCGCCGGCCTGGCTGACGCGGTTCTCCGCCGCGAGCGTGTCGACCAGCTTGTTGGCGGAGTCGCTGTAGCGGAAGCTGCGGATCACGCCCAGTTGAAACTGGTCGCTGCGCTCGAAATCGGCAAGCTGATGCATGCCCGCGTCCTTGCGCACCAGCAAATAGTATTTGTTGCTGAAGTACCAGGCGAACGAAGCGAAGCGGTTGCGCTCGGCGTTGGCAATGCCGGACAAACTGAAATCGAGTGCGCCGGATTCGATCAATTGCCAGATGCGCGCCCGCGACATCAGGCTGACGGTAATCTGGCAGCCGCTGCGGCGGATCAGTTCGTCGGCGAAATCTTTATCGATACCCGTGTCGGTATCGGCGGAATAAAGCAGGCCGTGGTCGTGCAGCGCAAGCGTGAAGGGACGTGTGCAATCGGGACCTGCCGCGACCGCACGGCCGAGGCATAACATCACCAGTAGCAAGCCGCCCAGAGTGTGTCGGATCACAGCGTCGCCATGGTGGTGGAAGTGACTAAGATACAGCCCTCTTTTTATTAACACCGGTCGCGACGGCCTGTTTAGTGATTTTGGCCCTTCAACAACGGGTTATGCAGGGAGACTTTTTGCACGGCGCCTTTGGCATGCCCTATCTGTCACTTAAAAGACAGAAAATTGCTTATCCAGGCAGTCCCGGCAGGTAACCAGTTTAGTAAAAAATTGATACTACCCGCGAATTAATGTTACCGGACGCTTATTAAAACTGCAACAGAAGGGAATCGTTTGCGGACCGTGTTGTACCCATTGATTTGTACCAGCCCGACTATCCTGGCATTGGATTCCGGCTTGGTGGCGTAGGCTCCGACCTCTGGCCGTTGCTGCACTGAGCCTGCATTAAGCGCCCCAGCGCCTATCTTACGTGGTGCAAGTGACAGGTTCGTGTGCCCTGCTTTCCGATAATTTTACTTCGCACCCGTCAATCCTCTGACTGAAAATCGGGCTGTCTCGACAGTAAACGTATACGGCGCGTATAGGGCGTAAGCGCAGGGAGGGTTTTCCCATTGGAGTCGGATTAAGCACTCGCTACATCCATCAACCTATTTGATGGCACTACGCTGACGTTACACAGCTGTGCTATTGCGAAAAGCAAAAATTATCGCAATAGCACAGGACGCGCGATTCGCCTGATTGCGTTGAAGCGAATGCGCGTTGTACAGGCTCTAGTTGCCGATTTTCAGCAACTCGACTTCAAACGTCAGCGTGCTGTTCGGCGGAATCGGGCCTACGCCGCGTTCGCCGTATGCAGTTGCCGGCGGACACACGAGTTTGGCCTTGCCGCCAACCTTCATCTTCTGAAGGCCTTGCGTCCAGCACGGGACGACCTGACCGAGCGGGAACGATGCCGGCTGCCCACGCTTGTACGAGGAGTCGAATTCGGTGCCGTTCGCGAGCGTACCGCGATAGTTGACGGTCACGGTGTCAGCGGCGGTAGGCTGCGCGCCAGTGCCTTCCTTGATCTGCGTCACGGTGACGCCGGAGGGAAGCGTTTCAGTCGCGCCTGTGGCGGCATAAGCCGATGACGAAGCGATAAAAGCAAGAGTAAGCAGCAGCGATACTTTTTTCATAAGCGTCCAGAGCGTCCCGAAAGGGCGTGGTGAGTAAAGTACAAAGTCAACGAAGCCAAGCCAAATACATTAGCACGGACGGGCCACGGCATGGCAGAACCGCGCTTCTACGCGGTTCTTTACGGGTAAGCTCGGGTGGACTTCGGTGTGCCGCCGGGGTGCCCCAAGCGGGTCTTCTGCCCGTTTCGCCGCGCAAGGTCAGATGTGGGATGGCGTCATGGTGATGAGCGTCGCGGAGGGACCGCGGTGCCCACTGAACACTGTCCAGCAGCCGAGGCAAGCTGGTTAGAAGTCCCAAGCCGCAAGGGTGTGGCCAAGGCCGCCGGTGAAGGTACTAGTGGTGCTGACGGGCGCTCAGACTTCTGCTATTTCCTTACTTTTCGCAATCAACGCCTCTCGCACGGCGCGGGCCGCCAGAATCATGTTTGTCAATGCCGCCTCCGTCTCCGGCCACGCGCGCGTTTTCAAACCGCAGTCAGGGTTGACCCATAGATGCTCCGCAGGAATGACCTCGCATGCACGCTCAAGCAGGCGCTGCATCGTCGCAACGCTCGGCACCCGCGCCGCATGTGAGTCATAGACGCCAGGCCCGATTCCATTCGGGTAGACGAACGCACCGAAGCCGTCCAGCAGTTCCATTGAAGAGCGCGACGTCTCGATCGTGATCACGTCCGCATCCAGCGCTGCGATGGAGGGGAGAATGTCGTTGAACTCCGAATAACACATGTGGGTGTGAATCTGCGTTGCATCGGAGACGCCACTAGCGGCGATCTTGAAAGCCCGGGTTGCCCAGTCAAGGTAAGCGGGCCACTCGGCCTGACGCAATGGCAAGCCTTCGCGGAACGCCGGTTCATCGATCTGAATGATGCGGATGCCGGCCTTTTCAAGGTCCATTACCTCGTCGCGAATGGCCAGCGCAAGCTGCAGCGCCGTCGTTTCGCGGGGTTGATCGTCACGGACAAAAGACCACTGGAGCATGGTCACCGGTCCCGTAAGAATGCCTTTCATCACGCGGTCGGTCAGCGATTGCGCATGGCACATGTTGTCCACCGTCATGGGCTCCGGACGATAGATGTCGCCGTAAATGATGGGCGGCTTGACGCATCGCGAGCCGTAGTTCTGAACCCAGCCGTTCTCCGTCAGCGCAAATCCCCAAAGCTTCTCCGCGAAAAACTCGACCATGTCGTTACGTTCCGCTTCGCCATGCACGAGTACGTCGAGCCCGAGCTCCTCCTGCTTGCGCACTGCGGCCGTTATCTCCGCGCGCATGCGTTCCAGGTAATCGAGTGCGCCCAGTTCCCCGCGCCGGTACGCCGCGCGAGCTTGACGGATCGTTGTTGTCTGGGGGAACGAACCTATGGTCGTGGTGGGCAGGAGCGGAAGCCTGAGCGTATGTCGCTGCACCCGCTTGCGGATGACATAAGGACTTTTACGACTTGCCATCGCCTGGGTGATGGAAGCGGTCCTTCGCCGCACGAGGGTGTTGACGATCGAGTCCGAGTTGCGTCGCGTATCGAGCGCCGCGTTTGACGCGGCGAGCGCAGATCCGGCTTCTGCCGAATCACTTAACGCGAGCGCAATAGCAGCGACCTCATCAAGCTTCTCAGTCGCGAATGCAAGCCATGACGTCAAACGGCTATCGAGCCTTTTCTCGGAGGCAAGCGTGACCGGCACATGCAGCAACGAACAGGACGGCGCAATCCATAAGTTATCCGACCGTTCTTCACTCAGGCTCCGAAGCGAATCGACGATTTTACCGAGGTCTGCCCGCCAGATATTCCGACCATCGATCACACCTACCGACAGCACTTTGCCCGCTGGCAGCGCCGCGCGCCACGCGTCCAGTTGTTCGGGCGCCCTGATCAGGTCGATATGAACACCCTGCACAGGAAGTTCCGCGACGAGCGGTGCGTGGCGAGCGGTTGTGTCGAAATACGTGCCCAGCATGACCTTGCTGCCTGACGCGCCAAGCACATCGTAGGCGGCATGAAACGCCTCGATCCATTCGTCATCCAGGTCCAGGCACAGCGCCGGTTCGTCCAGTTGGAACCATTCAATCCCGCGTTGCTTCAACTGGTCGAGAATGCGCATATAGCGAATCACGAGCTTTGGCAGAAGTGAAAGCCGGTCAAAGCCGGGAACGGGGCTCTTGGATAGCCATAGGTACGTAATCGGGCCGATGAGAACCGGCTTGATGGAATGATCCAGTGTCAGCGCTTCATCGATTTCATCGAAGAACCAATCGACCCCGCCATTGAATGTGGTGCTCGGACCCAGCTCCGGCACAAGGTAGTGGTAGTTGGTGTCGAACCACTTGGTCATCTCCATGGCGGGCTGCGCCTGGTTGCCTCGCGCCAGCTCATAATATTGCGTGAGCGAGAGCGCCGACGGGTCAAATTCGAACCGCTCCGGCAACGCACCTAATAGCGCAGTCAGGTTCAGCATCTGGTCGTAGTAGGCGAAATCGCCGACCGCTATAAAATCCAGCTTCGCCGAGCGCTGCAACGACCAATGGCGCGCACGCAACGCCGCCGCGACGTTACGTACATGAGCTTCGTTGCACTCCCCGCGCCAGAAAGCCTCTTGCGCGAACTTGAGTTCGCGTTGCGCGCCGATGCGCGGAAAACCGTGTAGATGAGTGCGAGCCATGATGCGTCCTTAACCGAGTGGCCCACAGTCTGAATGCCGACGTGTTATTCAACAAGGGACATGTTTTCATCTTCCTATTAGTTTCGTTCATGTGGGGACAACTTGCGCAACCTTGCGACATCGTCAAAAATCGGACAGCGCGGCGGGAAGCGCGTGTGCTCGCCGATGTTTATGGGCAGATGATTTTTCCCCGAGCCGATGCAATCGACGCGGCCTCGCTTAACAGCGAGCAAATTCAGGCGCTGACGAGCGCCCTGGATCAACGCGGTGTGTCGCGTTAGCGGGTATGGAGAGTAAGGAGCGAAGCCGCCCGAATCCTGGGCGGCTGGCTTATGCGTCCAGCGGCTGCTCCCGCGGCTAACTTCTAGCGGCTAACTTCTAGCGGCTAACTTCCAGCTCGTCGAAACGCTTGGCGCGATAGATCAGGACCGACACGATCCAGCTAAAGGCAAAAATCCCGATGATGACAAAGCCCAGCGTGCCGAAATTATCGTTCAGGGTCCCTATGGCATCCCACACCGGACCTTGCAGCTTCAATTGATCTGCGAGCAGCCCAAGCGCTTCTATCCCGCCAATCACAATAGCCACGATCACGGACACCAGCGTGATGGTCATGTTGTAGTAGATTTTCCGGATCGGCTTAAGGTAGGCCCATCCGTAGGCGCCAAGCATCAGGTGACCGTCCAGCGTGTCTATCAGCGACATGCCGGCGCTGAACAGTACCGGGAACACCATGATCGCCCAGGGCGAGAGCCCTTGCGACGTCTGGGTTGCCGCTATGCCGAGCAAGCCAATTTCCGTCGCTGTATCGAATCCGAGACCGAACAGGAAACCTAGCGGGTACATTTGCCAGCTTCGCGTGATCATGCGAAATAGCGGGCGAAAGAGGCGAGCCAGAAATCCACGATCGGCCAAAAGCAGATCGAAATCGTCGTCAACGTACGCGCCGCCACTCCTGATGTTGCGCCACGCTTTATAGATCGACCTAAGGATAATCAGGTTCATCAGGGCAATCGCGAACAGGAATAACGCCGACACCAGCGTGCCGACCACGCCTCCGATTTCCTTGTAGTGGTCGAACCGCCCTTGCATGGCCGACGTTGCAACAGCCACCCCGACAGACGCGAGCACGACCACGGTCGAGTGCCCAAGGGAAAAGAAGAAGCCGACGGCAACGGGGCGTTTTTTCTCCTGCATAAGCTTGCGGGTGACATTGTCAATAGCTGCTATATGGTCGGCATCCACCGCATGACGCAGGCCGAATCCGTAGGCCAGCAAGGCGGTTCCCAGAAGTACCGGATGATGGCGGAACGCCACGAGTGCCCAAACCCAGGCGAGGACATTGATCGCAATCAGTAAGCCGTAAATGCCGAAAAGCTTGCTCCGTACCTTGGCGCCCGAGTCGTTAAAGATCTGTACCAGTCGAGTAATCAATGGAAACCCTTTGGGAATGCGCGTCCCGCTTGAAGTAATTTTTAACTTCATACACAAGAGTTGTGCCAATGGCAAGGATGCCTTGGTCGAAGGGGTTACGAAAGGTCTTTAGCAACAATTGGCAGGGTGAGCAGCGGCGCGGGAACGCCCTAAAGTGGCGCTGAACGAGCGGAGATTGGGCGCGCTCGCACCAGTAGCAAGCCCAGCCATCCGCCGGGTAGCGCGGGTTGCCTCAGCCATCTCGCGGGGTTGCGACCACCCTCGCCCACAAGGCACCGAGTATTACCCCAGCCGATCAACACCATAACCAATACCGATTGTTGTTGATCTGCAATTTTCTCGTTCCTAAGATGAATCAGCCGAAAAAAAAGCGATAACACGGAGACACTGATTATGGATGCGCAAGCGAAGCCCGAACGGGCAATCAAGACAGTGGAAGATGCGATTCGTCTGGTGGAGGCGAGCAGGCTGACGCATATCAAAGTGGGCCTGTCCGATATCGACGGTATCTTGCGCGGGAAATATCTGCGCAAGGATAAATTCCTCGGAGCACTGCGTTCGGGATTCGCCTTCTGCAATGTCGTATTGGGCTGGGACGCCGACGACCAGATGTACGACAACACGAAATACACCGGCTGGCACACGGCCTATCCGGACGCCATGGTGCGCATCGTACCGGAGAGCTGCCGGCGTTTGCCGCTGGAACAGGGCGACGGCGAAGACATGCTGTTCTTCCTTGCCGAATTTGTTGGGGATGCCGAAGCAATTTGCCCACGGGGCTTGTTGCAACGGGTATTGAAGCGCGCAAGCGACATGGGATTCGAGGCTTCTGCCGCGCTTGAATATGAATTCTTCATGTTTGAGGAAACGCCCCATTCGGTGCGCGAAAAAAACTACCGCGACCTGAAGAACTGGACGCCGGGCAATTTCGGCTACTCGGTACTGCGCAGTACGGTCGAAGGCGATTTTTATCGGCAATTGCTCGATATGTGCGAGCAGATGGACATGCCGATCGAGGGCCTGCATACCGAAACCGGTCCCGGCGTGCTGGAGGCTGCGCTTGCGGTCGACGGCGCGTCCGAGATGGCGGACAAGGCCATATTGTTCAAGACATTTACCAAGGCGCTGGCTCAGAAAAATAATCTGATGGCGACCTTCATGGCGAAATGGTCGCATGACCACCCAGGACAGAGCGGTCATATCCATTTGTCCTTGCGTGAGGCGAGCACGGGCAAGTCGGCGTTTTACGACGAAAGCCGTCCTTACAATATGAGCGTCAAGCAGGCCAGTTTCATGGCGGGGGTGCAACGCTACCTGCCCGAATTCATGTCGATGTTCGCGCAGACCGTCAATAGCTATTCACGGCTGGTGCCGGGCTATTGGGCGCCGCTGGATGCAACATGGGGCGTTGAGAATCGAACGACAGCCTTGCGGCTGATCCCGGGTTCGGAAAAATCTCAGCGCGTTGAAGTCCGCATTGGTTCGGCCGACGCGAATCCCTACATTGCATTGGCAGCCGCTTTGGGCGCCGGCTTGCATGGCATCGAACAGGGTCTGGATCCAGGGCAGATCGTCGAGGGCAACGCCTATACGCAGGAATTCCCCGCCCATCTGAAATTGCCTTGCACGTTGTGGGAGGCCGCACAGCGACTGCGCCATTCGGAAGCCGCGAAGACTTTGTTTGGCGAAGCATTCGTCGAGCATTTTGTCGCGACCCGCGAATGGGAAGAGCGACAGTTCCGACGGCATGTCACCGATTGGGAACTAGCCCGCTATTTCGAGATTATCTGAGTCCAAACATCCAAGCCAATATGATGAAAGAAGAACTGATTACCATTAGCCCGATTGACGGCAGCGAATTCGTGCGCCGGCCTTATGCGAGCGAATCGCAGATTCAGCAGACGCTACAGCGCGCGAAAACTGCCCAGAAGGCGTGGGCTGCACGACCGCTCTCGGAGCGGCTGGCGCTGGTTGGTCAGGCCGTAGAACACTTCGTCCAAAACAAGGCAGCCATCGCCGAGGCGATTACGCGTCAGATGGGACGCCCGTTGCGCTACACCGCCGGCGAAGTGGACGGCTTTGCCTCGCGGGCGCGCCACATGATGGCGATTGCCGAAGATGCATTGAAGCTCGTGCAAGTGGTCCCGCAGGAAGGCTTTACCCGTTTTATATCGCGTGAGCCGGTTGGTGTTGTGCTCACCATCGCGCCGTGGAATTACCCCTTGCTGACGGCAGTCAATAGTATTGTCCCGGCATTGCTCGCGGGCAACGCCGTGATTCTCAAGCACTCCGACCAAACACCATTGTGCGCCGAGCTCATTCACCAGGCCTTTGTCCAGGCTGAATTGCCCGAGGGTGTGTTTCAGTATCTGCATGTGGATCATGAACGTGTGCGTCGATTGATACACGCGAACGAGATCGGCTTTGTCTGTTTCACCGGTTCGGTGGGCGGGGGACGCATTGTCGAGGAAGCGGCGGCCGGGCGGTTTATTGGGGTTGGGCTGGAACTGGGCGGTAATGATCCGGCCTACGTGCGAAGCGATGCCAATCTCGACTACGCAGTAGAGACGCTGGTCGACGGCGCCTTCTTCAATTCGGGCCAGTCATGCTGCGGTATCCAAAGAATTTATGTGGCTCAGCCTCTGTACAAGGATTTTATCGAGCGCGCGGTGGCGCTCACGAATCAATATGTGCTGGGCAATCCGCTTGATGCGCAAACTACGCTTGGACCGGTAGTCCGTACCGCAGCAGCCGACGGGGTGCGGACCGTAATCGCCGAGGCACTCGCCAAAGGCGCTAAAAATCTGATCGACGAAACTCGGTTCGGCATGTCGCACGCCGGCACACCCTATGTGGCGCCGGGCGTGTTTGTGGATGTCGATCACGGCATGACGCTGATGAACGATGAGTGTTTCGGCCCGGTGGTTGGCATCATGCCGGTGTCCGGAGATGAACAAGCCATCGAACTGATGAACGACAGCCCCTACGGTTTGACGGCCAGTGTGTTCACGAGCGACGAAGAAGCCGCGCTATCGATCGGCCGCCGTGTAGAAACCGGCACCTTCTTCATGAACCGCTGCGACTATCTCGACCCTGCACTGGCCTGGACCGGAGTGAAGAATACCGGCCGAGGTGTGACCTTGTCGGCAATCGGATACGAGCACCTGACACGAGCCAAATCTTTTCATCTGAAAACCCGTCTCTGAACGGATCATCGAAGGAATTTCGTATGTCACATCCGTCACTTCCCTCCGCAAACTGGAATTACCCGACCGCAGTCAAGGTCGGCGCAGGCCGGATCCGCGAATTGCCGCAATGGTGTCAAAGCCTGGGCATGCGCCGGCCGTTGTTGATTACCGACCCGGGTCTGGCCGCATTGCCGCTGATCGGCAGCGTCCTGGATCACTGCCGGTCCGCCGGTCTGGAGTGCGGACTGTTTCACGAGATCAAGGGCAATCCGACCGGCAAGAATGTCGACGATGGCGTGGCCATATTCAAGGCCGGCGGCCATGACGGTGTGATCGCCTTCGGCGGCGGCTCGGCTCTTGATGCAGCCAAGGCCGTGGCGCTAATGGTTGGGCAGGATCGTCCATTGTGGGATTTCGAAGACATCGGCGACAACTATCTACGCGTCTATGTGGCCGGCATGGCGCCCGTTGTTGCCGTACCCACCACGGCCGGGACCGGCTCGGAAGTCGGGCGAGCATCGGTGATCACCGACGACCACGCTCATGTAAAACGCATCATATTCCACGCAAACATGCTGCCCTCGGTCGTCATTCTCGACCCCGAGTTGACGGTCGGCTTGCCGGCCAAGCTGACAGCGGCGACCGGCATGGATGCGCTCTCGCATAACCTCGAAGCCTATTGTTCACCGTTTTATCATCCGATGGCGACTGGCATCGCGGTCGAAGGCATTCGCCTGATCAAGCAGTATCTGCCGCGTGCCGTCAAGGACGGCCAGGACCTCGATGCACGCCTGCAAATGCTGGTGGCGTCGAGTATGGGCGCCACCGCATTTCAGCGTGGCCTGGGCGCGATGCATGCGCTGGCGCATCCTCTGGGCGCGCTGTATGACGCCCACCACGGCATGCTCAACGCCATCCTGATGCCGTATGTGCTCAAGGCCAACGAATCGGCGATCTCGGACCGGATCGAACTGTTGGCGCGCTATCTTGAACTGGCGCAGCCGTCGTTCACCTCCTTCCTCGACTGGGTCCTGATGATGCGCGACACATTGGGCATTCCCCATACGCTGAGCGAGATCGGCATTGATGGCAGCAATGCGGCAAAGGTCGGCGAAATGGCCGTGGCTGATGGGTCAGCCGGGACCAACCCGATCCCGTTCAGCGACGCCGAGTACAGCCGCATTTTCGTGACGGCGGTAGAGGGCTTGCTGTAAAGCCAGTTGATTTGATCAGTGTTATCGAGGGGATGGTGTGGCAAGAATCGGGATCGCTGGCTTTCTACATGAGACGAATACCTTTGCCGCCAGCCGGGCGAGTTTTGCTACTTTCGTCGAGGCAGACGCGTGGCCCGGCTTGCTCGTTGGCGAGGAGATGTTCAGTGCGGTCTCGGGCGTCAATCTGGCAATAGACGGTTTCATACAAGCTGCGCGCACATCGCACGAACTCGTCCCGCTATTGTGGGCCTCGGCCAACCCCAGCGGTCCCGTGACGCAGGATGCATTCGAAGCGATTGCCTTCATGCTCGACCGGATGATCCGCGATGCAGGCCGGTTGGACGCGCTGTTTCTCGATCTGCATGGCGCGATGGTCAGCGAGCATCTGGAGGACGGTGAGGGGGAGTTGCTGCGACGCCTTCGGCGACGAGTCGGCTGCACGATGCCGATAGTCGCGGCGCTCGATTTTCACGCCAATATCACGCCGGCCATGATCGAACATGCCAGCGGCCTGCTGCCGTACCGCAGCTATCCGCATGTCGACATGGCGCAGACAGGGCAGCGTGCACACGTGCTGCTCGACCGGTTGCTCGCCGGCGAAGTGTTGCACAAGGGCTATCGCCAGGTACCTTTTCTGATTCCCATGCCTTGGCAAAGCACCTTGAGCGAACCGATGCGTGGTTTGGTGGCGCTTGGTGAATCGCTCGCGTCGGAACAGGTTTTTGCGGCCGACTTTGTGCCGGGTTTTCCGCTCGCCGATATCCAACAAAGTGGGCCTAGCGTGATTGCCTATGGCGCCAATCAGAGGGCGGTCGAGTCAGCGGTTGAATCTTTAACACAGGCTGTTCTGACTAGACGGGCGGACTTCGGCGGGCGTCTCTATCTGCCGGCCGAGGCGGTCGCGCACGCGCTTGAGCAGGGCCTGCGACCGGGGGGCGGTACGGTCATCCTCGCCGATACCCAGGATAATCCGGGCGGCGGCGGTGGCGGCGATACCACCGATATCCTGCACGAACTGTTGCGGCAAAAAGCGCAGCGGGTTTGCGCCGGGGTCGTGTGCGATGCCGGATTTGTCGAAGCAGCAACGCACGCGGGAATCAGCGCCGTTATCTATGTCCCGCTGGGCGGGGTCGGAGGTTTGGGCGCAGGGCCGGTGCAAGCGCCATTCGAGGTGCTTGCACTGGGAAGCGGCCGTTTCACCGGCACAGGGCCCTTCTACCATGGCTGCCACATGGATCTGGGGGCGATGGCCCGGGTGCGCTGCGGCGGCCCGCATGGGATTGAAATCGTGGTGTCGAGCCGCAAACAGCAGGCTGCCGATCAGGCCATGTTCCGTCATGTCGGCGCCGATCCAGCCGATTACCGCATTCTGGTTCTAAAGAGCTCAGTACATTTTCGAGCCGACTTTGCCGCGTTGGCAGACGAGATTCTGGTGGTCGCCGCGCCCGGTATCAATGTCGCGGATTTGCGCCAACTGCGTTATGAAAAATTGAGGCCGGGCGTCACGCTGCTTTGAAGTAAGCGCGGCACGTCAGCTTCATCAGCTTGTTTCAGCCCAACACAATAGACGGCAGCACCCACGGCGCATTCGCCTCGATGACTGGCAGGAAGCGCTTTTTCAGCAATTCCACGCTGTCCTGCGCGAGTTGCTGCGGCAGCAAGCCGAGATCGTCCTGGCGGGCGACCATGGTCAGTTCGCGGAAGAACTCTTCGCCGGGAATCGGGGACAAGCGAAACGCCGGGGAAAACTTATTGTCCAGCGTCAGCCCCGACTGCAACAAGCATAGCGGCGTGGTGATGGTCCAGCCGGCATTGGCCATCACCAGGGACATGATGGCGAACGTATTGTCGAGTTGCAGTCGCAGCGGTGGTTGAATCCCCCATTTCTCCAACTGGGTTTCAATGCTGCGGCCAATGACGGTCGTATTGCTATAGCGAATGAAGTCGCCTCTGACCAGGAGATTGCGCAAAGAGGGAACAGGTCCTTTGAAGTCACCGGGCAAAACCAGCACAAAAGGTTCGCGCAAGATACGCTGCCGGTATAGCAAAGGGTTCTTTGACACAACGTCATCGGAAATGATGATGTCCACCCGCCTGGACAACAACGCTTCGGCATGTTGATGCGATTGACCCGTCACCATCGACCAGTTGGCGGTGCGCTGCCGTATCGCGACCAGCAGATCGGCGCCAATGCTGGTCGCCATGGAATCGACCAGTGCAATCCGAATATGCTTGAGCGGTTCACCGAGGGGTTTGCGGAACTCCTGACTCAAATGCCTGGCGTCATCCAGCAGCGTACAGGCCCGGTTGTAAAACTGGCGCCCTATGGGTGTCAGCATTGGCGGCCGCTGCGAGCGATCCAGTAATTGCAGATTGAGTGTTTGTTCCAGATTCGACAGCGTTTGAGAGACTGACGATTGCGTGATGCTCAGCCGTTGACCGGCCGCCGTCATGCCGCCGGATTCGACGACAAGCACGAAGACCTCAAGCGCCTTCAGATCGAAAGAAATGCCATTTTGCATAAGACCGGCTGATGAGCCGCAGCAGGAAGTGGCCGGGAACGGACGGGTTGTATCACACCTCGGCCTAGTTTAACCGCAGTGAGCAGCGGCGCAAAAGGTGATCTGAAAACGCGCCGCAGCTCGGGGCTGCCAAGGTCTTGCAATGCAGTCAACAATGCTCCAGCGCGTTCGACAAATCAGCGATAAGGTCATCCGGATGTTCGAGCCCGACCGAGACACGAATCAATCCTTCCGACACGCCCGCTGCAGCGCGAGCCTCAATGGGTACGCCGGAATGCGTTGTCGACGCCGGATGACAGATCAATGATTCCGTGCCACCCAGGCTAACGGCCGACTTGAACAGCTCCAGACTATTGATCAACCTGAAAGCCTGTTCGCGGCCCCCATCGAGTACAAACGCGAACGTCGATCCCGGGCCGGTGCATTGACTTCGATACACGGCCTGGTATGCAGGGTCGTCGTTTAGTTCAGGATGCAGGACCTTGACCGGTCGATGAGGATTGCTCGCCAGCCATTGCGCGACGGCGGTGCCGCTTCGGGCAGCCTGCTCCATGCGCAGGACCAGTGTTTCCATTGAGCGCGTGATCATCCACGATGAGTGCGGGTCAAGTTGCGAGCCAAGTGCACTCCGGATCGAACGCACCTTGGTGACAAGGCTGCGGCTGCCTGTCACGCCGCCCGCAACCAGATCGCTATGCCCGCCAACGTACTTCGTCAGGGAATACACGCAGAGGTCGATGCCTTGCTTGACCGGCTTCTGATACAACGGCCCGAGCAGCGTGTTGTCGCACACCGATAGCGGACGATAGCCGTGGCGCGTCTCGAAGGCATCGATCTCTTGACGCAGCCCCTCAAGATCGAACAACGCATTCGTTGGATTAGCCGGCGTCTCGATGTAGCACATCCGCACCTTGCCTTTTTGCGCGGCGGCTTCGAGCGCATGGCGAATGGCTTCCGGTGAAAGACCATCGTCGATCACTTGCGACGTGATGCCCCACTCCGGCAGAAACTTTGCGATCAGTGTTTCCGTCCCGCCGTATAGCGGCGCGGACTGCACGACGCAGTCTCCTGGCCGCAAGAACGCCAGCAAGACCGCTGCGATGGCGGACATGCCGCTCGACGTCACGACAGCCGATTCGGAGTCGTCCAGAAGCGCAAGCCGATCCTCCACGATCTCCAGGTTCGGATGGTTGAAACGGCTATAGACCAGTCCCGCGCTTTCACCTTCCGGTGAAGGCTTGCGGCCTGAAACCATATCGAAGAAATCGGCGCCATCTTCTGCTGTTCGAAAGGCAAACGTCGACGTCAGGAACACGGGTGGCTTGACCGATCCTTCAGAGAGGAAAGGATCGTAGCCGTAGGACATCATCTGTGTCTGGGGATGCAGTTCGCGGTCGCCAATCTTGCGCTTATGGTAGTTGCGATAGGCCATGGTTGCTCCAAACGAGGTTTTACCGACGGTCGAACGTTGCACGCAGCCTTGGCGTGTTAGCCCGCGGCAATGCGAGATCATGCTACTCCATGGTAGTCATTAGCCCATACAAGCAAAGCGTGCGCCGCCTGAAAAAACGGCCGCCCGAAGGCGGCCGTCTGTTCATGCACATGCTTCTACGTGGTGCTATCACTTGGGCACGGTTGAAGCCTGCTATGAATCACACGCCCGCGCGCAACGTCTTCGCGGCGGCGACCATGTTCTTGAGCGCGGGGATCACTTCATCCCACTGACGCGTCTTCAACCCGCAATCCGGATTAACCCACAACCGCTCCGCCGGAATACGCTCAGCCGCTTTGCGCATCAATTGAACAATGTGCTCCTGGCTCGGAATATTCGGCGAGTGGATGTCGTACACGCCCGGTCCAATCTCGTTCGGGTAGTTGAAGTTATCGAAGGCATCCAGCAACTCCATGTCCGAACGCGATGTCTCGATCGTGATCACGTCGGCGTCCATGTCGGCAATCGACTCAATGATGTCGTTGAATTCCGAATAGCACATATGCGTGTGGATCTGCGTTTCGTCCTGCACGCCGTTCGCCGTGATACGGAACGACTCAACAGCCCACTGCAGGTATTCGTTCCACTGCGACTTTCGCAACGGCAAGCCTTCACGCAGCGCTGCCTCGTCGATCTGGATCACACGCACACCGGCTTTTTCCAGATCCAGCACTTCTTCGCGGATAGCCAGCGCCAACTGATGGCACGACACCGAACGCGGCTGGTCGTCGCGCACGAAGGACCAGTTCAGGATAGTGACCGGACCCGTCAGCATGCCCTTCATCGGCTTGGCCGTTTGCGATTGGGCGTACTTGATCCACTCCACGGTCATCGCCTTCGGACGGCTGATGTCGCCGAACAAAATGGGCGGCTTCACGCAGCGCGAACCGTAGGACTGCACCCAGCCAAACTGACTGAATGCGTAGCCGTCGAGCTGCTCGCCGAAGTACTCGACCATGTCGTTGCGCTCGGCTTCGCCGTGCACGAGCACATCCAGTCCCAGCGCTTCCTGTTCGCGCACGCTGCGCGTGATCTCGCTTTGCATGACGGCCTTGTAGCCGGCGTCGTCCAGTTCGCCGCTCTTGAACTGGCTGCGAGCCTGGCGAATCCCGGCGGTCTGCGGGAACGAGCCAATCGTCGTTGTCGGGTACGCCGGCAGCTTCAACAACGCCGACTGCTTCGTGGCACGTTGCGGGTAAGCGCTTGAACGGCGGCCCAGCGCTGCATCGATTTTCGCAACCGCTGCCTTGACCGCTGGATTGTGCACGCGCGGCGACGAACGGCGGTTCTGGATGGCAACCCCGTTCTCAGCAAGCGCCGCTTGCACCGACTGGCGTCCGCCGTTTAGCGCGTGGGCCAGCACCTTCAGTTCGTCGAGCTTCTGCAAGGCGAATGCGAGCCAGGACCGGATTTTCTTATCGAGCTTTTGCTCGCTGACGAGATCGACCGGCACGTGCAACAGCGAGCACGACGGCGCGATCCACAAGCGGTCCTGCAATGTCTTATGGATGGGTTCCACCCAGTCCAGCACCGCGCTCAGGTCGCTCTTCCAGATGTTCCGGCCATTGATGACACCCAGCGACAGCACCTTGTCCGAAGGCAACTGCGCGAGCACCTTCTCAACTTCAGCACGCGCGTTGATTGCATCGATATGCAGACCTTGAACCGGAAGATTGCACGCGATTTCCAGGTTGTTCTGTAGCTGTCCAAAGTAGGTCGTCAGAAGCAGCTTGGCCTTCGAACCCTTCAATGCGTCGTAGGCCGTGACGAAAGCTTGCTGCCATGTTGCGTCGAGTTCCGTGACCAGGGCAGGCTCGTCGATCTGCACCCACTCCACACCTTGCGCCGCGAGTTGTTCGAGCAACGCTGCATAGACCGGCAAGAGGCGCGGCAACAATGCAAGCTTGTCCGAATCATCCTTTGCCTTGCCTAGCCACAAATACGTCACCGGCCCAATGATGACCGGCTTGGCCTTCACACCGAGCTTGCGAGCCTGCGCCAACTGATCGAGCAGGCGCGATGCATCGAGTGCAAACTCAGTCGAAGCGCTGAATTCCGGCACGATGTAGTGATAGTTCGTATCGAACCACTTGGTCATCTCGCCAGCTTGCACGCCGCAACTGCAAGCCGAATCTTGCGCGGAGCGGCCACGCGCGACGCGGAAGTAATTGTCCAGTGAACTGCCGTCAAAACCGCGTACGCGTTCCGGGACGTTGCCAAGCGTGAAGCTCGTATCGAGCACCTGGTCGTAGAACGAAAAATCGCCGACAGGCACATGGTCCAAACCGGCCTGGTCTTCCCAATGCCGCTCGCGCAGTTGTGCGCCCAAGCTGGTCAGTTCGTCGCGTGACGACTGGCCTTTCCAATAACTTTCCTGCGCGAATTTCAGTTCGCGTTTTGCGCCGATGCGGGGGAAACCCAAATTGTGCGTCGTGACCATTGATGTGCCGCTCCTGAAATGAACGGCTCGATCATAGGTCGCGTGGCCTATGAAATATAATGGTCTTTTCTCATTGATCGATTAGTTCCTTTCATGGACGCCACATGCTCGAACGAACTCATCTGGCTATTATTCGGGAAGTCGACCGTCACGGCTCGCTGACTGCCGCCGCGAACGTGCTGTGCCTGACGCAGTCCGCGCTTAGCCATACCGTCAAGAAGATGGAGCAGCAGCTCGGGACCGCCGTGTGGAGCCGCGACGGGCGCAACTTGCGGCTGACCCAGGCGGGGCAATACTTGCTGGCGCTTGCGAACCGCGTGCTGCCGCAGATGGAACATGCGGAAGAGCGCATGAGGCAATTCGCGCTGGGACAGCGTGGGACGCTGCGTATTGGCATGGAATGCCATCCTTGCTATCAGTGGCTGCTCAAGGTGGTGTCGCCCTACCTCGCGCGCTGGCCTGACGTGGATGTCGACGTCAAACAGAAATTCCAGTTTGGCGGGATTGGTGCGTTGTTCGGCTATGACATCGACATATTGGTCACGCCGGACCCGTTGAGAAAGCCAGGCTTGCGCTTCGAACCGGTGTTTGATTATGAGCAGGTGCTGGTGGTGGGCCGGCAGCATCGGCTGGCGCACAAGCCCTTTATCCTGCCCGATGAACTCGCCGACGAAGTCCTGATTACGTATCCGGTCGAGATTGACCGGCTGGATATCTACAACCAGTTCCTCATGCCGGCGAACGTCATGCCGAAGCGGCACAAAGTCATAGAAACCACCGACATCATGTTGCAGATGGTCGCGAGCGGTCGAGGTGTTGCCGCATTACCTCGCTGGCTCGTTGAGGAGTATTCGGACAAGGTCGCGGTGAGTGCGGTCCGGCTGGGCAAGCAAGGCATTGCCAAGCAGATCTTTCTTGGCGTGCGTGAAACGGACACGACCATCGACTATCTGAGCGCCTTTGTTGAGCTTGCGCGTGGCTCCGACTGGAACGCGGCGGTTGAAACAGAGCAGGCGTAGGCATACGAAACGCAGTAGCGCCTCATCGATTCAATCGATCCTGCATGAAATCCACGAACGCACGCAGCTTGCGGGGCACGTGAACACGGCTGGGGTAATAGAGGTAAAACCCGGGGAAAGTGGGCCACCACGGCTTCAGCAGCGGCGTCAGGCGCCCGGTCTGGATATCGTCCTGCACCTGGACCTCGAACGCACACCCAATGCCGCCACCGGCCCGGATAGCCGCGAGAATGATATCGCCGTCGTTAGTCACCAGCGGACCCGGCACCTCGATGTCGAAGTCACGTCCCTTATGCGTATATTCCCAGCGATAAATACTGCCCGCGAGACGAACATTGATACACCTGTGCTCGCGCAAATCCTCAGGCTTGCGCGGTAGCGGGCGTCCGGCCAGATAGCGCGGCGCCGCCAGGGTCGCAATGCGATGCTGGCCGCCGAAAGGCACCGCCACCACGTCCTGCGCCAGGTTCTCGCCCAAGCGGATCCCCGCGTCAAAGCCCCCGCCGACGAGATCGACGAACGCGTTGTCGCAATGCATTTCCACCGTGATGTCGGGATAGGCCTCGAGGAAGTCGACCAGATGAGGCATCACCAGGATGTCGGCCGCCGTGCGCGAGAGGTTGAGGCGCAGCAGGCCGGCAGGCTTGTCACGCGATTCGTTGACTGCGTCGACGGCGGTCGCGAGCGCGGCTAGCGCCGGTTGCGCGTCCTGCAAGAAACGCTGTCCCATTTCAGTCAGTCCGACCCGGCGCGTCGAACGATCGAGCAAGCGCACGCCAAGGCGCCCTTCCAGCGTGCGCATGGTTTGCGACAACGCAGACGGCGACACGCCCAACTCGGCCGCGGCGCGTGTAAAGCTGGCGTGATGCGCCACGCGCGCAAAGGCGGCAATGCCTGGCAGCAGGTCGGGCAGCATCGCCATATTATGAAGCAGCGCTTCATGCTGCATATTGATTACCCCCCTTAATCCATACCAATGCGCAGCCTATCATGGGTGCTTCACCCCACAGGAGCATCCCTTCATGAGCAAGCTTTCCGGCAAAGTCGCCATCGTCACCGGTTCGTCCAAAGGTATTGGAGCGGGCATCGCCAAGCGCCTCGCCGCCGACGACGCTCACGTGGTCGTGAATTATTCGCGCAGTGCGGAACATGCGGACGCCGTCGTCAAAGGAATCATTGCGGCGGGCGGCAAGGCCATCGCGGTCAAAGCCGATATCTCCAGGCCCGCTGAGATCCAGCCGCTGATAGATGCTGCCCTCGATGCGTTCGGCAAACTCGATATCCTGGTCAACAACGCAGGGGTCTACAAAGTGGACTCGCTGGAAACACTCTCCGTGGAGAGTTTCGATGAGCACTTCCACCTCAATGTACGTGGCTTGCTTCTTACTACGCAGGCTGCTTCGCGCGTGTTGCCGGCGGGCGGCGTGATCGTCAACATTAGTTCGGGTCTCGCACACAGCCCATACCCCATGGTGCACGTCTACTGCGCCACCAAGGGCGCGGTGGACACCCTGACGCGCACGCTGGGGATGGAGCTTGGCCCTCGCAAGATTCGCGTGGTCGGCATCGCGCCGGGGTTCGTCACCACCGAAGGGAATGCGGAGTCAGCGCAAGGGATGGCCGATTTCCTTGTCGCCAAGACGCCGCTGGGGCGCGTCGGGCAGCCCCAGGATATTGCCGCGGCCGTCGCCTTCGCCGTTTCGGACGACGCCGACTGGATCACCGGCTGCACTATCGACGTCGCGGGCGGGATGGTGTTTTGACGCCTTCGCTTAGCATGGCGAACGACTTGTGCACACGGGTTACGGAGTGCTGCGCAAGTCAAAAAACTCATTTGACCAGCGGGAAAGTCAGGACGAATCGTGTTCCCTGCGGCTCGCTTTCCGCATGCACCTTGCCGCCGTGCAGTTCCATGATCGTCCGCACTATCGCCAGTCCCAGCCCGGTCGATCCGCTCGCCGACGCACCGTTCGTCCTCGACGGATCCGCGCGATAAAACCGGTCGAAGACACGCTCAAGCAGGCTCGCGTCCAGTGGAACGCCTTCGTTCATCACTTCAACGCGCACCGCACCGTCGCGTTCGGCAACAGACAACATGATCTCGGCGCCAAGCGGTGTAAAGCGCACCGCATTCGCAAGCAGGTTGCTAACGGCGCGCCGGAAAAGTTCGAGATCTGCCTTCAATCGCGCATGCCCCGTCACGCGAATTCGAACACCGGCGTCTTCTGCAATTCCTTCGAAATAGTCGGCTATCTTGAGAAGCTCTTCGTCGACATCAAATTCAAGCAAGTGCCGTGAAAAATGAGGATGCTCGGCGCGGGCCAGAAAAAGGACATTTTCGATCATCCTTGAAAGGCGGTCGCACTCTTCAAGATTCGATGCCAACAGCGTCTGATATTCCTCGCTGGAGCGCGGCCGGGCAAGCGCGACCTCGGTCGAACCGCGCAAGTTGGCCAAGGGCGTGCGCATGTCATGGGCCAGGTCTGCCGTAAATCGGGAGAGCCGGTTGAACCCATGTTCGAAACCGGAAAACATGCCATTGAGCGAGGCAACCAGCGTCTCCAGTTCTCGCGGCACTTTGCGCACCGCGATGCGCGCACTGAGATTGTCAGTCGTAAAGCCTGCCGCGCTACGCGCGATGTCACGCAAGGGCTTGAGTGACTGGCGAACAAGCAAGAAGCTCATCAAAAATGCGAGCAATGCGCCCATGCCGCTTGCCAGGAAAAGTCGATCGCGATACTTCTTTAGCAACAGCCATCTGTCGGCCACATTGCGCATCACGACTATCTTCACGGTCGAACCATCGGCTAGTTTCGCCTCGGTGGCAATTCGACGGAACGGCGTGCCGTCGCTAGCGGTCAAGGCCGTGATTGATTCTGCCGTTATTCTCGCGGAGGCATCCAGCTCGGCCACGGGCCAGACAATGCTGAGCGCAGCATTGGACAAGTTATGTTCCAGGAGAACCTGACCGGACGAATCGGTCACTTCCACCGACAACGCTTCGTTGCCTAACACCTGACTTTCCAGCCGTTCCTGATGCAGCGTCAGGTCGCGCGCATTAGCCAACTCCAGCGTCAGGCGACGCATATGCCGCGCCGCCAGCACGATGTCCTGATCGTCCTGCGTACTGACCTCGTGCGCCAGCGCCACATACACGTAGCTTCCAACCAGGGCGAACACCGCCAGCGTGGTTCCTGCAAAGGCCAGTGCCAGTGTCGCCGTCAGCGACCGGGAGCGCATCAGTCGTCCTCTTTGGTGTCTATGACGTAGCCCACGCCACGTACTGTCTTGATGAGTTTGACGTCGAAGTCATCGTCGATTTTTGCCCGCAGTCGGCGAATCGCGACCTCGACTACATTGGTATCGCTGTCGAAATTCATGTCCCAGACATACGATGCAATCTGGGTTCGGCTCATCACCTCGCCCTGCTTGCGCGCAAGCAATTGCAGCAACGCGAACTCGCGAGGCGTTAACTCTATCCGCTTGCCTGCACGGCGGACCTTGCGGCGCGTCACATCGATTTCCAGATCCGCGAGCGTCAGCAAATCGTGCTCCCGAGGCGGTCCTCTGCGTGCCAATGTACGGACCCGCGCGAGCAACTCGACAAATGCAAACGGCTTGACCAGATAATCATCGGCGCCTAGTTCAAGCCCGTGCACGCGATCGATTACCTCGTCACGGGCGGTGAGAAACAGGACAGGCGTCGCTTTCAAGGTTCGAAGATTCTTCAGGACACTCCAGCCGTCCATGGTCGGCAACATCACATCCAGCACGATGACGTCATACGTATCCTCTCGTGCCAGGATCAGGCCTTCCGCACCGTCAGCCGCCACATCGACAAGAAAACCGGCCTCTTCCAGACCTTTCTTGATGTAGGCGAGCGCTTTTTGCTCATCCTCAATGACCAGAACCCTCATGTCGACGCCTCGCTGCAACATTTTATTTAACTGAAAGAATAGTACGCCACCCCGTTTGATCCGATCCAGGGACAAAAACCCGCGATGTTTCGCTCAACGCTCTCGAGCGGGTGGTTCGTGGGTCCCGGCAAATAATGGCGCAGACGGTGGACCCGAACCGCGTTAAGCCAAGCTCCATGTTGCAACAGCCAACATGACGAGGCCCCCATTATTTGATTACAAAATTGAGAGGAAACCTTGTTCTCATTGATCCGCTCATCGGCACATTACTGCTGGGCGTGCGTGGCGGCATCTTCGATCACGGCAGCCACTTCCTTCGGACGCGATTCATAAACGGAGTGGCTCGCACCGGGAATCACGGTCGTGTGGCTATGCGCACGAGCGTAGTACCAGCGCTCGAGATCCGGGTTGATGATCTTGTCGGCTCCAGCGACGATGCCCCAGCTAGGCTTGGTGGTCCAAGCGGCAACGGTCATGGGCGCCGAGAAGACCTTGGCGGCCGTCAGGATCTGCGATTGCGCTTCGAATTGAGCTTGCTTGAGCGGTAAATCAGCAGCGAAGTCTTTCGGGAAATCCGCCGGATTCAAATACGTATAGCCATCGGCGGTCTTCTTGATTGCGCCCGCTTGCTTCGACGTATAGCTGGGCATGCCCTTGCCAAGGTCGCTTTCATCCTCGCCGACAGCCGGAGCGTGCGCGGCCACATACACCAGACCGACAACGTTCGGATGCACACCCGCTTCAGTGATGATGGAACCGCCGTAGCTGTGGGCTACAAGAATCGTAGGACCGTTCTGCAGATCGAGAACGCGCTTGGTTGCGGCTACGTCGTCGTCAAGCGAGCTCAACGGTTCCTGCACCATGGTGACGTGATAACCGTCCTTGGTCAGGATGTTGTAGACGGGTTTCCAGCCTGAGCCGTCCACCCACGCGCCATGGACCAGGACAATGTTCTTCACCGGGGCATTCTTGGGCTGGGCATCCTGCGCCATTGCGCCGGTCGATGCAAAGAGGCATGCAGACAACGACAAGGCTGAGGCGACCAAAGGCAAAAGTTTCACGAGAGACTCCGCTAAAAGTTAGATAGAGAAAAAGGGGTTTGCGATATCGAGTTGCGCGACAAGGCGCGGGCGAAATCAGGTCCTGTGCAAGTCCGTGTCATTCACAATGACAACAACAGCACAGGCCCTGAACCGCTCCACTTAGCTGCCCGCGTAGATGTTGCAGAAGCTGACCGGACCAACGCAGGTCGAGTGCGTGGCCGTGTGCATTGGGGCGCCTGACGACGAAGTGCCGTTCTCGGCTACGCCGCCGTAGGCTTGCGTCGCCTGTTGCTGGTCGGTTTGAGCCGCGACCTTCGCTTCAGCAGCCTGGATATCGGCCGGGTAATCCACGTCGCCACCGCGCGCCGGGTTGTAGCCCGCCTGTTCAACTCGCACCAGGTCGGCACGAACTTCAGCGCGCGTCACAGGAGCATTCGATTGTGCGAAGCTGAGAACCGGAGCGGACAAGGCGCCAGCGGCGAGAGCGAGGCAAACGAGAGCTTTTTTCATGATGACTATTCCTTCAATGAGTGTGATTGATTAGCGGGCAAACCTGCCCAGAAACGGATGACGCTGTAGCTGCCGGAGTGCGATGACAAGCCTTAAATTTCGATCAAGTGGCTCATCCTCGTTTCGGTATCCTTATTTACTTGAATCTAATCTGCCGTGTTCATGTAGTGGCAAACACGACGGTATTGCTGTTATTCCACGATCAGCCAAAAAAATTTGCGGCTTGCTGCTGACAGACCTTCGTAAGCCACCGCTGCACGCTTTGGATCTTGCTTACATAGACGTAAGCTTGGCCATCAACTTCTGTCCGGCCGTACTTGTATTCCCGGTGACTTGCAAACAGTATGGGCTTTCAAGCTTTGCGTATTACCGACGTCAGCATTACCAAATTGTTATCTTTGGACAGGAGGGTGGCGGATTGGGACCCGTAGCTTGAGGGCTCCCGCCCGGTGCGTGCATGGGCTTCCAGTCAGTGGCGTGCAGCGGATGATTGAACCCTGCCGTAAGCGTTTTTTCTCGCGTGAGCCCAAAACCAAAAAGCGCGCTGTGACCACAGCGCGCTTTTGTTTTCTTCAGCAACTTGAACTCGCTTAAAGCGTCGCCGTCACGCCGCCATCGACATAAAGAATGTGTCCATTGACGAAGTTCGAGGCCGAGCTCGTGAGGAATATTGCCGCGCCCACGAGATCTTCGACATCGCCCCACCGCCGCGACGGCGTGCGCCCGATGAGCCATGCGCTAAAGGTTTCGTTGTTCACGAGCGCTTCAGTCAATTCGGTCTTGAAGTAGCCTGGGCCGAGCCCATTCACCTGGATGCCGTGCTTGCCCCAATCGATCGCCATGCCCTTGGTCAACATTTTCACGGCGCCCTTGGTCGCCGTATAGGCAGCAATGTCAGGCCGTCCGAGTTCGCTTTGAACCGAGCAAATATTGACGATTTTGCCGGCGCCACGCGTGATCATGAAGCGCGCGACCGCCTGCCCGACCAGGAACACACTGTCCACGTTCGTCCTCATCAACTCTTGCCACTGCTCGTGGGAAAACTGATCGAGAGGTGCGCGACGCTGCATCCCGGCGTTATTAACGAGAATGTCGATAGGGCCGTCTTCACGTTCGATTTTTTCGATCGCCGCTGATACGGCTGATGGGGACGTCACGTCGAAACTCAGTGCATCAACAGTCATTCCTTCATCACGCAGACGTGCCACCGCTTCCGCGAGTCGCGCCTCATTTCGGCCGTTCAGAATAACCTTCGCGCCGGCGCCCGCGAGTCCACGCGCGAGCGCAAAGCCAATCCCGCTGCTCGACCCTGTGACGAGCGCGCGCTTACCTGACAGATCAAACATCTTGAGCATCTGATTCAAAATATCTCCTGGGTATCTATGTGTCCATTAGCGCGAACCGCGACGTTTGCGCCGTGGCCGAGAGCGTCAAGCCATGCCGAAATTGTCAGCGGACTTTTTTCAGCGCACGGGCTTTGTGAATAGCCGCTTTACCGCTCTTTGAGCTTTTGACTTCGTATTGGGGATCACGAGGAGACGCCTTCGCAACGTGGCCGCCCGCCTTTGCTTGACCGGTCACCTTACGCGTGACTGTACCTTCTGTGGGGCCTTGCGATGTTTGCCACTGCACTTTGTCGCCTTTGGATACCGTAGGCATATCGAACTCCTGAAAAATGCGGCGGCTGATTGGTTTCGTCGCCGATTACAAACCTTCCTCTGCTTTTGCCATGCAACAACCAGTGACAGCATCCGCCCTCTTCGTGGGTCGTCGGGAACCGAGGCGCCATCACACTGCAGTCTAAAGGCATCGTGCCGAATGCCTGGCGCGCAGCACAATTGACAACGAAGGCCTGCGCCGCCACCGCCAGACCACGTCAGTCAACGGTAACGTCAGCGTGCTGCAATTTCGGTTCCCGCTTTTCAACCAGCCACGAAACATCTCCAAAAAGATTCGGGTTGGGGTCGAAGGCGTCCAGCAGATCCAGAACGAAGGAAACGACAAGTGACGTCGCGGCTTCCGCCTTTCGCTTGATCGTCAAACGCCCGCGCGGAGTCGCTTGTTAAAGCCTATCAATTGAGGCAACTCAATTCGACGAGGGAAACACGGGCCGACCGCCCTCTACAGTCCTTTTGCCTCAAGCCACGACCTGATCGCTTGAACAAGTTCGCTCTTGCGCTCGAGTGGAAGCCAATGGCCCGCGGGCAGGTTCGCTACGGAGAGGTCCTGGCAGGCGCCGTGCATGGGTTCTCCGAGGCGGCTGCGGTTGATATCGCAGATAGCGTCCCAATCACCGTTCACGAAAAGCACAGGCTGGTGCAGGCGGCCGCCATCCGGTGCAACTTGAGCGTAGGCAATGTTGGCGGAATCGTTCAGGTACCAGGAATTGGCCGGGCGGAAACCACTGGCTCGGAATGCCTTGGCCAAGGCCTCGAAGTCAGCGGGCAGCCATAGCGCCGGGTTAGGCTGCGTCGTCGGGGCGCGATGAGCCGCCCCATAGCGGCCGCCGTTTTTTGTGATCAAGGCGGACGGGGAAACCAGGCCGCCCGACGCAGGGTTTCCCGGGCCGTAGAGTGATGCGAGCGCTGCCGGGATATCTGCCTCGAAGTCGCTAACCGTCTGTTCAAAGTGCGTTAGGTAAAAGCGGTAGTAGTCCCACTGCCCGACCGGATATTGATCGGCTGGATACAACTGACGGTCGATCAAGGGCACGAGATTTGGCAGCGCGAAGCCTTCGGGGAAGTAAGGCACCGAGACCAAGACCACTCCGCGACTGCGGTGCCCGTGGTGCGCGGCCAGTGTCCCAATCACCGGGCTTCCCCAGTCGTGGCCCACCCAGATTGCAGGGCGCGCTCCCAGATGATCGTGAAGCTCCACCATATCGTGAACGATCTCGCTCAAGGTGAAGGCCCCGGACGAAGTCGGCACCGATGAGCCACCGTAGCCGCGCATGTCTGGCGCAATGCAACGCCAGCCTTCGGCAGCGAAGGCGTCGAGCTGCGCGCGCCACATAAGGCCAATCTCCGGCCAACCATGGACGAAGATCATCAGCGGGCCGTTGTCCGGCCCGCACTCCCAGTAACGTGTCGTGTGACGGGGTGAGCTAAAGATACGCGAGGTCAGCTTGGTCATGATGCGAATCAGGCCGTGGTTACAGTGCGTAAGAACTGCACGAGTTGGTCATTGACCGCGTCAGGGGCTTCGTGTTGTACCCAGTGGCCCACATTGTCGAGTTCCAGACCTCCAGTGAGACCCGGAAGACCCGCGCGCATTTGGTCCATCGTAAGTGGATAAAGCTCTTTCAATCCGTCCGCTTTCCCCCAAATGAAAAAAGAGGGTTGGTTGATCTTCGCGCCTTTCCACGGGGCAGACAAATAGAAATACGGTTCGGCGGCACGGTAGTAGTTTAGGGCGCCGTGAAAGCCGGTGCGCTGGAATTCCGCGATGTTATGAGCGACGTAATCGGGTTCCACCCACGAGGGCAAGGGTCCAGGGGCCGCGCGATGAAGGCTTCGTGCAGGATCCAAGGGACTCCACCGCGTGTCTGCCGGAGCAGAACCTGATGCCCAATAAAGAATCCCTGGAATGGTCACTGATGCGTCAGCCCAAATTTGATCGGCGTCCGGCCGGATCTGTTCGAACATATAGAAGTCGTTTTGATGGCCGGACTTCCGCATGCGCTCAAAGACACTCACATCCCCGCGTGGAACGTAAGGTACGCTCAGGCAAAACACCGCTTTGAATCGATCAGGACGCATCAGCGCGGCATTCCATGCGTGGGTCGCGCCCCAGTCATGTCCCACTAAAATAGCGTTGGAGATCTTCAACGTATCGAGCAGTCCAACCAGGTCGCCCGCTGTGTGCAGCGGCGTGTATAAGGCGGCCTCTGCTGGAGCCGAGCTGCGGCCGTAGCCGCGCATGTCCGGAGCAATGGCGCGGTATCCGGCTGCCGATACGGCTTCCATTTGTCGGCGCCACGTATATGAAGTATCCGGAAAGCCATGGCAGAAAAGGACGGCGGGCCCATCTCCTTGCTCAGTGACGTGCAAGGAGATGCCATTGGTATCGATGTCGTATTCCTTGAGAGCAGAGCCCCCACCGCTTCCAGGAATCTGCGCCTGCGCCTTCTGATTCAATAGCAGGCTTGCGCCAATGGCAGTCCCACTCGCAAGGAAGGCGCGTCGAGAAAAAGGGGGCACAGGCACCAAAACAGGCGTGGTGAGATTGCTATCCATAGGATTGCCTCCAAATGGCAGGGGGGTTCGTTAGATTGGGAATCCGCTAATGTTAGAACCTTGAAAGATCGCTGGAAGGCCATATATCCGTCGATTCTGGCCATACTTGCGCAGCCATGCGAATTGCGTTTGTATCGACGGTTAGAATCGCCGCGCGGCAGGCGTGATCGCGAACGCCATGCGTAAAGTTCGTTTACACCCCTCCAGGATTGCTCATGTTACGCATCGGCTATATCGTCGTTCCAAACTTTCAGGTCATGATCTTCGGCGGCCTTACGGTGTTTGAAATGGCGAACCGGATGACCAAGGAACCACACTACGATATACGTCTGATATCTGAAGGCGGTGGGCCGGTTAAAAGCTCTCTTGGATATTCTGTCATGACCGACAGTTTCGACGATGGTGGTTTCGACACGGTGATCATCGGCGGCGTTATTGATGCTGTTTACACGGCGAGTCCAGCACTGATCAATTATCTAAGAAGCGCGGTCAAGAACACTCGCCGCGTTGCCTCCATGTGCACGGGCGCTTTCTTTTTGGCTCAGGCCGGCGTTCTTGATGATCGGCGCGCCACGACGCACTGGGCGCATGCACGCGAATTACAAACCACGTATCCGCGAATCAACGTCGAGGAAGATCGTATATTTATCGTAGATGGTCCGGTATGGACATCTGCGGGCATGACGGCGGGAACTGATCTCGCGATTTCGATGGTAGAACGCGATCTGGGTGCAAAGATAGCGCGAACTATCGCCAAGCGAATGGTCATGTTTCATCGACGTGCCGGCGGACAATTACAGCACTCGACGCTGCTGGATCTCGATGCCAAAACTGATCGAATCCAGACCGCCTTGGTCTATGCGAAAAGCAATCTGCACATCCCGCTAACGGTGGACAGACTCGCTGAAGCTGCAAATTTGAGCGTGCGGCAATTCACTCGCGCATTCCGTGAAGAGACGGGGCAGACACCCGCGAAGGCTGTCGAGAATTTGCGGCTGGAAGCGGCGCGTCTCATGGTTGAGCAGGGAAGGTTGCCAATTGACGTCGTTGCACGAGAAACCGGTTTTGCCGATCCTGACAGAATGCGCCGAGCGTTTTTGCGAGCCTTCGGTCAACCGCCCCAAGCTATTCGTCGCAACGCACGTGACCATGCGAACGGTTGATGTACCAGCGCACGCAGTCGTTGATTGAAGCGATTACCCCCCGGCTCGCTTCGCGTTGTGGCCATCCTTCTTGAGCGCTTCGATTACCCGCTCGCAATGGTCCCCCTGCACTTCAATCACGCCGTCCTTCACCGTTCCACCAGAACCGCAGGCCGTGCGCAACTGTTTGCCTAGCAAGGCCAACGCGAGAGGATCGAGCGTCAGCCCTTTAACGATCGTCACGCTTTTGCCGCCCCGGCCTTTGGTCTCGCGAGAGACTCGCACCACGCCATCACCTGCCGGTAGTGTCTTGGCCTTCTTGCAGACACATTCCGCGAGCGGCTGCCTGCATTCAGGGCACATCCGTCCGCCATCGGTGGAATAGACAAGACCACCCCTTGCTCTACCTTTTTCACTACTCTTCATCATTGGCTTAGTTAGTGGATTAGTCAGTGGTTTATACCGTCAATGACTGCCATCTGCTCGCCTCTCCTATGCGCTTCTATTGCACAGCGGGTGACTTTACCAGCAGCCCATCGAAACGAATCATGACGACGTCGCGTTCGTCCCCAAAATGCCCATCAGCTTCAGCGCATTCTTCTGCCCCTGGTCCTCGTAGTTGGTATTAAAAACCACATGCGTCAAATCGATCGCCTTCGAAATTTCGATAATCTGACTGGCTAGCGAATCGAGTTCATCGTCGTTGTACTCGTAGTTGAATCTTGACGACGATGCAACCGCGCCCTTGATATTCCACGTGTCCTGATTGCGACCATGCATGCGAATCAACGCGAGCCGCGGATGCGTTGTTTCCCAAATGGCGGGGATGCTGTTACTCGACCCTTGCGGTTCATCCACCACCACATTCACCAGCCCGCGCTCACGTTCCATGGCCAATGTGGAATCGCGGCGTTTTTCGTCGAACCAGGTCTGGTTGCGAAACTCGACCGCCATGGTGTAGCCGTCCATTGCGCTCATGACGTCCGCGCAGTGCTCGACATGCCGGATGCCGTGGGGATTGCAGATCACCCACGGCGCGAACTGGAAATGGACGGCGCCGAGCTTGCCGGCGGCACGAAGCGGCTCAACGGCTTCGAAGTACCGGCACCATAATTCCTGCTGCAACTCGCCCGGCAAATCCTTGTAATAGAGGCTCGTCTTGCCGTTCTGCGGCAGGTGCGGCTGCATGTCCGGCGGAAACATGTCGCGTGCGGTCTGATGTCCCGTGAACAAACGGAACGCCTTGATGTTGAACACAAACTCCGGCGGTGTCCGCTCCGCCCATAACACCGAATTCGCGGCGTTAGGCATGGCGTAATAGCTGGAATCGACCTCGACCAAAGGGAACACGGACGCGTAATAACGCAAGCGCGCCTCCGCGCTCGAACAACCGGGCGGATAAAAACGCTTGCACTTGATCAGCGTGGGGTCCGTCCACGAAGCTGTGCCAACCATGATGGTCACCGCGCATTCTCCCTACCATTTTTGCCGCATTCACAGGTCATGATTTTCTCCCCGTTTTTCTCTCTGCCTTTTAAAAGGGGCAGTTCAGGCTCGATCAAATTCAAGGTAAAGTACTGTACATCCATACAGGTTAATTTGCCATGTCAGCCTTGCTCAAGAACGTCGAAGACATCCACCCCGCCTTATGGCGAGGGTCGCAGCTCGCGCGCTCGCATGGGCAAACGGTCGACACGGGTTACGCCGTGCTGTCGGCCGAACTGCCGGGCGGCGGCTGGCCGCTGGGCACGCTGATCGAGTTGCTGGTGCAGCAGCCGGGCGTGGGCGAAGTCAGGCTGTTACGCCCGGCGCTCGCCGCAGTGAGCCGCCGCCCTATCGCCTTTGTGCAACCGCCTCATAGTCCAAATTCTCTCGCTTTTGCGTATCTGGGTGTGCCGCTCGAGAAGCTGCTCCAGGTGCGTGCATCGAAACTGGCTGACGCATTGTGGTCAGCCGAGCAAATTCTCAAGACCGGCAGTTGCGGCGCGCTGGTCTTCTGGCAGCAGTACGCGCGCACGGAGTCGCTGCGGCGCCTCCACATGGCCGCGCAATCCTCTGAAACGCTGTTCCTGATGGTGCGGCCGCTCGCGAGCGCGGCGGATTCGTCACCGGCCACGTTGAGGCTGTGCGTGCGGCCGGCCGGCGACGGTATTGCTGTCGACATCATCAAGCGCAAAGGCCCGATCCGTGCTGAAAGACTGTCCGTCACCCTGCAACCCTCTCCCGTTCTAATGAGTCCCCATGCCCGTGTACGTCGGCATACATCTACCCCGGTTGTCGCTGGAAGTGTTCCGTCCACGCTGGTCGCGTAGGCCTGAACATGGCTGCGTCGTCCTCGACCGCGACACGGTCTTCATAGGAGACAAGGGCGCTCGCGAGGCCGGCGTATGCGTGGGCATGAAACGCGGCGGCGTCCTCACGCTCTCGCCCGACACCCTCATGTTCGAGCGTGAGCTGAGCCGGGAAAACGACTTGATGCGCGAGGTAGCTTTTTCGTTGATGAAATTTTCACCCATGGTCGCGCTCTGCGATGAGGAAACCATTGTTATCGACGTCACGGCGAGCTTGCGGCTCTTCGGCGGCATCGTGCCGCTGTGTCATCAGATGCAGGAGATTGTGAATGCCATCGGCGTGACGGCACGCCTTAGCACGGCGCCGACCGGCCAGGGCGCGTGGCTGCTGGCCAAAAGCACCCGGAACGCTCACCTCGGCAAGCGGCGCGTGCTGAAAATGGCATCGCTTGAACGCAAGCTTGGAACGCTGCCGTTCCAGGCCGCGCCGGAAGTGCGCGCGTTCACGGACTGGTTCAACGGGCTGGGTTGCAAGACGCTGAACGACATTCGCCGCCTGCCGCGTGCAGGGCTTAAAAAGCGTTGCGGCGTCGCGCTGCTGGATTCGCTCGATCGCGCTTATGGACTCGCGCCCGAGCTATACGAATGGCTGGCTGTGCCGCCTGCTTTCAGCGCGCGCATCGAGTTGCCCGATCGTATCGAGCACGCGGAAGCCATGTTGTTTTCCGCGCGCCGGTTGATCGTGCAATTGTGCGGCTGGCTGAGCGCGCAGCAACTGGCGCTCACGCACGCCACGCTCACGCTGGAGCACGAGCGCGGCCGCGATGCCATCGACCCCACCGTTATCCAGATCGCGCTCGCTGAACCCACCTGGCACGAAGAACATCTGCTGCGCTTGTTCAAGGAGCGGCTTGGCCGCACGGAACTCGTGGCTCCGGTGATTGCGATGCGTCTGAGCGCCGCAAAAATACAGCCCGCCGAGCCGCCTACCGAGACGCTTTTCCCTGAACCCGGCGGCTCGCCAGAAGACCACAATCGTTTGCTGGAATTGCTGGTTGCGCGACTGGGCGCCGAGAACGTGCTGCGAGCGGCGCCTTCATCGGATTACCGGCCTGAACAGGCGAACCGATGGATCTCCGTCACCGACACCACCCATCCTCAAAAGCTGGAAGCCGTGCCGTCGGATCTGCCGCGTCCGGCGTGGCTGCTTGAAAAGCCGCTGCAATTGATGATGAAAAACCATCGGCCGTTTTATGGGTCGTCGCTAAAACTGGTGTCGCCGGCTGAACGCATCGAGGCGGGATGGTTCGATAGTAATTTGATGAGCCGCGATTATTTCGTCGCGCAAGCCAGCGATCAAAGTTGCTACTGGATTTATCGCGAGCGGCCCGGTAGTGCTGACGCCGAAGATCCGCGCTGGTTTCTCCACGGTCTGTTTGGATGATGCGCCGTGGATACCACCTTCTCCATGCTGCCCGCGTATGCGGAGCTTTTCGCGTTTTCCAACTTCACGTTCCTGCACGGAGCATCGCGTGGAGAGGAATTGGTCGCGCGCGCGGCGCAACTCGGTTATGCCGGTCTGGCGATCACCGATGAATGCTCGCTCGCGGGTGTCGTACGCGCGCATGTGGAGGCGAAGAACCTGAATTTTCCGCTGGTGATTGGCTCGTATTTCAAGCTCGTCAATGCGGATCTTTCGCCGGCCTTCGGACTCATTTTGCTGGCCACGAACCGCAATGGTTACGGCAATTTGTCCGAGCTCATCACCATTGCCCGCATGCGGTCGAAAAAAGGCGCGTACCTGCTCACGCCTAACGATCTGGCACGGCCCGATAAAGAGTTCGCGCATCTGCGCGGTATGCCGGATTGCCTCGCGATCCTGGTGCCCGATTTCCCCGCGAAGCAGACTGCGCTCGATGCCCAGATCGAATGGCTCGACACCACGTTTCCTCAACGGGCGTGGGTTGGATTGACGCTGCACCAGCGCGCGCTCGATGACATCCACCGGGGGATCGTCGAGCACGTGGCTGCGTTTCATAAGGTGCCTGTGGTGGCGACCGGCAACGTGGTGATGCACGTGCGCTCGCGCAAGCCGCTGCAGGACACCATGACGGCAATTCGTATTGGCAAGCCCGTGTCGGAATGTGGTTACGATCTCGCGCCGAACGCCGAACAACATCTGCGTTCCAGGTTGCGGCTCGCGAATCTCTATCCGGAATACACGCTTGGCGAAACGCTCAACGTGCTCAAGCACTGCACCTTTTCACTCGATGATTTGCGTTACGACTATCCCGACGAGATTGTGCCGGCCGGTTATACCCACGCCGCGTATTTGCGGCAGGAAACCTATATTGGCGCGCATCGGCGTTTTCCGCTCGGCGTTCCGCACAAGGTGCAGGCGCAGATAGAACATGAACTCGAGTTGATCGAGCATATGAAATACGAGGCGTATTTTCTCACCGTCTACGACCTCGTCCGCTTTGCGCGCGGTGAAAATATCCTTTGTCAAGGGCGTGGTTCCGCGGCGAACTCCGCTGTGTGCTATTGCCTCGGTGTTACTGAAGTGGACCCGGCGCGCAGCAACATGCTGTTCGAGCGATTTATCAGTAAAGAGCGCGGTGAACCGCCGGATATTGATGTCGACTTCGAGCATCAGCGGCGCGAGGAAGTCATCCAGTACATCTATCGAAAATATGGGCGTGATCGCACGGCGATTGCGGCGGCGGTGTCGACATATCGGCCACGCGGCGCATTGCGTGAAACGGGCAAGGCGCTGGGCGTCGATCCGCAGATTGTGGATCGCGTCGCGAAGTCGCATCAGTGGTTCGATACCAGTCATGACCTGCTGCAGCGCTTCACTGAATCCGGGCTTGATCCGGAGAATACGTTGATTCAATCGTGGGCTTCGCTGGCCGCGCAGTTACTGAATTTTCCGCGGCATTTATCGCAGCATTCCGGGGGATTTGTGATCAGCCGGGAGAAACTGACGCGGCTGGTTCCTATCGAAAATGCGGCTATGGTGGATCGCAGCGTGATCCAGTGGGACAAGGACGATCTGGAAGCGCTGGGGCTTTTAAAAGTTGATGTGCTCGCGCTCGGCATGCTCTCGGCCATTCGACGCACGCTCGATATTGTCTCGGAGAAACGCGGCGAGCGTCTTGAGATGCAGGACATTCCACCCGACGATAAACCGACCTACGACATGATCTCGCAGGCGGACACTATCGGCGTGTTTCAGATTGAGTCGCGTGCGCAAATGTCGATGTTGCCGCGACTGCGGCCGAAGGAGTTTTACGATCTGGTGATCGAGGTGGCGATCGTACGGCCCGGTCCGATTCAGGGTGGCGCAGTGCATCCGTATTTGCGGCGGCGTCAGGGGTTGGAGGAAGTGAACTACCCTAGCGAGGGGTTGAAGATCGCACTCGAAAGAACCTTGGGCGTGCCGATATTTCAGGAACAGGTCATGCAGATCGCGATGATCGCAGCGGGGTTTACAGCCGGTGAAGCCGATGCATTGCGACGGGCAATGGCAGCATGGAAACGCAAAGGCGGTCTGGGAAAATATTATGACCGGATTGTGAACGGCATGGTCGAGCGCGGTTATAAAAAGGCCTTTGCAGAAGCAATTTTTGAGCAGATCAAGGGCTTCGGTGAATATGGTTTTCCGGAAAGCCATGCGGCGAGTTTTGCGTTGCTTGTGTATGTCAGCAGTTGGTTGAAGCGACATGAACCAGCGGCGTTTCTTGCGGCCATGCTCAACTCGCAACCGATGGGTTTCTACTCCCCTTCGCAACTCGTGCAGGACGCCAAGCGTCATGGTGTAGTCGTGTTTCCCGCTGACGTGACGGTGAGCGGTTGGGATTCGGTGCTTGAGTATCCGGATGAATGCCGCGGCGATGACAGCAGGCCTGCTGTGCGACTGGGGTTATCGCTGCTTCGCGGGATGCGGGATGGTGCGGCTGAGCGTATTGAAACTGCCCGTAGCGTGCGTCAGTTCGAAAACGTGGGGGACCTCGCACAACGGGCGCAACTTGATCGGCATGACTTGCAGGCGCTGGCTGCTGCCAACGCGTTGACTTCGCTCGCCGGGAATCGGAGGGAAGCGTTATGGCAGTCCGTGGCTGCAGTGCCCGACAAGGATCTGCTCAACGATGCCCGCGTAGAAGATGTCACGCCGCTGCTTGGCGCGCCTTCGGAAGCTGACGATATTGTCAGCGACTACAAGGCTACGGGTCTGTCTCTCGGACGTCATCCGCTTGAACTGTTGCGTCCGGCGTTGCTTGAGCATCGGTTGATGTCGGCCGCTACGTTGCGTGATTACAGGAATGGACGATTAGCGCGTGGGTGCGGACTCGTGACGGTGCGTCAACGGCCTGGAACCGCGAAGGGCGTGATGTTCGTTACGATTGAAGATGAGACCGGTAATGTGAACGTCATCGTGTGGCCTGGTCTGCTCGAGAAGCAGCGCCGCGAGGCGCTCGGTTCGACGTTGCTGGCCGTGTACGGTACATGGCAATGTGAGGGCGAGGTTCGACATCTCGTTGCGCAAAGGTTGGTGGATATGTCGTATCTGCTGGGTGGGTTGACGAGCGTTAGCCGGGACTTTCATTGATATTTTTTGTCATTTTTTATTATCAGCACTCCATTTAAATTGGTTTATCGCAAGTCGGGGATGTTCTTGTTCAATGTCTTGCGTGAAACGCACTATATTAGAGGCTGGTATTGGTCACTGAAGGAGTCCGAGTATGAAAGTCCGTATGTATCGCCGCACTGTTGCAGGCATCGCAATTGCAATGTTGTTACCCTTTTCAGCCGCTCACGCGCAGCTTGGCAATTTGCTGAAGGGAGGCGGCAGCTCCGATGGATCGTCGTCCAGCGGGCTCAGCAGCCTGGGGAACATGAGCGGTATGACCAGTGGGTTGACCGGGTCATCGCTGACATCGGGTAGTACGAGTAATGTCGCGGGTGTGCTGCAGTTCTGTATCAAGAACAATTATCTCAGTGGGAATGGAGCGTCGTCCGTTAAGGATTCGCTGATGAGCAAGCTGGGTGGGACGTCGGCTGCGTCGTCGGATAGTGGGTATACCGCCGGGGCTGCGGGGCTTTTGAAAAGCGGCGATGGGAAGTCGGTGGATCTGAGTGGCGGTGGGTTGAAGCAGCAAGTT
>NZ_JAQGMM010000519.1 GCF_028292365.1 Caballeronia sp.
TTTGCCGGGCGCGGTAGCCGCAAAGGCACGTGGTTGTTAGGCTTGGGGGAGAAAGTTGAGAAAAGACTTGAGGCGAATCGGGGGTTTTGCGACGCTTTAGGTCTGTAGATTCAAGCGTCGGCGAGGACTTTGTTGCTCTTAGCGTGTCGACGAGACGCCGTTTTTACCGTTAGCGATCCAACCGTGATGACGGGCTTTCACATATAAAAGCGTCGTGGACAGATTGGCGTGGCCGAGGCGGATCTGGACTTCGCGGCAATCTGTGCCGCGTTCAAGCGCGTGATGCGAGTGAGTGTGACGGACCCAGTGAGTGCTCGCATTGAAACAACGACGTGAATCGAGCAGATTTTGCGGCGTTGAAAGAAGGGCGGCCCAGGAGAAAAGCCGCCGGAATACCTGCCCCATCCCGTCGGGGGTCAGCGAATTGCCGGTGCGAAAGTGTGCCAGGAGAGGAGTCTCGGCCGGGCAGGCGCTGGGGTCATCAGGCAAACCGCGGGCTCGCAGGCTCTCAAAAACCAATTCCATGACGGCCTGTGGGACCGAAATGGTTCGCGCCGCACGGCCTTTTCCGGGGATTGCCAGCTGCCAGGCGTTAGCCGATGAGCCTTCAGGCATGCGCTCCAACCCGTTTTCCAGCGTGGGCGGGACCAGACGGCCTGTCGTCGCGTGTGCCAGTTCCGACCGTCGAAGCCCGGTCGAGTAGGCAAGATTCAGGGCTAGATAGTCACGCAATTCCCGTTGAGAGTACCGGTCGCGAGAGGCAGCGTGGACCACGCTTTGCCACTCCCCGTGGTTGAGCGAGCGCCCCGAAACGTCAATTCGCGCGCCGATCGTCACTGCCGGCGCAGTCGAAAAAGGGTTGTGCGCCCAATAGTTCTGCTCGACCAGCCACTGGCCCATTGCGTGAAGAATCGCCCGCGCCGTTTCCCTGCTGCGATTAGACAGGGTGCCGACAAACGGACGCCAATCCAGATGAGTTCGCTCGACTTTCGCGCGTCCGACCCAGCGTGCGGCTGGCTGCGGATCGGCCAGAAACGTCTCGATATACCCCGCGCAATCGGCGTCATCCAGTGACGATAGCGCTTTTTTCTTCTCGTTGATTGCCCACAGAAGCAGGCGTTCGGCCTCCCGGCGATAGGCGCGAGCGGTGTGCGGGCTGTGTTGGCGAGCAGTTAGCCACGCCTCAATTGCCTGCAAATCCGTGGCCAGCGAACACGGCCAACCGTGGTTTTGTACACGGTTAGTACCCGCCGAACCGTCCATTTCCGCGGGTACAGCCAGTGATTCGATCGGCACGATGCCGCTCTGGCGCGGCCGGATGAGTGTCGGATCGCCCTGGACCAAGCGCCGGCGTGGAATGAGCGCGCGTTTTGACAGCGTGTGCCGGAGCGAATCGGCGTGAAGAGCAAGCCAGTCAACAATCCGGCGAGCCACCTTCGGCCCGACACGCGCCACGCTTGCATACCAGCGGTGGCCGCGCATCTCGATGAATTCGAGGAGATCGCCGAGCGTATGGATACCCGTGTGCTGAAGACGGCCGGCTATCGCCGGTTCGAGCCAGCTCGCGACCGGATGGTCCGGCTGCGGCGCCTGGACCAGACTGGCTTCCATGCGAGCGAGGGCGTCAATCTGACGCCGGCGCAGGCGCGCATTCCGGGTCGTGCGCCTGTCGATGCCCGACGTGCTTTCCCGAGAAAACTCCGCCTGATAAAGCTCCAGCAGTTCGGCTTCGCTGTGAAAACCATCAGGATCGACGGATTCCCGATAGGCCTCAAGCGACGGCATCTCGCTGGCTGCTGGCCGTTGCGTATCAGGAATGCTGCCTGGTCTCAGGCGCAGAAGATGCGTGGCTTCGACATCGCGGGTGCGACGTGCAGCGCCAGAGAGAGTGTCGCGCAACAGGCCGATCAGGCGACGGGTTGCCCGGATGTCAGTGACGGCGTCGCCGTAAGTTGCATGCAGTTGCTCGACCGACACGCCATCCAGATATCCGCGATAGAGCGCGAAATGTTCGCGAGTAAGCCGCTTGATTGAGGCGCGGTTCTCGGGATTGCGAACGGATGACGATGGTAAAGCGGCTGGCATGAGTTATTTATGCTTTCGTTTCAATGGCTTGGAGCGAGGCTACCAGCGTAGAGGCGGTTTGACAACAAAAAACGCTACATCTGATAAGTATACGGGCACACGCAAGAGATGGTCGCGGGTCGTCGCGTCGAGTGAACTGCAATATGCGGTTCGAGATGAAACCGGTGGGGTCGTGAAATCTGAAGCGAGGCTTATGAACGAAGCGACGCCGCACGTCGATGCCGGAGTCAGTTTTCAGGATCAGCGGGCGGGGAATGATGAGGACAATGCAACGCCCCCGTCACATTGAACGAATCGTGCGCGTCGGTTCCATGAACGACCCGACACGCACCATCGCTACAAACTACAAGAGACTGGCGATCACGCCGCGAGCGCTTCGCCCACTACGGTAGCCAGGGGCGTCGTTGGCCGGCCAAGGAGTTGGCTCAACTGATGAGCATTGTCGAAGAGTGCGCCTTTCGATGCGGCCGCATCCGAGTCCGACAGCAGCGCAGCCACGACTTCCGGTAACCCGAGGCCAACCAGCGCCGCCTTGTATTCGGCCTCGGACAGATTCTGGTATTCGACCTTCTTGCCCGACTGCCGCGTTACTTCGGCCGCGAGTTCGGTGAGGGTGTAGGCGGAATCGCCCGCCAGTTCATAAACGCGTCCGGCCTGGGCGTCGCGAGTCATCACAAGCGCTGCCGCTTCCGCATAGTCCGCCCGCGCGGCCGATGCAATCTTGCCGTCGTCCGCGTTCCCGAGGATCGCACCGTGTTCGAGCGCCGCAGCGAGGCTTCGGAGGTAGTTCTCGGTGTACCAGCCGTTACGTAGCAAAACGAACGGTACGCCCGATGCGCGTAGTGCCCCTTCCGTCTCGCGATGTTCATCGGCTAGTCCGAGCGGCGATGTATCGGCGCGCAGCACACTGGTGTAACCGATCAATTGCACGCCATTCCGCTTCGCGGCATTGATTGCGGCGCGATGCTGGACTGCGCGCCGGCCAAGTTCACTCGATGAAATCAGCAACACTTTGTCCGCGCCCTTGAAGGCGGTGTCGAGCGTGGCGGGTTCGTTGTAGTCGGCGCGCCGGACTTGCACGCCCAGCGCAGCAAGATCGGCCGCCTTCTCCGGACTGCGCACCGCGGCAACAATGTCGCTCGCCGGTTGGGTCTTCAACAACGCTTTGATAACGAGCCGGCCGAGTTGGCCGGTGGCTCCGGTAACGACGATCATGATCAAACTCCTGGGATAAATGCGACTGAAGTCGTACCGTATCGGATAAACTAACTTTTCGTAAGTACGTACGCCGAGGTAAGTATCCATGGATTCAAATGTTGGTTTAGGCGAGAACGGCGTGCCGTTGTCGGATCTGGTGCGGCGCGGTGAATTGCTGTCGGCGGACTGCCCATCGCGAGAAGTGCTCAAGCATGTCACCAGTCGATGGGGCGTTCTCGTGTTGATGGTGCTGCTCGACCAGACTTGCCGTTTCAGCGATCTGCGCCGGAAGGTGGATGGCGTGAGCGAAAAGATGCTCGCGCAGACGCTGCAGTGGCTGGCAGCCGATGGCTTCGTGATCCGCACTGCGTATGACGAAGTACCGCCGCATGTGGACTATCGGCTGACGCCGCTGGGCGAGGAGGTCGCGCGCCAGGTCACGTCACTGGCGGACTGGATTGAAATTAATCTATCGCGCATCCTGAGTGCACGGACAGTGGACGCGTAGAGGGATCAACCTCGATCGGCAAGTTTCAAACATCAAGCTCCGGACAACTTATCGCGCCAGTTCACGATTGCTACCGGTGCACCGTCCTGTCATTGGCCGATATTGACCTTCCGGCATAGCCGTCAAGGCGGTTAGCCCGCCGGACCATCAATTGCGGCATCTCTTTATACCTATCCCAACGCGACCATCACGCCTTCGCTCCCACGGAGCGATGGATAACGTCGCGCGTCTTCTCTCTCCTTCACAAAACTAAGAACAAGGGTAAACCCCCTCTATTCGATCCGTTTTTGGCCTCGTCTAATAAAAATGAATGTTGTTGACGACATACATTTATAACTCAGACGAACCGAGAACTGATGTCCATTTCCCCTATCACCGCCGCTGCACTGTCGCGTGCTTATGCGACTGGCGAGGCCGATCCCGTCGAGGTGGCACAAGCCGCGCTGTCGAAAGCGCTCGCAGCGCCCACTGTATTTCTCACGGTCACGGCGGAACGCGCGCGGCTCGAAGCGGTTGCGTCGGCGCGCCGCTGGCGTGATGGCCGGCCCCTGAGCGCGCTCGATGGCGTGCCGGTCGCGTGGAAAGATCTCTTCGATATAGCTGGCACGCTCACCACGGCCGGGTCTGCCGTATTCGCTGAACACCCGCCCGCCACCAGGGATGCACCGTTAGTGGCAGCCGGCACGCGCGCCGGCATGGTGTGCATCGGCAAGACGGGCTTGAGCGAATTTGCGTTCTCGGGGCTTGGCCTCAACCCGCACTTCGGCACGGCGACCAACCTTGCGCTCGATGGTGGCCGACGCGCACCCGGCGGTTCTTCATCTGGCGCGGCGGTCGCGGTTGCTGCGGGCATCGTGCCTATTGCGATCGGGACCGACACTGGCGGCTCGATCCGCGTGCCGAGCGGGTTCAACGGTCTCACCGGTTATCGCGCCAGTGGAGCGCGCTACTCGCGCGACGGCATGGTCGCGTTGTCGCCGACGCTCGATACATGCGGGCCGCTCGCCGCGAACGTGATCGACTGCATCGCCTTCGATGCTGCCGTGCGTGCAATCCAACCGCCATCGCCCACCGATGCCGCCGCGTTAACGGGGGCGCGTTTTATCGTCGATCCGGATCTGTTCGAGCGTTACGCGGTGACGCCGGCTGTCGCGGAAAACTTCGAACGTTTCGTCGCGCGTCTGGAACAGGCGGGCGCGGTGATCGAGCGAAAGCCGCTTGCCGTGCTCGCCGCCGTACGCGATCTGATCCGCGATCAAGGTTGGCTCGGTGGACTCGAAGCGTTTGCGATGCATCGCGCGTTACTCGATTCACCGGATGCCGCGCGAATCGATCCGCGTGTGCGGGTCCGCCTTGAAGCGAATCGCGCAGTTCCGTCCGACCGTCTGGCTCAACTCCTCGCGCGACGCCGCGAATTAATCGAGACGTTTGCCAACGAAACCGCCGGCGCAACCCTCGTCATGCCCACCACCCCGCACGTCGCACCCGTACTCGCGCCACTCGAAGCCGATCCCGACTTGTTCGCGCGAGTGAACCTGCAGACGCTCGCAATGACCATGCTGGGCAGTTTCCTCGATACCCCCGCTGTCGCGATGCCGTCCGGTGTCGACGTGGACGGCCTGCCGACAAGCGCACAACTGATGCGCGTCCAAGGTGACGACAACGCGCTGCTGCGCATTGCCGCGGCGCTCGAAGCAGCCGTGCGTTGACACCACCCGCACGCGCTTCTCACCCACCATTCGCTGCACTTTTAACCGAAGGAGAAACAAAGATGGCCAAGGAAATTCTGGTGGCATTCGGCATTGACGTGGACGCCGTCGCGGGCTGGCTCGGTTCGTACAGCGGTGAAGATTCACCCGATGACATCTCGCGCGGCCTGTTCGCCGGCGAAGTCGGATCAATGCGGCTGCTCAAACTTTTCGAGCGTGAAAAGATCACGACGACCTGGTTTATCCCCGGCCATTCGATCGAAACGTTTCCCGAGCAGATGAAGGCGGTAGCAGACGCTGGTCACGAGATCGGCATTCACGGCTACAGCCATGAGAACCCGATTGCGATGACGCCGGAGCAGGAAGAAGCGGTGCTCGACCGCAGCATCGAACTGGTCACGCAATTGTCGGGGCGTCGCCCGACCGGTTACGTGGCGCCGTGGTGGGAGTTCAGCCCGGTATCGAATGAATTGCTGGTGAAGAAGGGCATCAAGTACGACCACAGCCTGATGCACAACGACTTCCATCCGTACTACGTGCGCGTGGGCGACACCTGGACCAAGATCGATTACAGCAAACATCCGAGCGCGTGGATGAAGCCGCTCGTGCGCGGCCACGAAACCGATCTTGTCGAGATTCCCGCCAACTGGTATCTCGACGACCTGCCGCCCATGATGTTCATCAAGAAGTCGCCCAACAGCCATGGCTTCGTGAATCCGCGTGACATTGAACAGATGTGGCGCGATCAGTTCGACTGGGTGTATCGCGAGCACGACGACTACGCGGTGTTCCCGATCACGATTCACCCCGATGTCTCCGGCCGCCCGCAAGTGCTGTTGATGCTTGAACGGCTGATCGAGTATTTCCGCTCGCATGAGGGCGTGCGGTTCTGCACCTGCGATCAAATTGCCGATGACTTCCTCGCCCGCCATCCGCGTGGGAAATAAGAAATAAACCCCTGTCCGCCACCTCTCTGGGAGAGCAATGATGAAAGAAAATCCGCTCGCTGCGTCCGGCTTTGTGCTTGAAAAGATTCTCCCCGTCGATGTAAAACGCGCAACCATCGTGGCGTTCTTTGCCTGGGTGTTCGCCGTCTATGACTTCATTTTGTTCGGCACCCTGTTGCCGGAGATTGGCAAGCACTACGGATGGGATGCGCCCATGCAGGCGGAGATTGCGACGTTTGTCGCCATCGGGACAGCGGTGATTGCGTTCGCAATCGGACCGGTGCTCGATCGCGCCGGACGCAAGGCGGGTCTCCTTTGGACGGTGGCGGGCGCAGCGTTATGTTCAGGGCTGACTGTTGTCGGTGGTGCGCTCGGGCAGTGGCCGCTCGTGCTGATCCGCTCGCTCTCGGGACTGGGCTATGCCGAGGAAACGGTCAATGCGACCTACCTTAACGAACTGTATTCGGCTGCGAACGATCCGCGTCTGAATCGCAACAAGGGATTTATTTATAGCCTGGTCCAGGGCGGCTGGCCGATCGGCGCGCTGATCGCATCCGGCTTGACCGAGCTGTTGCTGCCGCGCATTGGCTTGCAGGGATGTTTTATCTTCGCGACGTTTCCGGCGATCGTCATCTTCTTCATGACACGGCGCCTGAAGGAAAGCCCGCAATTTCTGCTGCACAAGCGTATCAAGACCCTGCGCGAAGGAGGCAACGACAGCGCGGCTCGCTCGCTTGCGGGCGAACATCGGGTGGACTACGAGCAGCACAGCCGCGCGGGTCTCGGTGAAGCGTTTCGCGGCACGTCACTGCGCGCGACGCTAGTGCTCGGCGGCGGCATCCTGCTGAACTGGTCGGCGATCCAGGTGTTCAGCGTGCTCGGCACCACAGTGCTGACACGTGTGCATAACGTGTCGTTCGAGAACTCGTTGTTGATTCTGGTGCTGTCGAACGTGATCGGTTATTGCGGATACCTGAGCCACGGCTGGATTGGCGACAAGATCGGCCGGCGCAACACGCTGGCAATCG
>NZ_JAQGMM010000445.1 GCF_028292365.1 Caballeronia sp.
ACACGATCAAGTGGACCACGCTGCCGTGGGAAGCGAACGAAGCGTATAAGCTGCGGCGCGCGGTGTTCTGCATCGAGCAAGGGATTTTTATCGGCGATGACCGCGATGAAATCGATGAGCGCGCGCAACTGATTGTGGCGGTGAGTTGTATCGGCGGGATGCCTGAGCAGGTCGTTGGTACGGTGCGCATTCACGAGGATGAACCGGGCGTGTGGGCCGGCTCACGGCTCGCGGTGCATGCCGCGTTTCGGCGGCATGGAAAGCTTGGCGCAACGCTGATCAAGCTTGCAGTGAGCAGCGCGCATGCGCTTGGCTGCACAACTTTCCTCGCGCATGTGCAGAGCCAAAACGCGGCATTGTTTCATGCGCTGCACTGGACCACGCTCTCCGAAGAACTCATGCATGGCCGGCCGCATCATCTGATGCAGGCGGATCTTGCGTTCTACCCGCCTTGCATGACGCCGCAAAGCGGCTTCATGACGCAGTATTCGCCCGCACGGAGCACGTCATGACAGTGACGGACCTCGTCGCTGCGCTAAGGGAAACGCGCGGCTTTCGCCACAAGACGGATATTGCAGGCGTGATGTCGTCGCTTGCCCGGTATGTCCCGAGTAACGACTCGAGCGACTCGGTCGCCATGGGCGACGACTGCGCGGCCATTGCCGACGGGGACTCTCACTTGCTCTTCGCCATCGAAGGCTTGGTCAGCGACTTCGTGCGCGACATGCCCTGGTTCGCGGGCTATAGCAGCGTGATGGTCAACGTCAGCGACATCTACGCAATGGGCGGCCGCCCGATCGCTGTTGTCGACGCCCTCTGGAGCAACGGCTTGCATGCGGCTGACGATGTGCTTGCGGGCATGGCGGCGGCATCGTCCGTATACGGCGTGCCGATCGTCGGCGGTCATAGCAATACGCGCAGCGATCAGGCCCAACTTGCAGTGGCCATTCTTGGGCGCGCAAACAAACTGCTGTCCAGTTTCAATGCTCGTCCTGGCGACCGCCTGATGATGGCGGTCGATTTGCGTGGCGCGTTTGAAGATCCGTATCCGTTCTGGAATGCGTCGGTTGGCGCACCCGCCGCACGCTTGCGCGCCGACCTCGAATTACTGCCTATGCTCGCCGAAAGCGGTCTTTGCGACGCCGCCAAGGACATCAGCATGGCCGGCGCACTCGGCACCGCGCTGATGCTGCTCGAATGCTCAAGCATGGGTGCAAGCATTGATCTTTCGCGTCTGCCCTCGCCGCCCGGACACGATCGGCTGCGCTGGTTAAGCGCGTTCCCCAGCTTTGGCTTCGTGATGTCCGTGCGCGAAGAACACGCGGCCCAGGTAGAGCGGTTGTTCGTTGAACGTGAACTGGCATGTGCGGTGATCGGTACGGTCGACGCGTCGCGCAAAGTGGTGCTGCACGAAGGCAGCGAATCGGCCGAGCTTTGGAACTTCAACGATGACGCGTTCATCGTCGGAAGATAAGGGAGCCGGACATGGCACACACGGCGATGCGGATTGCCCTCACCACGCACTCGGTCAATCCGCGCGGCGGCGTGGTGCATGCACTCGAACTCGCGAGCGCGCTGGTTGACGAAGGCCACGAGGTGACCCTTTTCGCGCCGGCCGCAGCCGGAGAAACGCTCTTCAGGGAGCCGCCATGCCGCGTGATTCTTGCCACTATCGAAGGTTCGCAGCAAAACACGGTCGCCCTCGTCGACGCGCGGCTGCGCGCGCTCAAAGCCAGCGTCAAAGCCTGCGATCCTCGAAGCTTCGACGTGCTGCACGCACAGGACAGCATCAGTGGGAACGCGCTTGCCGAGCTAACGGCGGAAGGTGAGATAGCAGGTTTTGTGCGGACAGTGCATCATCTGGATCACTTTGACAACCCGCGCCTCGCCGCGTGGCAAAGGCGTGCATGGCGCGACGCGGACCGTGTGCTGTGTGTGAGTGAAGTGTGGACGCGCGAGATGCGCGATACCCACGGCATCGAAGCGGCGACTGTGTCAAACGGCGTCGATCTGAAACGCTATTCGACGCAGCGTACGCTTCACGATGAAAGATTGCGGCAGCGCCTTGGTATCGATGGCACCGGGCCGATCGTGCTTGCAGTCGGTGGTATTGAAGCACGCAAGAACACACTGGGCCTGCTCGAAGCATTTGCCGAACTGGTCGAACATCATCCCCGTGCGCGTCTGGTGATCGCGGGCGGTGCAAGCCTGCTCGATCACGACGCTTACGCGCGTGCCGTCATGGAACGCGTGGCCGAGTACGGCCTCTCGGAAGCGGTAACCATCACCGGCCCGCTCGACGACGCCGACATGCCGGCACTTTTTCGTTGCGCCGATGTCCTCGCCATGGTTTCTCTGCGCGAAGGATTCGGCCTCGTCGTGCTCGAAGCGCTTGCATGCGGCACGCCAGTCGTGGCCTCGAACATTGCACCGTTTACCGAATATCTGGACAACGCACTGTGCTGCTGGGCCACGCCCACCGATCCCGCCTCAATAGCTTCTGCGCTCGAAAACGTGATCGACGGCCGTCATCGAACCGATTTCAATCACGCCGTGCCCGCGCTGCTCGATCGCATGAGCTGGCAAACATCGGCACGAAAACATCTCGACATTTATAGCGCCTTGCTTGCAAGCCGCTCTCTTCCAACATTTTAGGAACCCGTCATGCCGGTCATGCATTTTCGAATCCAGTGGCCCGATAACAGCGAAGCAAATTGTTATTCGCCCTCGCAAGTGGTCAGCGATTTCTTTACGCCTGGAGAAGATTATCCCGTCGATGACTTCGTCTCGCGCGCCCGTGAAGCGTTGAATATTGCCTCCGAACGCGTGCGCGAAAAGTACGGCTTTGCATGCTCGGCGGCGATGGACCAGCTAGCGAAGATTGAAGTGGAAGCCGAACGATTTATCGGAGAGCCGGACGCGAAGGTCAAGGTCATCGCGCTCGTCTGAGCGCCACTCTTTTCGAAAGGACGAATCATGTCGACAACATCGGGCAACACAACGCACGCCAGCGTGATCGTGGTAGGCGGCGGTCAGGCGGGATTGTCGGTTAGCTACTACCTGAAGCAAGCAGGGATCGACCATCTCGTGCTGGAAAAAAACACCGTCACGCATACATGGCGCACACAACGCTGGGACGCGTTCTGCCTCGTCACGCCCAACTGGCAATGCGCGCTGCCCGGCTACCCTTATACGGGCGACGATCCGAACGGTTTCATGAGAAAGGACGAAATCATCGAGTATCTCGATGGCTTCATTAGAACCGTCAATGCCCCCGTGATCGAGCACGTGGAAGTGCAGCGGGTTGCGCGTAACAGTGAAGGCGGTTTCAGTGTGTCCACGAGCCAGGGGCACTTCACGGCAGACCAGGTCGTGGTCGCATCGGGCGGTTATCACATGCCTATCGTGCCGCGCATGGCTGAACGCTTGCCGCGCTCCATTAATCAGATCCAGTCGTCGGAATATCGCAACCCGCAGGCTTTGCCCGAGGGCGCGGTGCTGGTCGTCGGGTCGGGGCAATCGGGCGCGCAGATCGCGGAAGACCTGCATCTGGCCGGACGCAAGGTGATCCTTGCAGTCGGCGAGGCGCCACGTTGTGCGCGCTTTTATCGCGGCCGCGATGTCGTCGACTGGCTCGCCGACATGAAGTATTACGACATGCCTGTCGATCAGCATCCGCTGCGCGAAGGTGTCCGCGACAATACCAATCACTATGTGACCGGCCGTGATGGCGGCCGCGATATTGATCTGCGCAAGTTTGCGGCCGAAGGCATGGAACTGTACGGCCGGCTTCAGGATCTGCAAGACGGCGTACTGCATTTCGCGCCCAACCTGACCGAGAATCTCGACAGCGCTGACAAGACCTTCAACGGCATCAACGCGGGCATCGATGCGTACATCGAAAAAAATGGAATTGATGCTCCGCCGGGATCGCGCTACGAACCCATGTGGTCGCCCGCGGAAGAACGCAGCACGCTCGATCTGCAAGCGAGCAGAATAGGGTCGATCGTGTGGTGTATTGGCTTCACGCCGGACTTCAGTTGGCTCGATGCCCCCATTTTCAACGGCCGCGGTTATCCTGCGCACACGCGTGGCCTGACGCCGCTGGACGGGCTCTACTTTGTCGGCTTGCCGTGGTTGCACACATGGGGATCGGGCCGCTTCTCGGGCGTCGCGCGAGACGCTGCGCATGTTGTGGAGAAGATCAATGCTTGCCGGGAAGCTAAAGCCCTGACGCGCGACGAAGCGACCGTCTAAACAAAACCGGCGCATCAAGCGCCGGTTCGTTGTGACACTGCCACAGACCTCAAGCCGCCTTCACGACCTTGTCACCTGCACGATGGATTGGATGCGGTTCCTTCAACTGGTTCGCAATCCGGGTGGCATCGAAGTAAGCACCGTTTGGCGGACGCTTCAAATATTGCCCCGCGCCTCGCACTGCGCGCAGGTCGCCGTCTGCCCATGCATGCGCGCCACGCGTGAGCGTATGAGTCGCCACGCCCTGCACGGTCATGCCTTCGAACACGTTGAAATCCACCTTCTGGTGATGGGTCTTGACCGAGATCGTTCTGGTCGCGGCCGGGTCCCACACAACGAGGTCGGCATCCGCTCCCACCTGGACCGCGCCCTTGCGCGGGAACAGATTAAAAATCTGTGCGGCATTGGTGGAGGTCACGCGCACGAACTCATTCGGGGTCAACCGTCCTTTATTCACGCCATGGTGCCAGAGGATCGACATGCGATCTTCCACCCCGCCGCAACCGTTGGGGATGCGCGTGAAGTCCTCGCGGCCCATGGCTTTCTGCGATGCGCAAAATACGCAGTGGTCAGTGGCTGTGGTGTGCAGTTGTCCGGATTGCAAACCACGCCACAACGCCTCCCGATGCTCGCTGGTACGGAAAGGCGGGCTCATCACGTGCGCAGCGGCCCTCGTCCAGTCAGGGTCGCTATAGACCGATTCATCGATCACCAGGTGCCCCGGCAAGACTTCAGCAAACACGCGCTGACCTTCGCTGCGTGCACGCGTGATGACATCGACAGCATCTTTCGACGACACATGCACAATATAGATAGGCACGCCCAGCACCTGCGCAATCCTGATCGCGCGATTCGCCGCTTCGCCTTCCACTTCAGGCGGTCGCGACAACGGATGCGCTTCCGGCCCAGTGAAACCTTTCGCGAGCAATTGCTTTTGAAGCTGGAACACGAGCTCGCCATTTTCGGCATGTACGGTGGGCAGTGCGCCCAATTCCAATGATCGCGCGAAGCTGTTCACGAGGACTTCATCGTCGGCCATGATGGCGTTTTTATACGCCATGAAGTGCTTGAAACTGGACACGCCATGATCATGCACGAGCGTGCCCATGTCGCGGTACACCGACTCGTCCCACCACGTCACCGCCACATGAAAACCGTAGTCGGCCGATGCCTTCTCCGCCCAGCCGCGCCACTCGTGAAACGCTTCCATCAGCGGCTGCTTCGGACTCGGAATCACGAAATCGATAATGCTTGTCGTGCCGCCCGACAAGCCCGCCGCCGTGCCCGTATAGAAGTCATCGCTCGCCGTGGTGCCCATGAACGGCAACTCCATGTGCGTATGCGGATCGATACCGCCGGGCATCACATACTGGCCCGACGCATCGATCGTTTCAGTCCCCGCAGGAACCTCGAGATCGAGGCCGATCTGCAGGATCGTGCCACCGTCCTTCGGGTCGGCGCACAACACGTCCGCTCGATAGGTACGGTCCGCGTCAATCACCGTGCCGCCGCGAATCAGGATCGTCATCTTGCTTGTCTCCCAAGAGAAATCAGGCGCTGGCAATTCGCGCCGTCGGGCGCTTGCCCATCTTCATCCATGCGCCATAAACAATCGATGCGAGCGCGAGGCCCACGAACCATGCATAGGTGTAAAGCGTGTTGAAGAATGCGGGTACGTTCGGAAACGCAGCAGGAAATGCTGTATGCAGGAAGCCGGGCAAGTTGGGCAATACGCCCACGAGCAACGCGACCACCGCAGCCATGTTCCAGCCACCCGTATAGCTGTATTCGCCATTCTCATTAAAGAGTTCGCGCGTATTCAGGCGCGTGCCGCGGATCAGGAAGTAGTCGACCATGAGAATGCCCGCCACGGGTCCGAGTAGCGCCGAGTAACCCACGAGCCATGTAAAAATGTAGCCTTGCGTGGTCGCCAGGATCTTCCACGGCATCATCACAATAGCGATGAACGCCGTAATCATCCCGCCCACGCGATAAGAAATTCCCTTCGGCCAAAGGCTCGAAAAGTCATAAGCCGGACCCACGAGGTTAGCGGCAAGATTACAGCTCATGGTGTCGAGCGTCAGGATCACAAGCGCCACACCTACGCCAATGCCCGTCATGCGGCTGGTCAAGTCGATAGGATCCCAGATCGCCTTGCCGTAGATCACCACGGTTGCCGAGGTCACCACGACCGAGATCACGGACAGCAGCGCCATGGGCGCCGGCAGGCCGATCGATTGCCCGATGATCTGGTCCTTCTGCGAACGCGCAAAGCGCGTGAAGTCCGGAATGTTCAACGCGAGCGTGGCCCAGAACCCGACCATGGCTGTCAGACCCGGCCAGAAGGTTGCCCAGAACAAACCTTCTTTCTTGCCGCCGGCCACGAACTGCGAAGGCTGTGCGAGCATCGCACCGACACCGCCCGCCTTCGACGTCGCCCACCAGACGAGCGCGAGGCACATGATGATCTTGATCGGCGCGGACCAGCTTTCAAGGAAACGGATGGAGTCGGTACCGCGCAAGATGAAATAGACCTGGATCAGCCAGAAAAACAGGAAACACGCGAGCTGCCCGAGCGAGATATCGAGGAAGGGTAACGGTGCGCCATGCGTCGTATTACCGGCGAGAATATTGATCAACGTATAGATCGCACTGCCGCCGAGCCAGGTCTGGATGCCATACCATCCGCACGCCACCACCGCGCGCAGCAACGCGGGCAGCCTTGCGCCTTTCGTACCGAACGACGAGCGCACCAGCACTGCGTAGGGAATGCCATGCTTTGCGCCGGCATGCCCGACCAGCAGCATGGGCACGAGCACGATCATGTTACCGAGCAGCACGGTCAGCACCGCCTGCCACGGCGACATGCCCTCCTCAGTGAGCCCGGCCGCGAGCATGTACGACGCAATATTCATCACCATGCCGACCCACAGCGCGGCAAAGTGATACCACTTCCACGTCCGTTGCGCGGCCGTGGTTGGCGCCAGGTCGTCGTTATATAGACTGCTGCTGGCGCCGGCCGCGAACTGCGGGTCGACAGAATGCGCTGGCTGCTTCATCAGGTTGATCTCCTCAGATCGTTGCGGTCCGCGCCCGCGGATCAAGCTGTATGTCAGGCTGTGATTCCAGGTCGGGCGTCGAACGCCGGGGGACTTTTATCGTTAGCGTTTGCTACGGGTTTTCAACTCTAGGCGGCCTTCACGCTTTCTTCAACGTCGGCGTCCACGCGTGCGGGATTGTTCGGATGGGTCGTCCAGTTCGCATATTCACCGGCATCCACGCGTTCCATCGTGATGCATTGCTCGACCGGACACACATGCATGCATAAATTGCACCCGACGCATTCCGAATCGATGACTTCAAAATGCCGCTTGCCGTCCTTCTCGCGCATGATCGCCTGATGCGCCGTATCTTCGCAAGCGATATGGCAAAGCCCGCACTCAATACACTTATCCTGATCGATACGCGCCTTGATGTCGTACTTCAGATTCAAGTACTTCCAGTCAGTCACGTTCTGTACGGCCCGTCCGCGGATATCGTCGAGCGTGGCGTAGCCTTTTTCATCCATCCAGTTCGAGAGACCGTCCGCGAGGTCAGAGACAATGCGAAAGCCATAGTGCATGGCCGCCGTGCAGACTTGCACGTTGCCTGCGCCCAGCACCATGAACTCGGCCGCATCGCGCCATGACGAAATGCCGCCGATTCCGGAGATCGGCAAACCAGGCGTTTCCACGTCCCGCGCAATCTCCGCGACCATGTTCAGTGCGATCGGTTTGACTGCCGGGCCGCAGTATCCCCCATGCGTCCCCTTGCCGTCGACTGTCGGCATCGGCGCCATGAGATCCAGGTCGACCGCGACAATCGAATTGATGGTGTTGATCAGCGAGACCGCGTCCGCACCGCCTTTGTAAGCCGCGCGCGAACCGGTGCGGATGTCGCTGATATTCGGCGTCAGCTTGACGATGCACGGCAGCTTCGTGCCTTCCTTCACCCAGCGCGTGACCATCTCAACGTATTCGGGCACCTGGCCGACCGCCGCACCCATGCCGCGTTCGCTCATGCCGTGCGGGCAACCGAAATTCAGTTCGACGCCATCGGCGCCGGTGTCCTCCACCAGCGGCAAGATCCATTTCCAGTCGCGTTCGTTGCACGGCACCATCAGCGAGACGATCAGCGCGCGGTCCGGCCAGTCGCGCTTGACCTCGGTGATTTCTTTCAGGTTGATGTCGAGTGGACGATCAGTGATCAGTTCAATATTGTTCAGTCCTGCGATGCGCTGGCCATTCCATTGCACCGCGCCATAACGTGAGCTCACATTCACCACATGCGGATCGAGGCCCAGCGTTTTCCATACAACGCCGCCCCAACCCGCTTCGAAGGCACGATTGACGTTGTAGGCTTTATCGGTGGGCGGTGCGGATGCGAGCCAAAAAGGATTCGGCGATTTGATACCGGCAAACGTATTGCGAAGATCGGCCATGAGCTGGCTCCCTTATTGTGGGATCGTGGATTTTTTATGCGGCCTTGATGGCCGTTGCCGCGAAGAACGCGTGGATGGACTCGGCCGCAATCTTGCCGTCCTGCACCGCCTGCACCGTCAGGTCGAGGCCGCCGGTCGCCGCGCAGTCACCGCCGGCCCAGACGGTGTCGAGCGATGTACGGCCACTCGAATCCACCGCGATACGGCTGCCGTCGAGCGTAAGCATGTCGCTCTCAAGACCGTCTGGCGCGAGGGTTTGCCCAATCGCCTTCAGCACCATGTCGGCTTCAATGACGTAGCGTTCGCCCTCGGGAGTTTCGAACTCAACGCCCGTAACCTGGCCGCCTGCGTCGGTTAAACGCACCGGCTTTGCATGCGTGATGATCGTCACGCCATTGGTCTGCGCGAATTCCCGTTCGGCCCACGTCGCGCCCATGTTCTCCACACCCCGGCGATATACCATCGTGACCGTTTCAGCACCCAGCTTGCGGCTTTGCACCGCTGCATCGATAGCCGTGTTGCCGCCGCCGATCACCACCACGCGACGCCCCACCGGCACGCTTGCGAGCGCATCCGCCTGACGCACCTGCTCGATGAAATCGACCGCGTTGTACACCCCTTGCAACGTCTCGCCTTCGAGTTCCAGCGCGCGCACACCGCCCAGACCGATGGCAAGGAACACGGCGTTATGCTGCTTTCGCAGATCACTCAGCGTCAGATCGCGGCCGAGCATCACGTCGTTCTTCACCTCAATACCCCCCACCGAGTACAGCCACTCCACTTCGCGTTGCGCGAAATCCTCGACCACCTTGTACGCCGCGATGCCATATTCATTCAGGCCGCCGGGCTTGGGCCGGGCGTCGAAGAGCGTGACCCGGTGGCCGTCGAGCGCCAGACGATGTGCACAGGCCAGCCCCGCTGGCCCCGCGCCAACCACTGCCACATGACGTCCGGTATCCGCCGCACGTTTGAAGAGCGGCTGGCCGCGTGCCATCGCCCAGTCGGTGGCGTGACGTTGCAACGCACCGATCTGGACTGCTTTGTCATCCTGATGATTTCTGACGCAGGCTCCCTCGCAAAGAATTTCAGTCGGGCACACGCGTGCGCATGCGCCGCCAAGGGGATTGGCCGACAAGATGTCCACGGCCGCGCCCTTCATGTTGCCGTTACTAATCTTGCGAATGAAGCTGGGAATATCTATTTTTGTGGGGCACGCGTTGATGCACGGCGCGTCGTAGCAGTAGTGGCAACGGCTCGACGCTGCAGCCGCCGCGGTGGCATTAAGCAAAGGCGCCACATCTGAAAACTGACACGACAATTGTTCTTGCGACAGCCGGCCCGATGCTATATCGCCAATGTGCTTCATGGTCATACACGTTCCTTTCGAAGTGAGGAAGCGAATGGTCTTGCGACTAAAACCAACTCGGACTCAACGTTAGCGCCCCGCGCGTTCGAGCATGGCGTGTAGCAGCACGTTTGCGCCCGCCTCGATCCACTCCTCCGAGGCATCCTCGATCTCGTTATGACTGATTCCGTCGACGCAAGGCACGAAGACCATCGACGTGGGCGCGACCCTCGAGAGGTAACACGCGTCGTGTCCTGCGCCCGAGACTATGTCCCGATGCGCATAACCAAAGCGTTCGGCGGCGGCGCGTACGGACTTCACGCACGCAGCGTCGAAAGCGATAGGCGCGTAATAGAAAATCTGTTCAAGCTGGGTTTCGAGCCCCGAAGCGCTCGCGATTTTCTCCACGCCCGCACGCAATGCGGCGTCCATTTTTGCGAGCACCGCGTCGTCGGGATGACGGAAATCGACAGTGAAAAACACCCTGCCAGGAATCACGTTGCGCGAGTTCGGATGCACTTGCATCATGCCGACCGTCGCGCACGCCAGCGGCGCATGATCGAGCCCAATGCGGTTAACCAGCTCGACCACCCGCGACGCGCCGAGCAACGCATCGCGACGACGCGGCATGGGCGTAGGACCCGCATGCGCTTCCTGCCCGGTCAGCGTGATCTCGTACCAGCGCTGCCCTTGCGCGTCCGTGACCACGCCAATCGTCATGTTCTCCGCTTCAAGAATCGGCCCTTGTTCGATGTGCAGTTCGAACGCCGCGTGCAGTTTGCGGCCGCCGCATGGCTCATCGCCGGCATAGCCAATGCGCTTGAGTTCCTCGCCGATCGTCTTGCCATCCATGTCCTTGCGGGACAACCCGTAGTCGAGTGTGAACTCGCCGGCGAACACGCCGGACGCGACCATGGCAGGCGCGAAACGCGAGCCTTCCTCGTTGGTCCAGATCACGACTTCCACCGGATGTTCGGTCTCAATGCCACGATCATTGAGCGAGCGAATCACTTCGATGCCGCCCAGAATGCCGTAGATGCCATCAAAGCGGCCGCCTGTGGGTTGCGAGTCCGCGTGCGAACCCGTCATGACCGGCGCGGCATCTGCATTGCGCCCGGCACGACGCATGAACACATTGCCCATCTGATCCACCTTGACCGTGCAACCCGCTTCCTTCGCCCAACTGACGATCAGGTCGCGACCCTCGCGATCGAGATCGGTGAGCGCCAACCGGCACACGCCACCCTTTGGTGTCGCGCCAATTTTCGCCATCGTCATGAGGCTGTCCCAGAGACGCTTGCCATTGACTCTGATCGACGTATCCAGCGCTGAATCCGTTACCGCGTCCATTTCGCGTTCTCCTTGCATATTGCTTGACTTAGGGTTTTGTCTAATACGAATCTGGTGCATTGGCGTCGGCTTTTGGGGAGCCGACGCACGGCAGCGGTGCAATGTTTGTCCATTCACGTTCGCCGTTTCATCACGGTGAATCGGCCACCCTTCACCGCCTTTCAAATCCTGTCCAACTGGACAGGTTGTAGCCGATTAATATTTGCAAATCAACGTCTTTCGAGGTTTCCGATTAGAGTAAAAGCATAGCGAGAAGCGTGCCATTGCAATGCAGCAGAGCCTTGGGAAAGTCGAACGGCTGGCTATGCAACGGTGGCGTCAAAGCGCATAGAATGAGGCGCGATCAAGATGGAGAAGGCGCACAGCGCCATGCAAGGACAACAATGAGAGATGACGAAGCGACAGCCGAGGCAACGAAAAACGACGTTGCGCCCGTTCCATTGCGGCGGCGCAAGGCACACATTCGTGAGACCAATGAAGCGCATCTTTTAGCGTGCGCGGAGGCCGTGTTTGCCGAGCGTGGACTCGAAGGCGCGAGTACCGCGATGATCGCGGAACGTGCAGGTCTGCCGAAAGCTAACCTGCATTATTACTTTCCGACCAAGCTGGCGCTTTATCGGCGCGTGCTTGAGGACTTGTTCGAAGACTGGCATCGTGCCGCCGATACCTTCGAGTCCAGCGATGACCCGGTCGAAGCAATCGGGGGGTACGTACGCACGAAAATGGAATTGTCGCGGCGTCGCCCGCTCGGCTCGAAGGTGTGGGCGAGCGAGATCATTCACGGCGCGGTGCACATGCAGGACATCTTGAACGAGCGCGTCAAGCCGTGGCTTGAAACGCGGGTGATCGTGATCGATGGTTGGATTGCGCGTGGCCTGCTCGCGCCTGTGGACGCGCAGACGCTGATGTTCATGATCTGGGCAACAACACAGCACTACGCGGATTTTGACGCGCAGATCCGGGCGTTGAAAGGCAAACGCGCGCTTTCGCAGAAAGCCTTCGATGCGTCGACCGAGGAAGTGGTCAAGCTCGTGATCCGGGCATGTGGCGCGAAGTCACCGAAGTAACCGCAGTTGTTTCGATGACCAAAAAAAACTCGCCAGCCGCTTTCGTGCGGGGGGCGAGTTTTTCATTTGGCGCGATACCCAAAAGAACAAACCGTCATTCAATCGGGTGTTGCGCCGAACCTGATCCGGTCAGGTCCACTTCAAACTTCTCAGCGTCGGCTCGGTCCGATTAGTGACCGAAGAACACCGAACCGGGAGCGTTTTGCGCCGGTGCAGCCGAGCTACGAACGCCCACTGCCGAGGTGCCGCTGGTCGAAGGACCATACGCCGTTGCTGCCTGACCGTTTTGTGCATCTACACGAGCCTGAGCGGCCTGGATGTTCGCCGGGTAGTTGACTTGGTCGCCGGCCGGGTTATACCCCGCCTTTTCCAGTTGAATCAGTTGCGCCTTGACTTCAGCACGCGTCAGCGGGCCGTTGGTGTCAGTGCTTTGCGCAAATGCGAACGTCGGAGCTGCCAATGCCGACACGATAACAACTGCGGGAATAAGTGACTTGAACATGGTGAAACCTCCGGTATTTTGTTTGTGGTCTCGAAACAATCTCAGGCCGATATAAGCGTTTGCTGATTTGTTTCGGATGTAAGAAGTCTATGCTTCGAAACCGTGAGGGAAAACCCTTATTTACGCGAAACATCATTGTTGAGATCGCAACAATCGAGCCGGAATGGCCGGCAAAGCGGAATTGAGGGGATGTATTCGGAATTTATTACTGAAATAGCGCGAGATACCCTTCCGAATGCGGAATCAACCTGCAATACAGCGAGCTGTAATGCGGTTTCCACAAGAATTCAACTGGACCCGGGGAGGGTCCAGCGCAAATGCCAGCACGAGTAACGGGTCTAGAAATGGCCCGTGAATTGATATCGATCGCCGGGATGCCAGAGGTTCGCCACCGACGCCACCGCGTCCCGCGACCACGTCCGCCGATGCAGCATGAGGCACGGCTCGCCCGCTTTCATCGAAAGCGCGAGGCAGGTGCTTTCATCGGGAAGCGCCGCTTCAATCCGATATTCAACGCGCTGCAAAGGCGCGGCGACCATCAGGTATTGATTCGGCGTGATCCTGGTGAAATCCTGACGCGCGTACTCCGGCGCGAGCGCGGGATTAACCCAGCGCTCTTCCAACTGGATCGGCAAATCGTTTTCAAAGTGCAGCACCCGCGAATGAAATACGGGGCTGCCCTCGGTGAGCTGCATCTCCAGCGCGAGACGTTCGTCGAGTATGGACGCGCCCAAGTGCATCACTTCTGCCCGATGCACGTGGCCGCGCCCCGTGATTTCGTCGGAGATGCTGCGAATTTCCACGAGCGTGGACGCGTATTTTGGCTGCGCCACGAACGTGCCGGCGCCCTGTACGCGTGTCAGGATCTGCTCGGCGGTCAGCTCGCGCAACGCGCGATTAACGGTCATGCGCGCGACTTTGAACTCGCGCGCCAGTTCGTTTTCGGAAGGCACCTGATCGCCTTCCTTCCACTCCCCCGCATGAATGCGCGTGAGAATGTGATCCTTGATTTCCTGATACGCGGGCGTGCTCATGCTGGGCGTGTAGCGTCCGGTTAAACGTGGGTTGATGTTTCCGAAGCAAACGCAAGCGGGCAATGTTTCGCGATCTCGCCGCTGACAACCTGCTTCGCGATCGCCTCGATATCCGGTGCGAAATAGTGATCCAGATCGTAATGCGCGACTTCCGAACGCAGCGTCTTCATGACTTCGGCGAGACGCGGGCTGGTTTGATGCGGTGCTCGCAAATCGACGCCTTGCGCGGCCGCCAGCAATTCGATGGCAAGAATGTTCGCCACGTTCTCGGCAATATCGCCCAGCTTGCGGGCGGCGAACGTTGCCATGGAAACGTGATCTTCCTGATTCGCCGATGTCGGCAGCGAGTCCACCGAAGCAGGATGCGCAAGCAGCTTGTTCTCCGATGCCAGCGCCGCCGCCGTCACGTGGGCGATCATGAAGCCCGAATTCACGCCGCCATCGCGTACGAGAAACGGTGGCAAACCTGAAAGCGTGGCGTCGATCAGCAACGCGATCCGGCGCTCGGCCAGCGCGCCGATTTCAGCGGCGGCGTTGGCGAGGTTATCGGCGGCGAATGCAACGGGTTCCGCGTGGAAATTGCCGCC
>NZ_JAQGMM010000679.1 GCF_028292365.1 Caballeronia sp.
GATGAACACCGCGTCCCATGAGCCAATGGCCGACAGCACCGAGGCAAGTGGTACCAGCATGGAAGCCGTGCCCTTCGCCGTGTAAAGCGTACCGGCGTTGGCGGCGGCGTATTTGCTGCCGAAGGTATCGGCGCAGGTGGCCGGGAAGATCGAGAAGATTTCACCCCAGCACAGGAACGTCACGGCTGCGAAGAACATGAACAGATACGGATTGTGGCCAAACTCCATGAGACCGAGCAACGCCACGCCTTCGCCGATAAAGATGAAGAACATGGTGTTCTCGCGGCCGATCTTGTCGGAGATCCAGCCGCAGAGCGGACGCGTGAAACCGTTGCACAGGTTGTCGATCGACAGCGCCATGGTCAGGAGCGGCAACGTCACGCCGAGCAGGTTGACCGGCATCTTGGCAAAGCCGTATTCCTTCGCGATCGGACCGAGTTGCGCGGTGGCAATCACACCGCCTGCCGCCACGAACACGAACATCATGTACAGCACCCAGAAGAGCGGCGAGCGCACCATCTGGCCCGTCGTGTAGTCGATCTTCGACGCCACTATGCGCTTTGCCGGGACCGCATAAGCCGGCGGCCTCGGACGCACCAGCAGCATGCCGAGCAACAGGATACAGACGCCCTGGAAGATGCCGAAGAACACGAAGGTGTGTTCATAGCCCGAGCGCTGGATCATGTTCGAGATAGGGATGACCGTCACCGCCGCGCCCGCGCCGAAACCTGCCGCCGTCAAACCAGCAGCGAGGCCGCGCTTGTCCGGGAACCACTTGAGCGCGGTGCCCACGCAGGTGCCGTACACGCAACCCGCGCCCACGCCGGCAATCACCGCCGCAATGTAGAGATGAATCAGGCTGGTCGCGTTTGCATCGATGATCCAGCCTAGCGCCGCGCAGATCGAACCGCCGATCACGACCGGCCGCGGGCCGAATTTATCGACGAGCCAGCCTTCGAGCGGCACCAGCCAGGTTTCGGTGACGATGAAAATGGTGAACGCCGTTTGAATTGCCGCCTGGCCCCAGTGATGTTTCGCATCCATCGGGACCACGAACAAAGTCCACGCGTACTGCAGATTGGCGACCAGCCCCATGCAGATGATGCCGATGGTGAGCTGAGCCCACCGATTGTTGTGCCAGCCCATTTTGGGTTGACCAGCGGCCGGTGCCGTCGCTGCGTTTGCCATGTCTGTCTCCATTATGTTTCAGCGCTCGTGCGGCGCGTAATCAGCTTCTTCATCGACTGCTTCGTCGACGACTCAATCGACTGCGGCACACCGTGTGTTGTTTACCGGTGTGAGGGGACTTGGTCGGTCAGGAAACGTGTTCGTGGCGCCGTTGGGTCGTGGGGCCTGATACGGCCATGTCCATCCTCCAGGCCGTAAAAAGTAAGAGCGGTGAAAAGAAGAACCATTTTTAAGCGATTCCCAATGTGCTGATGTTTTTATAGGGATGACCCTGACTTCTGCCTTCTCCCCGCGTGCACATTACGAAACTACCGCACGTTGAAAGCATCCTGCGACAGAAAAACGATTAGGGAAAGTTAGAAAAATTTATTGTATAAATACAGGATCGTTTATAGGTGGAGATCCGCCATGATGCGTAATGCGACGCTCAGGCAACTGAAAATATTCGAAACTGTTGCACGGCGGCTCAGCTTTTCGCGCGCCGCCGAAGAGCTCTATCTCACCCAGCCGGCCGTCTCCACGCAGGTCAAGCAGCTTGAGGAGCACGCGGGACTGCCTCTGTTCGAGCAGCTCGGCAAGAAGATCTACCTGACATCCGCCGGTCAGGAAATGCTTCACCACAGCCGCGCGATCCTTGAACAGTTTCGCGAAGCCGACGACGCCATGGCGCGGCTCAAGGGTATTTCCGGAGGTACGCTGAACGTGGCCGTGATCAGTGCCGGGGATTATTTCTTCCCTCGCCTGCTGGCCGAATTCACCAAACGCAATTCCGACGTCAAGCTGAACCTGGCCGTTCACAACCGCGAAGAACTGCTGCACCAGCTTACCGACAACCTCACTGACCTCGCGATCATGGTTCGGCCGCCGAAGGACATGGACACCGAGAACGTGTCGTTTGCCCCGCATCCTTATGTGATCGTGGCGCCGCCGGATCATCCGCTGGTGGGCAAGAAGAACATTGCGCTGGAGTCGCTTGTCGACGAGCCGTTCATCGTCAGGGAGCGCGGTTCCGACACCTGGAATTCGATGGAAGAAGGTTTCGCGGGACGGCTCAAGCCGCTGAACATCGCCATGGAAATCACCAGCACGGAAACGATCAAGCAGGCGGTCATCGCCGGCATGGGGATCAGCTTCCTGTCGGCGCACACGGTCAGCATGGAGTTGCAGATCGGACGGCTGGCGGTGCTCGACATAGCGGGTTTTCCCGTGATGCTCAACTGGTATCTCGTGCATCGTCATAACAAGCGGCTTCCGGCAGTGGCGATGGCGTTCAAGCAATTCCTCATCGACGAAGGGGCGGCGCAAATCTCGGCCATTACGCATATCGGGTAAACCATCTATTAGGCATCTTTAATAGTTAGGCAAAAAACAAGTGACTATCGTATATGGATCATTGTTCCTATCCTGCAGTTAAGCCACGCAGCCACATCACGCTGTGATTCATGGCTAACTAAGGAGACGACCATGAACCGTTCACAAGCCACGATCGCCGATGCGCGCGAACTCCAGACTCAGCTTTGTGCCTACAACAGCGCCTTCGAAGAACTTGACCTGATGTTCCGCTGGGACGTCGAAACGCTT
>NZ_JAQGMM010000573.1 GCF_028292365.1 Caballeronia sp.
TCCTCGCCGACGCTTGAATCTACAGACCTAAAGCGTCGCAAAACCCCCGATTCGCCTCAAGTCTTTTCTCAACTTTCTCCCCCAAGCCTAACAACCACGTGCCTTTGCGGCTACCGCGCCCGGCAAAGTTTACTTGCGTTTACTCCGTATACCTCTTAGTCTTCGCTTACCGTCGGTTCTACCTTTTAAGGGAGAATCCGCGTTTTTGGTAGAACCAGAGCCACCGGGAATAACGCATGGATATTAACCTTTCGACGCCACCCATCGAGGTGACGCCGGACGACCTCGTCAATTTGGCGGCTCGCTCCGCGAAAATGCTCGAGCGAATTCGCACTCAAATGCTCCAGCCGTTCCCACGGAAGGTTGCCCCGGTGTTCCCGAGCGGCAAACTGCAGGAACTGTGCGGTATCGACAAAGCCCGCTTCTCCTATCTGATCAAGAAAGGGGAACTGCCTCAAGGCACCCAGGAAAAGCCCGGGGCCGCACGGCAATTTACGCTCGCCGAAACCATTGAATGGGTCAGGGCGGAACGCAAACCAAGACAACGTCCGCCGGGAAAAGACGGGAAAGTCATCGCGATCGGCAACTTCAAGGGCGGCGTGACCAAGACCACGACGTCCATGGTGCTGGCGCAGGGTTTGTCGTTACGTCACGGCCGCCGGGTCCTCCATATCGATATGGATCCGCAGGGCAGTGCGACTACGCTGTACGGGATCAACCCGCACGCGGAAATCAATGGCGACCAGACTATTTTGCCCTTGATCGAAGCTTACGTCAGTGGCGAATCCTTTGATATGAAGCATTTGCCAATGCAGACGTATTGGGAAAATCTTGATCTGATCCCGTCATCCACGGACTTGTTCAACGCTGAATTCATGCTGCCGGCGCGCGTTCACGCGTCTCCGAGTGCAAAGTTCTGGAACGTGCTGAACGACGGACTCAAGGAACTCAAGCACGAGTACGACTACATCATCATCGATACCGCGCCCACGCTGAGTTACTTGACCATCAATGCGCTTTTCGCGGCAGATGGGGTCATTGTGCCGGTGATGCCGGACACACTCTCGTTCGCATCAATGGTCCAGTTCTGGTCACTTTTCTCCGACATGGTCTCCGGCATGAAGGAGTTCGGAGAGTCGGCCGATGAAGCCAAGGTATTCGACTTCATCGACATCCTGGTGACGCGCATGCCGAACAAGGCGAATGCGTCCATCGTTCGTGACTGGATCATTACGACCTACGGCGAGCGCGTCTTGCCCGTCGAAATTCCGGAAACCGACCTTGCCAGGACGACCACCAACGATTTTTCGACGGTCTACGACTTCCCGAACTACGACGGCAATGCCACAACGCTTCGACGAATTCGTGTGCCGTATGACCAGGTTGTCGATCTGATCGACAGCAAGGTCTGTTACCTCTGGGACAAGGAGTAAGCATGTCTACAGCAGCGAAACAAAAGGCAAAGGCGGCAGGAATTCGCCTGGACGACGATGGGATTGATACGCCTTCGGAACCGGTCGCGCCGCGCACCGCGCCCGGGCAGTTGATCGGTCTTCAAGGGCGGGTTCACAGCCAGCAGGCCGAGATTGACAAGCTGAAGCGGGCGCTGGAGCAACGAGCGCCCGGCAAGCTTCCGCTGGACAAGCTTCATGAGATTCCGGGTCGTCGCCGACGCCTTACACCTTCAGAGTACGCGGAACTTAAAGCGAACCTGACGGCCTACCCTCTCGCGCAGCCTATTACGGTGCGCGAGCGCCACGATGGCGAGTACGACATCGTGGCCGGTCATAACCGGGCCTCGGTGTATCGCGAACTGGGGCGAACCGAGATTGACGGCATCGTGCTGGACATCGATGCGTCGATGGTTGAGTACGCCGCCTTCTTCTCGAACCTCTTGTCGCCTACTCTTTCGGACTTCGAGAAATTCTGGGGCTTCAAATCGCTTCAGGATTCCACCGGGATTACGAAGGAAGATTTGGCGAAGGCTGCGGGTATCAGCGACTCGCACGTCGGGCGGATCATGAAGTTCGATCTGCTGCCGGACGAGTGCAAGGAACTGCTGGCAACTCGACCCGAACGTTTGGGAAGTAACGCCGCAGAGCAAATGGCGAAGGCGGTGGCTGAGGGTCGTGTAGATAAAGTCAAAGCGGCTATCGAGCGGCTTTTGAGTGATGACACATATACCCAAGCACAAGCGGTGGCAGCAACGAAGCCGGACCGGGCGCCCCGTGAGAAACACGAACCTCTGATTGTCAAACGCGGGGCCAAGAAGGTTTGCCAGATTTCGGCTCGAAACGGGGTGGTCGGGGTGTCGTTCTCAGGAAAAGCTGCTGACGAAGCAGAACAGTGGGCAGAACGAATTCACGCGTTTATTGAATCGGAACTCGAAAAGCAGTGATCCCTAGTAGGGAACTGCTTTAAATCAATGACTTAGCACGCAGCACACCAATACCCGGAAGCCGCGAATCGAGGTTCACGACTTCCCTAGTAGGGAACCGTTAAAAATCATGGACTTAACCAAACAGCCGGGAACGATCATGAACTGATTTCGAATGCAGGAAAAACAAAAGCCTTCGGCGGGAACCGAAGGCTTTTGAGTAACCGGGCTTCGCTGTCGCTTGCCCACCGCTGCATTTCTCCGACGGGAATCGGATAAAGGCCCAACACCTCGAAGTGTAGCGGATAGCGATCGGCAGTCAAGCGTTTCTCTTCCATTTTGAAGAAATGGACGTGTGACATGCTTATCGCGCAACTTTCTGTTGCTGGCGAGGGGGACTTGTACCCTCTTCCACTCCCCGACGACTCCGTCGATATCGACCAAACCGCGCTGGATGAATTTCTCGCCGGTCAATCAAATCTCCCTTGGGTTGTATTCCGCGCCGCGCATCGTGCTGCGAACTTTCCTGCACTCCCTGCGCGCGCTCGCGCCGTGTTGGCCGCACTTGCACGCACGGTTGACGCCAATCGGCCATACGCCGCCATATTCGCCCGCCGTGAGCTTCTGACCGGACGTGCCATGCAATCAATGCGCACGTTTTATCGGAGTCTCGACGACCTCGAAGCCGCTGGCCTGATTGAACGCGTTCCTCAGAAACGTTTCGGGACAGCCGGCCTGTTTGGTCGAGCCTATCTGCACCTCACCGAAAAATCCGGCATCGTGCTTGGGTACGTGTCTCAGCCGTCCGGAATGCAGTCGTCCGACACCCCGGATGCCGAAACGCAATCTTTCCCTCGCCCGCTTCCTTCTACTTCCGCTACTCAACTCACCGACTTCGCATCGCAGGACGATGAGGCACTCAGCGCATCCGGCCATTCATTTAGTCAGCCGTGTGTCACGGTGGCAGACGGAGCTATATATAAGGATCTATTCCCTAAGAATCAAAAGAGACAACCAGGAGAGCTCCCAGCGGATCTCCAGCGCTTGCTGAGTTTGGGTTTTCGTCAATTTTTGATTTTTAAACTCATGCGAGAAGCGAAGGTGCAGGCAAAGCTGCTTTCAGACGTAGTCGAAGCCACCTGGGAGCATCTGCGAAATGCGAAGCGCCCGATAAGCTATCTTCGCGCCCTGCTGCGTTCGCCGGTTGATTTTGGACATCAGATTCGGGCCAAACGACTCGCTGCCGAACAACAAGCCGAGGAAAACGCGCAAGCCGCGAACATCGACGCCACTGTGCGCCAGTGCGCCGGACACGTGTTTATCGATACGGCAAACACCCGCCTCATCACGGTCTCCAGCACAGCCGATTCGATCAGCATCCACGACTACCGCGAAGCAAGGCCACGCGTTTCCACCGGACAGTGGGCAGCGGCGTTCGTCGCTGCGCTGAACGCGAGGGAAGTCATCCGTGCGACGCCCGATCAGGTCACCGCATTCCGATTGAAGTGCGACAAAAATCATACGCTCCAGCTAAAGACCACGGTGCCGGCCGGACACGCGGCGCCGCCACGGACGAGAACATCGACGATCAACGATCGCCTGAATGAGATGAAGAAGATACTCCGAGCTTCGTGTGCTGGCGTTTCCCTGAATACTCGTGACGTGCAGCTTGACGTGAGTTCAGGACAAAGTCTGAAGGCGAATGGTTAATGGCGCGCTTCCGTTCGTCCTTCCTCCGCGCTGAACTGGAATGCTCTCGGCTATCGCTGCACGAACAGCACTCATTGATCAGCATCATCAGCGTGTCTCTGGACGTCAGTGGCATCGGGATTCACGTATGAAAGCAGCCCGCTTTCTTTCTGTTTGTTGGCGGAGCGCTCACCCGAGGTGCGTTGTTTCGTGGTCAAACATCGACTCGACCTGCACTGAGAGCTGCTGCGCAACGCGGCAGCTCTCAGAAAATGGATCGAACAAAATCAACCTCCACGTGCAATGCCGAAGCGCCGAACGTGATAGTCAACGTGTTAGAACTCGATCAATCGCAACTAACGGTCAGACGGCCAAGCGTCCGCGATTCGCACCGCGCGGAGTCCAACAATCAGCTCGTCACACATGCAGTCCGTATTTAAAAAGCGCCCAACCCGACCGTTGCCAATCCGTTGGCGACGCAATCCAGCTGTATAACTGCCTGACGAAACATCCCTACGCGAAAGCGCGAACGAGCTTGCGTACCCCGGACCCAGCACAAACCCCACCACTGAAAGTGACCGAGGGCAAGCGTGATGACCATGTCCGGGAGATTCATTGATATCAGATCCCGCGAGCAAATCGATCCGCCAATAGTCAATTGAATGGAGCCCGCCCACAGACACGGACACCGGCCCCAATAGCGTAAAACCGACCTCACGATCATTCTTTCAAACACGGCGCATCAAGTATCATGCTGGTGGGATCTTTGTCAGACGGGAATACAATAATGACAGCCGAAATGGGTTTGGTGCGGCCGGAAACGCTGCGTCATCAGGTGGAGAATGTGCTTCGACAGGCCATCACGTCCGGGCGCTTCGCACCGGGCGCACGGCTCATCGAACGTGAATTGTGTGAGACGCTGGGCGTCAGTCGGACCTCGGTTCGGGAGGCATTGCGCCGGCTGGAAGCTGAAAAACTGGTACGGAGCGTGCCGCATAAGGGGCCAGTGGTTGCGATCATGTCGAAGCAGGAGGCCACGGAGTTGTATGCAATCCGAGGCTTGCTCGAAGGTTTCGCTGCCGGAGAATTTGCGCGAATTGCGGACGAAGCTGCCATCGCACAGTTCGGCGAAAAGGCGAAGGCGCTGCGCGCACAAGCGATGGCCGGCGATCAAGCGGGCGTACTCAAGGCGAAGACCGAACTCTACGATGTACTACTCGATAACTGCGGCAATGCCCTGGTGAAAGAGATATTGACGAGCCAGTACTCCCGGGTCAACCTGCTGCGCGCGACCTCATTGATGCATCCAGATCGCCTTCCAGCCAGTCTTCGTGAAATCGACAAATTATTCAAAGCGTTGAAGGCGCGGGATGCGGAAGGTGCCAGTGCGGCCGCGCGATTGCATGTGGCAAACGCGGAGAAAGCGGCAATGCGGATGCTCGATGAGACGGCGGAAGACTAAGAATAAGGTTCGGAAGTTAGAAGGAGCTGACCACCGCGCAACGCGAACAAGAATATTAAGGAGACCGTTTCCAACTGGAGTTGGCAACGGTCTCTTACATTCCAATACCACGATTTTTGGCGATTGGTCGCGCGCCCAAGCCGCGCTAGTTGCCTTCCCGCCCGTGAGTTATCAAACCAGCCTCAGTCTCGCCATCACTCAATGACCGAAATAGATGGAATGCGTCCCGTCCGCTGGGGCCATTGGCGAGCGTACGCCCGAAGCTGACGTGCCGCTCATCGAAGGGCCATATGACGTAGCGGTTACGCCGCGTTCCGATTCCACGCGCTGTTCAGCGGCTTGGGCCTGGTTGGGATAAGTCGTGCGGTCGGCCGCGGGGTTGTAGCCCGCCTGTTCCATTTGTTGAAGATCAGTCCTTACCGCGGAGCGCGTCACTTGCGTGTTGTCTTGAGCGAAGGCGAGCGCCGGAGCGGCGAGTGCTGAGGCGATAACAACAGCAGGAATAAAAGTCTTGAACATGATCGATCTCCCATGAAGTTACTAAGCGGATATATGCAAACTGCAGGCCAG
>NZ_JAQGMM010000590.1 GCF_028292365.1 Caballeronia sp.
GAGCCGGGCAGTTTTCAAGATGCCGGGCAGCACGGCGGCGATCTGTTCATCGCTTAAAGCGGCCAGCGCCTCGGGCGACTCGATCACCACATGCGGCGCTACCGGCACACCCGTACTCGCGATAAACCGCTTCTCCGCCACACGATCCTGCGCAATGGCGACGCATCGGCCGGCCGGGCTGACGAACGTGGTCTTGGCGAGAAAATCGAGGCTGGCGGCCGGCACGTTCTCAAATTCCGTCGATACCGCCGCGCACAAGCGCGCGAGCTCGGTCAGCGCGGTTTCGTCGTTGTAGGCGGCGCGCAGGTGTTTATCGGCGACGGAACCTGCCGGACTCGTTTCGTCCGGATCGAGGACCGCCACGCGATAGCCCATGGATTGCGCGGCGAAACAGAACATGCGGCCGAGCTGGCCGCCGCCGATCATGCCGAGCCATGCGCCCGGCTGAATGGGAGAACTGGGTTGCTGGATGTTTGCGTTCATCGTGTGGAGTCGTTCGCGGCCGAAGATGTTGCGTGAAACTGCTGCGCTCAGAGCGGCGGTAAGACCATTGCGTGCGCCACGTCGTTCTGGCGCGAGCGGAATGCGGCGAGTTTGTCGGCGTAGGCAGGTTGGGTGACAGCGAGAATGGAGACCGCGAACAGCGCCGCGTTCGCCGCGCCCGCCTCGCCGATAGCAAACGTCGCGACCGGCACGCCCTTGGGCATCTGCACGATCGAATGCAACGAGTCCACGCCCTTCAAATATTTACTCGATACCGGCACGCCGAGCACCGGCAACGTGGTTTTGGCGGCGAGCATGCCCGGCAGATGCGCCGCGCCGCCCGCCCCTGCGATGATCGCCACGAGGCCTCGCTCACGCGCGCTTTCGGCGTAGGCGAACATTTCGTCGGGCATGCGGTGCGCCGATACAACCTTCGCTTCGTAAGGCACGCCGAATTCCTGCAGGATCGCGACCGCGTTTTTCATCACGTCCCAGTCGGAACTGGAACCCATCAACACGCCGATCAACGGTGCGTCATGCGTGTGGGCCGCCGCGGCGGTCTGGACTTCGCTCATCGTGCTGCATTCCTTTGGGGTGGACAGGCCTTCGGCGGCCTTTTTCGGGTGATGCGGATAGAAAGCATTCGGCCATTATGGAATGGCTTCCGGGACTGGGCGCTGCAGGGTCCGTTGCTCGGGCGCGTTGCTCGGGTCCGTTGCTCGGGCGCGTTGCTCGCGTTCGTTGCCTTCGTGCGCTGACTGCCGGCAGCTTTTCCGTCACCAATATCGCGGCCAAGCCACCGGAACCGCCCGCATAAGCGAGCGGCGTCGCGCGCCGGCCCGGCCGCCTGAAACTTTACGCCAGCGACTGGCCGGTCAACCGTTGCAGCGCCTCTTCGTACTTCTCGGCTGTCTTGGCGATCACGTCGTCCGGCAATTTCGGCGCCGGGGGCGTTTTTCCCCACGATTGCGTTTCAAGCCAGTCGCGCACGAATTGCTTGTCGAACGATGGCGGGTTCGTGCCCACCTGATACCCGTCCGCCGGCCAGAAACGCGACGAATCCGCCGTCAGCACTTCGTCCATCAGGAACAATTCGCCGCGGTTATCGAGCCCGAATTCGAACTTCGTATCCGCGATGATGATGCCGCGCGTCGCCGCATACTCGGCCGCTTCCTTATACAGCTTGATCGAAATCTCGCGGATGGTGGCCGAGAGTTCCGTGCCAATCCGGCGTTCCATCTCATCGTAGGTGATGTTTTCGTCGTGATGGCCCATTTCCGCCTTCGCTGCCGGCGTGAAGATCGGCTCGGGCAGCTTTTCGGCGTTCTTCAGGCCCGGCGGCAATTCCACGCCGCAGACCGAACCCGTTGCCTGATAGTCCTTCCAGCCACTGCCGGCCAGATAACCGCGCACGACCGCTTCCACCAGGATCGGCTCGAGGCGCTTCACCACGACGGCGCGGCCTTTGACCTGATCAGCTTCATCGGCGGAGACAACCGTTGCCGGATCGATGCCTGTATTGTGGTTCGGCACAATGTGCGAGAGCTTCGCGAACCAGAAATCGGCCATCTGGTTCAGGACACGGCCCTTGTTCGGAATGGGCTCGCCCATGATCACGTCGAACGCCGAGAGGCGGTCAGTCGTAACAATCAGGAGTTGATCCTTGCCGACTGCGTAGTTGTCGCGGACCTTGCCGCGCCCAAGCAGGGGCAACGATTTCAGCGTGGATTCGTACAGCGGGGAATGTGAGGTGGACATCGTCATCTACCGGAAAAGTGCCGCAAATCAGGCTGAGAGAAAAAACCAACACGCCGTTCCCCGGAATTGCGGGAACGGCGGTTCGTGTCGGCTGACCCTGTGATGCGCCCGGGGCCAGCCTTTGCATTCGTTCTGCGGTTTGATACCCGGCGCAAAACCGGGCGACAAGCGCGACTCATCGCTATTGTAAACGCGTCGGGCGGATGGCTCGGTTTTGGTTCATCGACGGTGAGGCTGCGGGTGAAACCTGCTCGCCACGTCGTCGAGGATGGCCATCTCAAAAAAATCGTCCAGCGGGCCGTGCAAACGCCTGACTTGGGCCGTGCTGGTCTGAGAGTGCTCGATCTTGCCCGAGAGCACTGGTGGTGAAGCGTGTGAGTCCGCCAGCGCGAAAAACCTTAAAACGGATCTCCCACCCGCACGATCTTCATCGCGTTCGTTCCGCCGGCTTGCCCCATCGGCTCGCCAACAGTCAACACGACCATATCGCCGCGAGCGGCATATCCCTTCGATACAACCACCTCCAGCGCCTGCTGAAGCGCAACATCGCGATCGGTGTTCGTATCCAGGTGCAACGACGTGACGTTCCGATAAAGCGCCATCGTCCGCTCACTGCCGATGCGCGGCGTCAGCGCAAAAATGGGCACATGGGACCAGTGCCGCGACATCCAAAGCGCCGTTGCCCCGGACTCAGTCAAAGCAACGATCGCCTTCGCGCCCAAGTGGTAAGCCGTGAACAACGCGCCCATCGCAATCGATTGATCAATCCGCGTGAACGTGCGATCAAGGAAATCCTTGTCAAGCTCGCTCTGCTCGGACTTCTCCGCTTCCAGGCAAATGGCCGCCATCGTCTCGATGGTCGTCACCGGATACTTCCCCGCCGCCGTTTCCGCCGACAACATCACCGCGTCCGTACCATCCAGCACCGCATTCGCCACATCGGACACTTCAGCACGCGTGGGCACGGGCGCATGGATCATCGACTCCATCATCTGCGTCGCCGTAATCACAAACTTGTTCGACTCGCGCGCCATCCGGATCATCCGTTTTTGCAACGCCGGCACAGCCGCATTACCCACTTCCACCGCCAGATCACCACGCGCAACCATGATGCCGTCCGAAGCATCAAGAATGCCCTGCAACGCCGGAATGGCTTCCGCACGCTCGATCTTCGCAATCATCTTCGGCTTGATGCCATAGGGCGCGCCCGCGATGTTCGCCAGTTGCCGAGCCATCTCCATGTCCGTGGCGTTCTTCGGAAACGATACCGCCACAAAGTCCGCACCCAGCGACATTGCCGTCTTGATGTCCTCCATGTCCTTCTCGGTCAACGCCGGCGCCGTCAGGCCGCCGCCCTGCCGGTTGATACCCTTGTTGTTCGACAAGTCACCGCCCACTTTCACCGTGGTGTGAATCTCCTCGCCAATCACCCGGACCACGTCGAGCACGATCAGCCCGTCATTCAGCAACAGCACGTCGCCCGAGCGCAAGTCGCGCGGCAAATCCGGGTAATCCAGGCCAACACGTTCGTCATTGCCCAATTCACAACGAGCATCGAGGATGAACGAATTACCCGCAATCAACGTGACCTTGCCGTTTTCGAACTTGCCCACGCGAATCTTCGGGCCTTGCAAATCGGCCATCAACGCCACTTCGCGGCCGCACTGCTTGGCGGCGTCGCGAACGTATTGCGCGCGCTGGCGATGATCGTCGGCCGTACCGTGCGAGAAGTTGAAGCGAACCACGTCGAGACCTGCCTGCATCATTTGCAGCAGGATCTCAGGGGTGCTGGAAGCGGGGCCGATAGTGGCCACAATCTTTGTAGCGCGATGCATGGAATTCCTCGTCTGGGTGGTATCGCCTGAAACAGCGCTGCGAGTACGGTGTGCCGACGGGGATGAAGCTGTCTCCGCCTGCGAACGCGCGCCGGCTCGGGCCAGCGTCGCTTTGTGATGGCTATTCGATATCTGCCCGGCGACCGGAATCAGCGACGCACTCGCGCCACCAATCAAGACCGCCGTTTCTTTCCTTATTTCCTGCTTTGAATCCGAACCACGCCGGGCCGGCGTCGCAGCGGAACGCTTCGACTTGGCCGCTGCGCGAGCGGGGCCGGGGACAGGGATAGGTTTGCTCCCGACCGCCACCCTCGATCCAATCTCGGCGGCCACCGATAAACCAGCGTCGGCAACCAACTCTTCTTTATCTGCAGCAACTACGGACTCGGGACGATTGCTCTTCTGCGTGGCTCGTTTCATGGGCTCAGGCCCGCGATTCGAGCACTTCTACCGCCGGCAATGTCTTGCCTTCCAGGAACTCGAGGAACGCGCCGCCGCCCGTCGAGATGTAAGAGATCTTGTCGTGGATGCCGTACTTCTGGATGGCCGCGAGCGTGTCGCCGCCGCCTGCAATCGAGAACGCCGATGAGTTCGCAATTGCGTCCGCCAACGTCTTCGTGCCATTGCCGAACTGGTCGAATTCGAACACGCCAACCGGCCCGTTCCACACGATCGTGCCCGCCTTCTCCAACTGCGCGGCGAGCGCCTTGGCGGTATCCGGACCGATATCGAGAATCAGGTCATCGTCCTGCACCTGGTCCACGGCTTTCGTTTCAGCCTTGGCGTTCGCGGCGAATTCCTTAGCGGTCACAACATCGCTAGGAATGGGTACCGATGCCCCGCGCGCCCGCGCTTCGCTGATGATGGTTTTGGCTTCATCGACAAGATCCTTCTCCGCCAGCGACTTGCCGATCTTCAACCCCGACGCGAGCATGAACGTATTGGCAATCCCGCCGCCCACGATCAGTTGATCCACTTTCTCCGCCAACGACTTCAGGATGGTGAGTTTCGTCGAGACCTTCGATCCCGCGACAATCGCGACCAGCGGACGCTTCGGCTCGCCAAGCGCCTTGCCCAATTCATCGAGTTCAGCGGCAAGCAGCGGGCCGGCGCATGCCACCGGCGCATATTTCGCAATGCCGTGCGTAGTTGCTTCCGCCCGATGCGCGGTGCCGAACGCGTCGTTCACGTAGATATCGCAGAGTTTGGCGAGCTTCTGTGACAGCGCGTCGTCGTTCTTCTTCTCACCCTTGTTACAGCGGCAGTTCTCAAGCAGCACGACCTGACCCGGCTGCACCTGCACGCCGTCAAACCAGTCGGCAATCAGCGGGACATCGCGGCCGAGCAATTCGCCCAGACGCTTGGCCACCGGCGCA
>NZ_JAQGMM010000602.1 GCF_028292365.1 Caballeronia sp.
CCGAGAAGCCTTGCAACAGACGTCCGAGCAACACGATGATCGGCGCCAACACGCCAATGGTCGCATACCCCGGAATCACAGCAACGAGCAGAGTGCCAACGGCCATCATCGCCAGCGTCAGGATCAGGCCCTTGCGTCTTCCGTGATGATCGATATACGCGCCGAGCACGATGGCGCCGATCGGCCGCATCAGGAAGCCGGCTCCAAACACGGACAACGCGAGCATCAGCGACGCGAATTCGTTACCGCTCGGGAAGTAGGTCTTGGCAATGGCCGAGGCGTAATAGCCATAGACCATGAAGTCGTACATTTCGAGAAAATTGCCGCTGACAACCCGAAATACCGACTTGAATTTCGACTCGTTTGCAGACATAGCGTGTGAGGACATGAACTTGACCTTCTCAAAGGATGCGGTGTGCCGGCGCAAAATGGCGACAACAGTCACTGCATTCAACAACAATTAACAACGTCCGGCGCGACGGCGACGGACGCATTGATGGTACCTATCCAATCATCAATACCGACTTGCCCAACTGGCGCCTTTCCTCAAGCTCGGCATGCGCCTCTTCAACGTTATCGAGCGTATAGCGGGAGCTGATGGCGATGTTCAGCGAGCCATCGGCTAACGCCGCGAACACGTCGTCTGCGCGGCGCTGGACCGTTTCCGCATCGGCCAGATGATCAGCCAGCCGCGGACGCGTCAGGAACAGCGAGCCGCTTTCACCCAGCTCAATGGGATCGAGGTCGTTCAATGAACCCGACACCGATCCATAGTTGACGACCAGCCCACGCACGCGCGTGGCGCGGAAACTGTCGCGCAGCGTCGTGCGGCCGACCGCGTCATAGACCACGTCCACACCCCGGCCACCGGTCACTTCCCGCACGCGGTCAGCAAAGCGGCCATCGTCGTAAAGCATCACGTGATCCGCACCGAGCTTGCGGGCAATGTCCCTCTTCTGCTCGCTGCTCGTGGTGGCAAACACCGTCGCGCCGCGACGCTTGGCAAGCTGCACCAGCAACTGGCCGATACCGCCAGACGCCGCGTGGATCAGGCACGTGGTCCCGGCGCTCACATGACCGACATCATCGATCAGGTAATGAGCAGTCGATCCCTGGAAGATCGCGGCAGCGGCCAGGTCGTAAGGAATCGAATCAGGAATTCGCGCCAGCCTCGCCGCCGGCACGACTGCGTAATCCGCATAAGCGCCCCACGATATACACCACGCGACCCGCTCTCCCAGTTCGAACGACGTCACACCCGCACCGGTTTTAACCACATCGCCGGAACCCTCCATGCCTAGCGTGCAGGGAATGCTCACGGGGTATGTCCGCGATGCCTTGTATTTCCCCTGGCGCGTGTGGATATCCATGAAGTTGACACCAGCGCATCTCACCTTGACCAGCACTTCTCCAGGCCCTGGCTGAGGAACTTCGATATCCTGATGAATCAGCACTTCGGGTCCGCCATACTGTTCTATGCGTATCGCTTTCATTGCATCGCTTCGAATAGAGGGAAATGGGTCGCCGGTTCCACGTTATTGATTCCGCGTTACTTCGCACCGATCTGTACGTGGTCCACGAACTCGTTCGTGTAGGTCCTCGACAGGTCAATGTGGCGAGGATCGATCGACGAGTTGGCCAGCGTGAGCACCTTCAGCACGGCCGCGGGCGTCCCGTCAGGCATCCGGCCGTCCTTCGTAAACATCGGCATGGAGGACTTCAGCGCGCTGATATAAAGCGCCTTGCCCTGTCCCGGTCCATAAAAATCGCTCGGCACCTTGGCCGTTATCTCTTCAGCGCTATGGCTCGCAATGAACGCCAGCGAGCGCACCATGGCGCGTACGAGTTTCTGCGCTTCATCATGGTGCGAGTTGACCCAGCTCCGCTCAGCATAGAAACACGGGCCGGCATACGGGCCGCCCAGCGCAGCCACCGTGCCCGCGGCGCTGCGCATGTCCACCAGCACTTTCGCATCGCCGCTGGCCAGCAGCCGGCTGGCGACCGGTTCTTCGATCATGCCGGCGTCAATACCGCCCTGATTCAACGCCGAGATAAAACTGTCGTCGGAACCCACCGGCAACACCGAGTATTCCTTCGGCGTCAACCCGGCGCGGGCGGCGAGATAATGGGTCAGGAAGTTCGTCGACGATCCCAGTCCCGTCACGCCCAGCGTCTTGCCTTTCGCGTCGGCCATGGTGTTGAAACCTGCCGCGGATCTCTTCGAGACCAGCTCGACCAGCCCCGCACTTTTGCTGAACACCATGAGCGCTTCAACGTCCTTGCCGCGGCTCTGCAGGTCGATGGTGTGATCGTAGAAACCGACCGCGCCCTGGATCGCGCCGGCGAGCAGTTCCGTCGCGGTATCGACGCCGGCCGGTTGTGACAGGATCTCGAATTCGAGCCCTTCGTCCTTGAAATAACCGAGTTGCGACGCAAGGATCAAAGGCAGATAGACGATCTTGGAGGTGCCTCCCGCCATCAGCGTCAGCTTTTCCGCGTGAGCGGGCGTGCCGCACAACAGCGCGGCCAGCGTGCAAGCGAGCGTGAAAAAGCGGGGGGAAAACTGCATCGAAAAACGTCTCCTTCTATCCGTGGCAATCCGGCATCTTGTTCTAATGTGCCGCAAGTATAAGAAGGCAAAGCCTTCTGCCTGCTTTCTGCCGGGGTGGAAAAATATCGGCGTTTACCCTTGGCGGGTTGAATTGGGCGTGTTTTTGTCCGCGCTTAAATGACTACGCGCTCCAACCCGTGAGGGAGAGAGCGCGTCGATGTCCAGCTTTTGTTACCGCGTCTTGCCCGAACCCGGAGTTACCAGGCGGCAATCACCGCACCCGCGTACTTCGTTTCAATGAACTGCTTTACTTCCGGCGAGTGATAGGCGGCCACGAGTTTCGCCACCCACGGCTTGTCCTTGTCCACGGCACGAATCGCGATGATGTTCGAGTACGGGCCGTTCGGATCTTCAATCGCGATCGCGTCCTGCTTCGGCTTCAACCCGGCTTCCATCGCGAAGTTCGTGTTGATCGCGGCGGCGTCCACGTCGGCGAGCGAGCGCGGAATTTGCGCGGCGTCGAGTTCGACGATCTTCAGCTTTCTCGGGTTATCGACAATATCAAGCGGCGTTGCTTTCAAGCCTGCGTCGGCGCGCAACTTCAGCAAGCCGTTCTTTTGCAGCAACAACAACGCCCGGCCACCGTTGGTCGGATCGTTCGGCACGGCGATGCGCGCGCCTACCGGCAACTGTGCCAGCGATTTGAACTTCTTCGAATAGATGCCCATGGGGAACGTGACCGTATCGGCGATCTTGATCAGCTTGTAGCCGCGGTCCTTCACTTGCGCATCGAGATACGGCGCGTGCTGATAGCTGTTCGCGTCGAGATCACCCGAAGCCAGCGCGGCATTCGGCTGGACGTAATCGGCGAATTCGACAATCTTGATGTTCAGGCCATTCTTCGCGGCCACCTGCTTGACCACCTCCATCACCTGGGCATGCGGACCGCCGGTCACGCCGACCTTGATAGTCTCGTCAGCTTGCGCGACGTTAGCGAGCAAAGCCGTTGTGCTAACAACAGCGGCCAGCTTGAGAATGAATCGACGTTGCATGGACTACCCTTTGAGCTTTATATAAAAATTTTTGTGACTGGTCATTTGTGACTGAGACGGCGCACGAGCCAGTCGCCGAACGACTGCACAAGCTGCACGAAGACGATCAGGATTACCACCACCGTCAGCATCACTTCCGGCAAAAACCGCTGATACCCGTAGCGAATGCCCAGGTCGCCCAGACCGCCGCCGCCGATCGCACCGGCCATGGCCGAATACCCGACCAGCGACACGAACGTAATCGTCAAACCGGCAACCACACCCGGCAAGGACTCCGGCAGCAACACCTTGAACACGATCTGGCTTGTCGTTGCGCCCATGGCCTGCGCTGCTTCAATCAGGCCGCGATCGACCTCGCGCAGCGCGGTTTCGACCAGTCGCGCGATGAACGGCGCAGCCGCAATCGTCAACGGTACGACCGCCGCCATGGTCCCGATCGACGAGCCGACCACCAGCCGTGTGAACGGGATCACCGCGACGAGCAGAATGATAAACGGTGTCGAGCGCACTGCATTCACAACGCCGCCCATCACCCGGTTCACCGCGAGATTGCGCAATACGCCATCGCGGTCGGTGAGATACAGCAGCACGCCGAGCGGCAGCCCCAAAGCCGCGCCGACCAGCCCGGAAATGCCCACCATCACGAGCGTTTCCCAGAACGACTGGACGAACATATCGAACATTTCACTCAACATGGGACATCTCCTCCACCACCACACCCTGCTCACGCAGATAAGCAATGGCCTCGGCCACGTTCGCCGGTGTTCCTGCCGCGAGCACTGCCAGCGAGCCGAACGCCTGACCCTGGATCTCGTCGATCTGGCCGTGGAGGATGTTGAAATCCAGTTCGAAGCGGCGGATTGTTTCAGAAAGAATCGGCTGGTCGACGCCGGAACCGGTGAACGCAAGCCGCAGCAAATGGCCGCTGCCGGTTTTCAAACGCTCTGCCACGCGCAGCTTCAACGCGGGCGGCAACTCGTGCGCGATCACATCGCCAATCAACGCACGCGTAACTTCGTGATGCGGCTGCATGAAGACATCGACGACATTGCCTTCCTCCACCACGCGGCCGGCATCGAGCACCGCGACGCGATCGCAGACCTGTTTGATCACGTCCATCTGGTGCGTGATCAGCACGATCGTCAGGCCGAGTTCCTTGTTGATCTTGCGCAGCAAATCAAGAATGGAGCGTGTGGTTTCAGGATCGAGCGCGGACGTGGCTTCGTCGGAGAGCAGCACTTTGGGCTTGCTGGCAAGCGCCCGGGCGATCCCCACGCGCTGCTTCTGGCCACCGCTGATCTGGGCAGGATAACGATCTTTTTGCGTGGTCAGCCCGACGAGTTCCAGCAGCGGCAATACGGTCGCCTCGATCTCGCCGCGCTTCATGCCGACAAGCTCGAGCGGCAGCGCGACGTTGTCGAACACGGTGCGCGAGGACAGCAAATTGAAGTGCTGGAAGATCATGCCGATGTCACGGCGGGCCGTGCGCAATTGCGCGGCGGGCAGCGTGGTGAGGTCGCGGCCGTCCACGATCACGCTGCCTTCGCTTGGCCGCGTCAGCAGGTTGATGGTGCGGACCAGCGTACTTTTACCCGCGCCGCTGCGGCCAATGATGCCGAATACTTCGCCGGGCGGAATCGTCAAATTGACGTTATGCAGCGCCTCGATCCAGCCTCGTGGGCCCGCGAAGCGTTGCGACAGATTGCGTATTTCGATCATGTAAACAAAAAAAGCGGCGGACTTCCCGTTGAGCGAGTTCGCTCGGGCAGCCGACCGCCGTTCATCCCTGGTTCGCGAGAGGCGAAAGTTTAACGTAACCCGCGCCGCGGCTTAATAATCTATTGCGCAAGGCTAATTACTTATCCGTATGTACGTTGCGTGGCGGGGCCGGCCGGGGCGTTGGCCGGCATCGAAATACGCAATGCTCATATCGATTCAAGCAAAGCTCGGTTCCATCGCGCAAAATCGATAGCTAAGATGGCGGCATGATCCATGCGTGGTCCTCGCGTGATCGCGTCTCCTGATCGCGTCTCCAATAAGCTGCGGCGTTCTTGCGTACAAACTGGTGCGTCAAATGCGGCTCCGCCGCACTCCTGGGAGTATTTTGTTGAAGAGCTTCGAATTTCGCCGGCCGCTCGTGGTCGGCATTGGTGGCACGACCCGCGCGGCCTCATCGACTGAACGCGCGCTTCGCCTCGCCCTGAAAGGTGCTGAAGCCGACGGTGCGCGCACGCGCCTGTTCGGCGGCACGTTCCTGCACTCGCTCCCTCACTATGCGCCGGAACACGGCGAACGCACGGCAGAACAGCTTGAGCTGATCGAGGCAGTGCGCGAAGCGGATGCGGTGATCATTGCGACGCCGGGCTACCACGGCGGCGTCTCGGGCCTGGTCAAGAACGCGCTGGACACGCTGGAGGAACTCCGCGATGACAAGCGTCCCTACCTCGACGGCCGCGCGGTGGGCTGTGTCGTGACGGCTTATGGCTGGCAAGGCGGTGGTGCCGTGCTCACGTCCCTGCGTTCGATCGTGCATGCGTTGCGCGGCTGGCCGACACCGTATGGCGCGGCGGTTAATTCGCTGGAAACACGGTTTGAGACAATTGATTCCTGCTCGGACCCGAAAGTCGCGGAGCAATTGGCAACGGTGGGGCGGCAGGCCGCTCAGTTCGCGCTGGCGTTTAATGCACGCGATGCGCTGGGTGATCTGGATCTGCGTCAAGGGTCCGCCACGATTGCACAGACTATTTCCGAATAAAAAAACGCCCGGTGTAATTCACACTGGGCGTTTTCGCCTTTCCTATTTCACCTTCCCTAACTCGATTAGCTCGAAGATCCGGGCGGCGTCGACGCCGCCTTGAATGTTGTCCGTGAATCACCGCTTGCGGCCTCAACATAATTTTTCGCTAAACCCGGACATTGCTCAGGAGTCCACGCCGGTTCCGGCCCCTCCTGTGTTCAATCCTTGAACGGCAACTCCGGCGTAAAAACAAACGGATCCAACGCATAACCCGTGTGGAAATACCCGCTGCACGCGCACGTCGCGATACGCTCAAGGTCATACGGTTCGCGTGCCGCCCCGCGCGATTGGTCGGCGGCCAACGTACGCCGCTCGCGCCAGTGTCGCAGCACTTCACTGCCCCAGTTCCTAAAAATGGCTCTCGGTTCAGACATCGCAGTTCTCCTTGAACGCGTCCCGGTACGGGCTACCGCTAAGTACAAGGTAGGTCAATCCCGGACATACCGAAACCATCTTTTATTCATTTGCATATCTGATGATGAATAGAAACGTACCGATCCCTGCTCAACGCTATTAAGCCAGCGTTTCACGGCATTTCATCAAGGGTCCTTCATAAACGACCCACGTCCGGTGTGTAAAGCAAAGTCCAATCGCTTCGTTGCCGCGCCCGCGCACGGGTGCTTCAATTTAACGCCGCTGTGGTTTCCGCCTGTCCAGCGCGCGAGCATCCGATACACGACGATCCATAACACACCCGACGATATTCAACGATTCCCCAAGGAGCACCCGATGACCCTCATCGCCACGCCTGCCGTTGCCGCCGAATCCTCAACCGCGCTGGACCTCGACGTCCATCCAGTAGGCGGCCGGATCGGCGCCGAAATCCGGGGCGTGCGCCTCGGGCCGGATCTCGCCGACTCGACCATTGCGGCCATCAACGCCGCGTTGCTGCAGCATAAAGTGATCTTCTTTCGCGGCCAGTCGCATCTGGACGACGCCGCGCAGGAAGCGTTCGCCGGCCGCTTCGGCGAAACCGTCGCGCATCCGACGGTGCCATCGGTTGCCGGCAGCAACCGTCTGCTCGAACTGGACTCGAAGAACGGCACACGCGCCAATTCGTGGCATACGGATGTGACTTTCGTCGACGCGTATCCAAAGATCTCGATCCTGCGAGGTGTCGTGATTCCGCCCGCTGGCGGCGATACGGTCTGGGCGAACACCGCTCAGGCCTACACCCGTCTGCCAGACCCGCTGCGCGCCCTGGCGGACTCCTTGTGGGCCATTCATACGAATACCTACGACTACGCGGCGACCCGCAGCGAGCCCGCCACCGACGCCGAGCTGGCGCATCGCGAACAGTTCACGTCGACGGTCTATGAAACCGAACATCCGGTCGTGCGCGTGCATCCGGAGACGGGTGAACGCACCCTCGTGCTGGGGCATTTCGTGCAGCGCTTCGTGGGTTTGTCACAGCGCGATTCGGATCGCCTGAAAGAGCTTTTCCACGACCACGTGACGCGCCTCGAAAACACGGTGCGCTGGCGCTGGACCCAGGGTGACGTGGCGATCTGGGACAACCGGGCAACCCAGCACTACGCGGTAGCCGACTATGACGAGAGCGTGCGGCGCGTGGTCCGGCGCGCGACGGTGCATGGCGACGTGCCCGTGGGTATCGACGGCCGGCGCAGCCGCGCGTTGCGTGGTACGCAGGCGCTGAACTGATCCTGCATTCGACCTTCGACATTCGACCTTCGGCAGCACGGCCAGGCTGCGCTGCCGTTTTCACCCTCTCCCCGCGAATTCGATGACCCCACGATCCCTCCTGCATTCCCTCATTGTCACGCTGGGCATGGTTGCCGCCACGAGCGTCCTGGCCGCCGCGCCCGCTGTTGTCCGGATCGGCGTGGCGACGCAAGGTTATGGCGATCCACCCGTGTTTGGCGGCTCGCCAGCGGCGACCGCCCAGTTGCAGCACCGCACGGAAGACGCGCTCAAACCCGATGGCGTCAAGGTTGAATGGCTGTTCTTCAAAGGCGCCGGTCCCGCAGTCAACGAAGCGCTGGCGAATCGCCAGATCGACTTCGCCTATCAGGGCGATCTCCCCGCCGTACTCGGCCGCGCGAACGGGCTCAAGACGAAATTGCTGATCGAATCGGGCGTGCGCACCGGCGTCTACCTGGCCGTGCCGCCCGACTCCGACATCAAGAGCGTCAAGGATCTCAAGGGCAAGCGCGTCGCCATCTTTCGCGGCACCAACCTGCAACTCGTGGTCGATAACGTCCTGAAGGCGAATGGTCTTTCCGAACGCGATCTGCGCGTGATCAATCTCGACGATGCCGCGTCGCAAGCCGCGCTTGCATCGAAGGGCGTGGATGCGGTGTTCCTCGACTTCAAGCTTTTCAAGCTTCAGCGGCAAGGCCTCGCGAAAATCATCTACGCGTCGCGCGACGGCGGCCTGCAGTACACGCGCCAGGCGCATCTGCTGGTTCTCGACGACTTCGAGCACGACCATCCCGACGTCGTGCAAAAAGTCGTGACGTCAGTCGTACAAGCGGCTCAGTGGTCCTCGGACGAAGCCAATCGCGACGCGCTCTTCACGCTGTGGGCGAAGAGTGGTGTGCCGGTGGAATCGTGGCAATCGGAGTACGCGAACCAGACGCTCAAGGACCGCACCTCACCGTTGATCGATCCGTTTATCGTGGCGCGCTATCAGGCCGTTGCCGACGACGCGCTGCGTCTGAACCTGATCCGTCAGCCCGTGAGCGTGAACGGCTGGTTCGAACCAAAGTATCTCGATCAGGCCTTGAAAACGCTGAAGCTTGAAACCTACTGGCCACGTTTCGATCCGTCCGGCAAGCCGCTGGCATCGTGAACGCCTGAATTTTTCTGGAGAATCCGGTCATGGCGAACAGCATCGCTCGCACTTTGAATCCAGGCCAACGGGCGGCGCTCAATGGCACCCGTGGTCATACCGCTAGCGCAGTGCGATCGCTTGGCTGGATCGCGTTGCCCTGGCTCGTGCCCGTGGCGTTGGCTGTGTTGTGGGTGCTCGGCTCGCACTACGGCTGGATCTCGCCGCAGATCCTGCCGTCGCCCACACTCGTCTTCGAAACCCTCGCCGGTCTCGCCAGCAGCGGCGAACTGTGGATGCATATTGGCGCGAGCCTGTCGCGGATCGCAGTGGGCTTTACAGGTGGCGTCGTGCTCGGCTTGCTGCTTGGCGCATGGCTGGGACTGTCGCGCACAGCCGAGGCTTACATCCTTCCCAGCTTCAATGCCGTCGTGCAGGTGCCGGTGCTCGGCTGGCTGCCCTTCCTCATGATCGTGGTGGGCATTGGCGAGCCGTTAAAGTATTTGCTGATCGGGCATGCCGCGCTCGTTCCAGTCACCTTGAGCACGCTGCAGGGATTTCGCCGGACCCCGGCCGCCTACCTCGACGTTGCTCGCGTCTTTCGCTATTCGCGCAGACAAACCATCTTCAGCGTGATCCTGCCCTCGGCCGTGCCGGTCATCGGGACGGGTATTCGGCTCGCATTTACGAAGGCATGGCTTACGCTGGTCGTGGTCGAACTGGTAGCGTCATCGGAAGGACTCGGTTACCTGATCGTGTACGGACGGCAGCTATTCCAGCTTGATCTGGTGCTGGCGTCGGTGCTGATCGTGGGAGCAATTGGGTATGTGGCTGACCGCTTGCTGACTCTTCTCGAACACAAGTTGTCGCCCGCGCGGCTGGCCTGAAGGAGTACCAACATGTCCACGCCGTCTCTTGAACTTGAAACTGGCTCCGGGGCCATCGCGGTTTCGGGTGAACCGGGCAAAGCCGGGCGCTGGCGCGGCTGGGTCATCCCGGTTGCCGCCCTCTTCGCCTGGTGGTACGTCTCACGTCACGTAGTCGCCGGGCACGGCATGATGACCTCGCCTGCTCAAGTGTTGCATACGGCTATCGATCAGGCGAGAAGCGGCGCGCTGTGGCGTGCGCTCTCGGCGTCGCTTGCACGCGAACTGACGGGTTTCACACTCGGCGCAAGTCTCGGGCTCGTGCTGGGTGCGTTGCTCGGTGTCTCGCCCTTCGCGAACCGGCTGATTGGGCCCAGCTTCAATGCATTCAAGCAAGTCTCCTTGTTTGCATGGATACCGTTGATCTCCGTATGGTTCGGTCTCGGTGATGTCGCGAAAGTCGTCTTCCTTTCGCTTGCCGCGCTTGTGCCCGTGGTCGCGCATACGAGTGATGGCATCCGCGCGGTCTCCCCTGAGCTGCTCGATGTTGCCCGGGTGTTCCGCTACAGCAAGTTGCAGACCGTGAGATACGCCGTGCTTCCCGCTGCGTTGCCGTCCATCTTCACCGGCATTTATCTCGCCCTGATTTATTCATGGCTTGCGACGCTCGGTGCGGAGTATCTGCTGGTCGCGGGTAGCGGCATCGGCAACACGCTGGTCGACGGCAGCGAACAGTTCCGGATGGACCTCGTGGTGTTTGGCGTGATCGTGATCGGCATTACCGGGTGGGCGTTGAACGCGCTAGCCCGTGCCATCCAGCAACGCTGGTTCCGCGATCCAGCAGCTTGATAGCGCATTATCCATCTTTCATAAAGAGTCCACATCATCATGGCGACTGTCTCTGTTACCTCGGCAAGCGAACTCAACCTGCATCACGTCACGAAGCGTTTTGCCGGCGATGACCACTCGGTGCCCGTTCTCGATCGCATCGACCTCTCGGTGAAAAGCGGCGAGTTCGTGGCTATCGTGGGGGCAAGCGGTTGCGGCAAGTCCACGCTGCTGCGCCTGATTGCAGGGCTCGACGATCAATTCGACGGCGACATCGAATTCAGCGGCGAACGTATTCGCACCACCGATCTTGCACGGGGTATCGTGTTCCAGGATCACCGGCTGTTTCCGTGGCTCAACGTGGAGCAGAACATTGCGGTGGCGCTAAAAAACTCAGGGCGCAGCAAGGAAGAGAACCGACGTGCGGTTGCCGAGCATATCGCGCTGGTCGGGTTAAA
>NZ_JAQGMM010000603.1 GCF_028292365.1 Caballeronia sp.
GAGTATGTGGGTACGGACGGCGTGGTGTTTGGCATTGCGTGGCAAGGTCCAAGAATTCCCGATTTGCCGACCTTGCTCGGCAGCTATTTCCCTCAATACGTGCAAGGCATCCAGAATCAGCGCGCCAACGGCGGCGGTCGCGGACCGGTCAGCGTGGCAGGCAGCGCGCTCGTGGTTCGCTCCGGCGGTCATATGGGCGCATTCGCCGGGCAGGCCTATCTGCCGCAATCCTTGCCCGCGGGCGTCAGCCCCAGCGATATCCAATAACGGACGGAGACTTTCACTATGCGTCCGACGATTTCCTCGTCCAATCCGACCTTGCGTTCGGGCCTGATCCGCTGGCTCGCTGTGCTGAGCGTGTCGGTGTTACTCGCTGCCTGCGGTGGCGGGGGCGGCGATTCAGGCAACAGTTCTGGCAGCAGCGGCGGCAGCGGAAGCGGCGGTAGCAGTGGCGGTGGCTCCAGCGGCATGCCCAACGCGCAGCCGATTGCGTCCACGGCGTCGAACACGGTGCCTATTACCGTGGGTCCCGGTGCACAAAACTTCGTCAATATCCCGAACGTATCGGTCACTGTGTGCGCGCCCGGCACGAGCACGTGCCAGACCATCAACAATATCCAGCTCGATACCGGCTCGTACGGCTTGCGTTTGGCAAGCGATGCAGCGACGCAGATTTTGGGCAGCTTGCCGGTCGCCCAGTCAACCAGCAATGGTCAACTGGCGGAATGCACGCAATTCGCCGATGGCTTCACCTGGGGCACCGTGCGTACCGCCGACGTGAAGATTGGCGGCGAAATCGCGAGCGCCATTCCGATCCAGATCGTGGGCGATCTGCCTGATTCCACGGTGCCGCTCAATGGCTGTATCAACGGCAGCAACGAGAGCACCTCGCGGCAACTGGGCGCGAACGGGATTCTTGGCGTGGGTGTTGCGGCGACCGATTGCGGTGTGGACTGCACGAACGCCGCAACCAGTAACTACTACTCTTGCCCGAGCGGGACAAACTGCTCCGCCATCGCCGTGGCGGTTGCGCAGCAAGTGGTGAATCCGGTGACGAAGTTCGCGGTGAACAACAACGGCGTGATCGTGCAATTGCCGCCGGTGACGACGTCGGCGGCGTCGGTGACAGGCACCTTGGTATTCGGCATTGGGACGCAGAGCAACAATGCGTTGACTGGCGCGACGTCGTATCGCTCAACGGCTTTTGGCAACCTGATTGGCACCTATAAGGGGGCGTCGGTTACGACCATTGTCGATTCGGGTTCGAACGGCCTGTTCTTCACCGACAGTTCGTTGCCAGCCTGCACGTCGACGTTTACGGACTTCTATTGCCCGGCCAATCCGACGCCGCTCACGGCGACCGTTTCCGGGTTCAACGGCACGACAGGCACGGTGAATTTCACGGTCCTGAACGCCCAGACGCTGGCTGCGAGCGGGACGAACTATGCGCTTAATGGACTGGCCGGCAGCATTGGTTCATTCCCGACGCTGTTCGACTTTGGCCTGCCATTTTTCTTCGGACGATATGTTTATTTCGGCTTTAACACCAACGGGAATTCACCGTTCGTGGCGTTTTAACTAAGCGCGATCAGGTCGCTTCGATAACCTCGATAACTTCGAGGCGACGAGCAAAAGCAGCAAAGCCCGGCGCGTGTTTGCGTCGGGCTTTGTTTTTCATGGAAGCGATTGCCGCCCCGGCGGTGATATCGCTTTAAACGATCATTCCCCCGCTCGCGGCTTCCTCGGCGCTTTCTCCATCAAGCGGTCATACAGCCAGCGCGGCACCACATGCAGCATCGCGCCTGCGACACGCATTTGCCAGGGAAACGTCGCAAACCTTTTCTTCCTCGCGATAGCATCGGCGCTCTTGACGGCGAATACATCGGCGTCCATCAGGAAGGGCATCGTATACGGATTGTGCTCGGTCATCGCGGTCCGGATATAGCCCGGCGCGATCGTCACCACCGATACCCCCTTCGGCCGCATCTCAATCCGCAGCGCTTCGAGATACTTCAATGCCGCCGATTTCGACGCGCTATATGCGCCCGAACCCGGCAACCCGCGAATGCCCGCCACGCTCGCTACGCCAACCAGCGTTCCGCGCCGTTCCTCGACCATGCGGGCGACGAACGGCTCAAACGTGGCGATCATCCCGAAGTAGTTGATATCCATCACGTCGCGAAAGGTATTGAGGTCGCCATGACCAGTCAGCGCACCGCGGCTGACGCCGGCATTGGCGATCACCACGTCGGCGCCGCCATGCTGCGCACAAAACTGTGCTGCGGCGTGCCCAAGCGCGGCGGCGTCACGGACGTCGGCGGGATAGATCGAGATGGAATGGGAGGGGAAGCGCGCGGCGAACGCCGCGAGGGTGTCGCCACGACGGGCAACGAGACCGAGCACCGCGCCGCGCCGGAGATATTCCTCGGCGAGCGCGAGGCCAATGCCGCTGGATGCGCCGGTGATGAAAACTCTCAGCCGGGTTGGCTCGGCACCTCTGCCATTGCCCGGCGTGTCCTTCATGGCGGCGCTCACGCCTTTACATCTTCTTCGCGCGAATCTGGGCGATCAGGAAATCGAGGACCTGGATCGTGCCCGGCAGGCTGTTCGTCGTGGCCGGACCCGTTTCGTACTTGCCCTGGACGGCGAGCGTCGGCACGCCGTCGATCTTGTAGTCCTGCATCAGCTTGTTGTCGCGCTGGAGGTCGCTTTGCGTCGAGAAGGAGTTATACGCGTCCAGGTACTTCTTCTTGTCGACACCTTGCGTGGCGAGGAACGTAGCCTGAGCTTCCGGCGTCAGCAGATAGTTCTTCTTCACGTGGATTTCGTTGAACACGGCGGGCGTGAGCTTGTCCGCGAGGCCGAGCGCATCGAGTGCGTGATACATCCTTGAGTGCGGGATGAAATCATCGCGGAACGCAACCGGCACGCGCTTGAAGACGACATCAGGACCTTGCTTCTTGACCCATGCTTCCAGATACGGGTCGAATTCATTGCAGTGGGGGCAGCCGTACCACATGAATTCGATCACTTCGATCTTGCCCTGCGCGTCCACCGGCTGCGCGGCTTGCAGCACCGTGTAGTCGGTGCCCGCAACGGGCGCTGCAGGCGATGCGTGCGCCACGTTCATGGCGCTCAGGGTGCCGGCCACGAGGCCGAGGGAGAGAGCGAGGGCGCTGAAGAATTTTTTCATAATGACCGAGAAAGGGCGTGGAGACGCGAAAGGGGAACACACGACGCTTAAAGGAGGCTTAAACCGGCTGGGCCGGGCCGCTGGTTGCCTGCTCTGCTCAATGGGTGCTAACGGCCCTCATGCTATCAACCCGCGCCAGCCATTTACAAAAGGCGCGGGTTGTGGGTTCTACTGTGCGTTCACTGCTTGGAGAAGCGGATAACGGCAGTGTCCACGCCTGCGTCCGAAAGTCGCTGGCGCACGTTGTTCATGTCCTCGAACTTCGTGAACGGTCCGATCCGCACGCGGAAATACGTGACGTTGCCCGCATCGCGTTGCGTGACCTTCGACTCGAAACCCTGGAAGCCTAGCCGTGCACGCTGCTGCTCTGCATCGGCCTGAGTCTTGTACGCGCCAACCTGCAGGAAATAGCCCGTGTTCGCGTCGCCTGGTGCGGGCGGCGTGACCTTGGCCGTTGACGAAGCCTGCGCGTCAGCCGGTTTCTTCGCAGGTGTCGCGCTCGACGAACCGCCCGGCGCGTTCGCAACCGGAGGTACAGTGGCCGGCTTCGGCGCAACAGCCGTACCGTTCGCGGCCGATGGCGGCACTTCCAGTATCTCCGGTTCGTCCTGTACGCCCGACGATTGCGTCTGGTTGTTCGTCTGTCCAGGCGCGGTGTTCGGCGGCGCGGGCTGCGCGGCTTGCGGCACGGCCTGGCCAGGCGTCTTGCCCTGCAGCGGCCGGTTCGGGTCGTACGGCTGTCCCGTGGCGGGCGCGGAGCCCGCGTCAGAGGGAGCCGGCGCGACCTTCGCGACAAACGGCGTGGGCGCGCGTGTGATGTACAGCGCCACGATCACTGCAATTGCAAGGCCGACAATCAAGCCCAGCACGATACCGAGAAAGGTCCCCCCGGTTTGCTTCGACTGCTTCGACGTGCTGCGTGGTTTTGCCATCGTATGAATAACCTGCAAAAAGTCTTCTGAATGGCCGTCGATTATAACGGCGGCCTTACGCGCGGTTTGGCGTTGCCTGGTGTTGAATTGCGCCGTGTTGCGTTATGTCATCCACCCGTCCTGCACGCAGGGTCCAAGACACGCCGGACACACCGGACGTGCCCGGCCAAGCGAATCACATCTTGACGGGAGCGGACACGCCGATCAGCGCGAGGCCGTTCTCGAGAACTTGCCTCGTAGCGGCGAGCAACGCGATGCGCGCGTTGCGCACGCCTTCTTCCTCCACCAGCACGCGCTCCGCATTGTAGAACGAGTGGAATTCGCCCGCGAGGTCACGCAGATAGAACGCGACCGCGTGCGGGGCGAGTTCGTCCGCGGCGTGCGAGAGCATGTCCGGATACTCGGCGAGCTTGTTGAGCAACGCCATGGCGCGTTCGCTCGAGAGCGGCGAGAGATCGACGGTTGGCAAAGCGTCCGCGTTGCCGGCGTATTTCGTCTTCCAGTCGCCGAGGATCGTGCAGATCCGCGCGTGCGCGTACTGCACGTAATACACCGGGTTTTCATCGCTTTGCTTGAGCGCCAGGTCAACATCGAAGACAAATTCCGTATCGGCCTTGCGTGAGATCAGGAAGAAACGCACGGCGTCGCGACCGCGGCGAATGGTGTCTTCATCGATCTGATCCGGCGCGACTTCCTCGCCCGGCGTCATGCCGCCCGACCATTCGATCAGGTCGCGCACCGTCACGTAGCTGCCCGCGCGCTTCGAGATCTTCACTTCCACGCCATTGCGCATGACCGTGACCATCTTGTGAAGCACGTAGTCGGGATAGCCCTTCGGAATGCCGATACCAAGCCCTTGCAGCCCCGCCCGCACACGCGCGATAGTGCCGTGGTGGTCCGAGCCCTGCACGTTGATGACCTTGGTGAAACCGCGCTGCCACTTCGCCACGTGGTACGCGACGTCCGGCACGAAATACGTGTAGGTGCCGTCGGACTTGCGCATCACGCGGTCCTTGTCGTCGCCGTCGTCGGTCGTGCGCAACCATAGCGCGCCGTCCTGCTCGTAGGTCTTGCCGGCGGCGATCAGCGCATCGACCGTGGCTTGCACGCGGCCTTCGTTATACAGCGACGACTCCAGGTAGAACTGGTCGAAATCCACGCCGAACGCGGTCAGGTCCAGATCCTGTTCGTGGCGCAGGTACGCGACGGCAAAGACGCGAATAGCGTCAATGTCGTCCACATCGCCCTTCGCCGTCACCGGCGCGCCGTCCTTGGCGGCCACCGTCGCGCCTGCCAGATAGTCACGTGCAATATCCGCGATGTACTCGCCGTTGTACGCGTTCTCCGGCCATTCCTTGTCGTCTGGATTGAAACCACGCGCGCGCAATTGTGTGGACGTGGCCAGATTGCCGATCTGCACGCCGGCGTCGTTGTAGTAGAACTCGCGATGCACAGCGTTGCCTTGCGTGCCGAGCAGGTTCGCCAACGCGTCGCCAAGCGTGGCTTGCCGGCCATGGCCGACATGCAGCGGCCCGGTCGGATTCGCCGAAACGAATTCGATCAGCACGCGTTTGCCTTCATCGCGGGCGTTGTATCCGTAGCGCGTGCCTTCCACAATAACCGCCGGCACTACGGCCTGTTTCGCCGCTGCCGCCAGCCGCAAGTTGATGAAGCCCGGACCGGCGACTTCGGCCGCATCCACCAGACCCTGGGCGGCTGGCAGCGCGAGCACCGCATCCACAATTTGCTGCGCCAGTTGGCGCGGATTCGCGCGTAGCGGCTTGGCGAGCTGCATGGCCACGTTCGACGCCACGTCGCCGTGCGCCGCGACTTTCGGGCGCTCCAGGACGATGACCGGCGCAACAAAGTTCGCTTCCGATGCGCCTTGCGACGCCTGTACGACCTGCTTGACCGCGTCGGCGAGCAGCGTTTCGAGTGTGTGTTTTTGTGCGGGCAGCATGCTGATTCTAAAATCCGGTAATAGGGCTGTTGGTCCAATGCAGCGATGCTTCGTTCCTTCGACGTCCTGGCTTCAATGCACGTGTTTGCCAGGAATGCGGGGAAAACGTGCGATTGAGCGTTAAACGCCGACGTGATCCGTGCTCGAAAATTTCAGTCCAGTTTCAATCTGTTACGGCCATTTAGGCCCGTTTGCGCGCGTTCCGCTTGTTCGGGCGCGGGGGAAATCCCCCGGACACTCGGTCAGGACGCTACGCACGCCTGCCTATGTGTGTCCGGAGGCATAGCCGGAGCCGATTACAGCGATACCGCCAAAACCGGGGGTTTGTAACCGGCGCAACATTTGCTCGGGTAAATCGGGATTTTAGCAGGTGCTAATATGTCGAATCGGGGTCGAGTCGGGGAAAGAAGTCAGGAATTAAAACAATGCGCCGGCGTGTGATGTGGTGGCCTGGGTTGTTACCACGCTTGGCGCATCTCGCTCACTAGCCACAAAAGGCCAACAAAAGGGAAAGGACCTTGCCATGTTGATCACATTCAAAACCAGAGCAGCACCCGACGTACAGATGCTCGACAACCTTGCCGATTATCTGCTTGGCATCATTGGTAAGCGGCTTGGCGAGCGCGGCGTCATTACGCATGAAGAACTCCCTGAATGCATCCAGAAGCTGGAGTCTGCAGTTGCATCGGACAAACAGGAACGTGCCGAACACGATGGCCATTTCCACGAAGGCGAGCCCGGCCATGAACCGCACGAGATTCCCGTCGGTCTGGCGCAGCGCGCGTACCCGTTCCTCGACATGATGCGCCTCGCCCATCAGGCAGACGGTGACATCCTGTGGGGCGTGTGAGCCTCGGGTGACGTAGCGGATTTGCTCACTGGCTGAGCCTTGAAGCGCAGCAGTGAGTCAGTATTAAAAAAACCCGCTTCGTCGCCGATGCGGGTTTTTTTGTTCCGACGAATACGAAGCGTGCCGTGTTTTTATTCTGCGGCTCCAGAGGCCGGCGCGCTCGCGCCTTTTTTCGCACGGGGTTTGCGGGGCTTTTTCTTGTGCTCCTGGATAGGCGGCGAATAACTCGACGCGGTGCTCGAGCTTGCGCCCGTACCCGGCTTGGCGTTGCCCTGCGCGAAGGCAGCCGGACTTCCCGACGTGAACAGCACAGCGACAGCAACGGCGAGGACAGGCGTCAGCTTGATCATTTTCGACTTTCTCCGTGACGATAGAAGGAATGCGTGACCGCCGCCATGGCGGTCTTTGCACCCCTTCGAGTGTAAGGAAAGTCAAAATAACCGTAATAGACTTCGCCAATATTGCGTCTTTGTGATTCCCGGTATTTGCCTACAGCAAGGGCGCCAGTGCGCGTTCGGCATCGTTCTTCGAAATCGCCATGCGTTGCGCGAAGCTTTCCACCTGATCGTCGGCGATCTTGCCGACTGAAAAGTACGTGCTCTCCGGATGCGCGATGTAAAAGCCCGACACGCTCGCTGCCGGCAACATGGCCAGCGACTCGGTCACCGTCATGCCAATTTCGTTTGCTTGCATCACGTCGAACATATCCTGCTTCACCAAGTGGTCCGGGCATGCCGGATAACCCGGCGCCGGACGAATCCCCTGATACTTTTCTGCGATCATCGCGGAGTTGTCGAGTGTCTCACCGGCCGCATAACCCCACAGCTCGCGACGCACCCGCGCGTGGAGCGCTTCGGCAAAGGCTTCAGCAAAACGATCGGCCAGCGCCTTCAGCATGATCGCGCTGTAGTCGTCGTTATCGGCTTCGAACTGCTTCTCTCGCTTTTCTACGCCCAGGCCCGCCGTCACCGCGAACATGCCGATGTAATCCGCCACGCCCGAGTCCTTCGGCGCGATGAAATCCGCGAGCGAGCGGTTGGAACGCTGCACGCCATCGACGATCGGACGCACCGTTTGCTGGCGTAAGTTACGCCATGTCATGGCGACTTGCGTGCGGGTATCGTCGGTATAGATCTCGATGTCGTCGTCGTTCACCGTGTTCGCCGGCAGTAGCATCACCACACCGTTCGCCTGCAACCAGCGGCCCTGGATGATGCGCGAGAGCATCGACTTGCCATCGGAGAAAACGCGCCGCGCGGATTCACCCACGATCTCGTCATTGAGAATGGCCGGATACGGACCGGCAAGATCCCAGGTCTGGAAGAACGGCGCCCAGTCGATGTAATTCGCCAGGTCCGCGAGATCGTAGTTCTTGAAGATGCGACGCCCGATGAAGGTCGGTTTCTTCGGCTCGTAGCTCGCCCAATCGAGTTTCGTCTTGTTCGCGCGCGCTTCGGCGTAGGTGACCATCGGCGTCGCTTTACGGTTCGCGTGCTGCGTGCGGATACGTTCGTAGTCCGTCTTGAGGTCTTCGAGGTATTTCTTCGCGCCGTCGTCGGAGAGCAAACTCGATGCCACCGATACCGACCGCGATGCATCGGGCACATAGACCACCGGACCATCGTAATGTGGGGCAATCTTCACGGCCGTATGCACGCGCGACGTGGTTGCGCCGCCGATCAGCAGCGGCGTTTGCTTGTCGCGGAAATAGGTGTCGCGCTGCATTTCCGACGCAACGTAGGCCATCTCTTCGAGACTCGGCGTGATCAGCCCCGACAGGCCGATGATGTCCGCGCCTTGTTCCTTCGCCATCGCGAGGATGGTTGCGCAGGGCACCATCACGCCCATGTTGACCACTTCGAAGTTGTTGCACTGGAGCACGACCGAGACAATGTTCTTGCCGATGTCGTGCACGTCTCCCTTGACCGTCGCGATCACGATCTTGCCCTTCGGCCGGACGTCTTCTCCGGCATCGGCCATGCGCTTCTTCTCTTCCTCGATGTACGGAATCAAATGCGCCACGGCTTGCTTCATCACGCGCGCCGACTTGACCACTTGCGGCAGGAACATTTTGCCCGCGCCGAACAGGTCGCCGACGATATTCATGCCGTCCATCAACGGCCCTTCGATCACGTTGATCGGCCGGCCGCCCGCCGCCTCAATGCGCGCTCGCACTTCCTCGGTGTCTTCCACGATGAAGTTCGTGATGCCGTTCACCAGCGCGTGAGCGAGGCGTTGATCGACGGGCTGGTTGCGCCATTCCAGGTTCTCTTCTTTCTTCGCTGCGCCGGTTTTGAATTTATCGGCGATTTCGAGCAGGCGATCCGTGCCGTCATCGCGACGATTCAGCACCACGTCTTCCACGCGTTCGCGCAGTTCGGGGTCGAGGTCCCGATACACGCCAAGCTGACCCGCGTTCACAATCCCCATGTCCATACCCGCCTGAATCGCGTGGTAGAGGAACACGGTGTGGATGGCTTCGCGCACCGGATCGTTACCGCGAAACGAGAACGACACGTTCGACACACCGCCGCTGATCTTCGCGTGCGGCAGGTTTTCCTTGATCCAGCGCGTGGCGTTGATGAAGTCGACCGCGTAGTTGTTGTGCTCTTCAATACCCGTCGCGATTGCGAAAATGTTCGGATCGAAGATGATGTCTTCCGGCGGGAAACCTACTTCGTTCACGAGGAAATCGTAGGAGCGCTTGCA
>NZ_JAQGMM010000613.1 GCF_028292365.1 Caballeronia sp.
GGAAGTGTGCGGCACGGAATCGACGGCTACGTTTGATCGCGGTGACTTCGGCGTGGACTACGGCAAGGCATACGGCTTCAAGATGAAGACGACGCTGCATATTCAGGCCGAAGGCGTGAAGCAGTAAATTTATTGATGGATGCCGGTGTGGAGATGGTCACGCCCGCCGTTCAGGGCAGAGAAGCCGTTCCAGCTCATGTGGGAACGGCTTTTTTCGATTATGTGACCATCATGGGCGCTTTCTCGAAGGTGACAGCCTCCGAGAAAGCGAGTGGGCCGATGCAAAAAATCGGATGGAAGACAGCAGTATTCCTCTCCACTCCTCGCGCACCCCTGATCCCCTATGCGCGGTGCCTCTGCTACAATCTCCATTACTACATTTGTAGCAATGGAGATTGTAATGAGCATGCCGGTCCGAATTGACGACGAGTTGTATGAACAGGCGAAGGCCGATGCGTCGGCAGAACACCGATCAATCGCCGGCCAGATTGAATTCTGGGCGAAGGTCGGGCGTGCGGCGCTGGACAACCCGGATCTGCCGGCGTCCTTCATTGCCGAGTCGCTGATCTCGATGGCCGAGCCGCGCGAACACTCCACGCCGTTCGTGCCACGTGGCCGCCGCAAATGAGCTTTACGGTGCGTCAGACGAGACGTTTTGCAAGGCAGTACAAGAAACTCCATGACAACGCCGCTGCCGACGTGGACGCTGCAGTTGCGGTCGTCGCAACCGATCCTGCTGTTGGAGAGCGAAAGAGAGGGGACCTGACTGATTTGCTTGTGTACAAGTTTCGAGGCCAGGGACAATTGTTCTTGCTTGGCTACACCGTCGACGACGAACCGCGGCTGGTGTACCTCGAAGCGATCGGCCCGCACGAGAATTTCTATCGGGATCTAAAGCGGTGAGTCTGCTCCACGATTAGGGCAACGTTGACCAAGACGTTCGCGTTCCCTTCAAGCGTCGGTGCCCCGCGCTCGGCTTCGCACAACACCTGTCGGATACCGTCTACCTACAGCCCGAAGGTCATCAAGGCGCCCGCTATCAATGCTCCCATGTCATGAATGAAATGACATCCGGGCTATCGTCAAACGGGGTTCGGTCCAACACAATCCTCTCCAACGCAGCGCTTGCTGCCTAATTTTCTGGAGAGAAGCCATGTATGCAGTGACCGGAATCACGGGGCAGGTCGGGGGTGTTGTTGCGCGTTTGCTGTTAGCCGCCGGCCAAGATGTCCGCGCCGTCGTTCGCGATGCAGCAAAGGGCGAGGTCTGGGCGAAGCAGGGCTGCGAAGTCGCACTCGCCGACGTCAACGATCAACAAGCGTTGCAGCACGCCTTCGAAGGTGCCGAAGGCGTGTTTGTCCTGCTGCCGCCGACGTTCGACCCCACGCCGGGCTTTCCCGAAGCACGCAAGATCATCGACACATTGCGGGCTGCACTCGCAGCCGCCAAACCGTCCAAGGTCGTCGTGCTGTCGACCATCGGCGCACAGGCCACGCAGCCGAACCTGCTGAATCAGCTTCAGATCCTCGAGCAGGAACTGGGCACGCTGCCCATGCCCGTGGCCTTCCTGCGCGCCGCATGGTTCATCGAAAACGCTGCGTGGGATGTGGCCCCCGCACGCGATTCAGGCATCGTGCCCAGCTTCTTGCAACCGCTCGATAAACCCGTGCCGATGGTCGCTACCGCGGATATCGGCCGTGTCGCGGCGGAACTGCTGCGTGAATCGTGGACGGGGCGCCGTATCGTTGAACTGGAAGGGCCGCAGCGTATTTCGCCTGACATGATCGCCGCTAGCTTCGCACGTCTGCTAGGTCGCGACGTCAGCATGACAGTGGTGCCACGGGACACCTGGGAAGACTTGTTCCGCTCGCAAGGGATGAAAAACCCGACGCCGCGCATGCAGATGATCGATGGTTTCAATGAAGAGTGGATCTGCTTCGAAGGCGCTGAACACGAAGTGCGCAAAGGTCGTGTGCCACTCGATACGGTGTTGCAATCGCTGATTGAAAGAGCGTCGTAGAAGGGCACTGATTCTCGGCAATAGGGCTTGAAAGTATTCACCGTTATTCAGGAGTACAACCAATGACCGGCATGCAAGAAAATGCGAACCGAAAAGGCCGCCTCGATGGCAAGAAGGTAGTCGTGCTCGGCGGTTCATCGGGAATCGGCTACGCTGTGGCGGAGTATGTGCTGGCCGAAGGTGCGCACGTTGTGATTGGGTCGAGCCATGCGGGACGCGTCGAGGCGGCGGTTACGTCGCTTGGCGCGAATGCTAAAGGTCATGCGCTCGATCTCACCGATGAACACGCTATCGAAGCATTTTTTAACGCGACCGGCAGCTTCGATCATCTGGTATTCACCGCAGGCGATTCTCTGCGGCTTGGTGAGATCGCTGCGACGGATTTATCGTTGGCAAGACGCGCCTTCGATATCCGCTACTGGGGCGCGCTCGCCGCGGTCAAACACGCTTCGCCGTATATCGCGGCGGGCGGTTCGATCGTGCTGACAACGGGCGTCGCGGCGTGGCGTCCGCGTAGCGGCTGGGCATTCGGCGCGAGCGTGTGCGGCGCAATGGAAGCGCTCACGCGGGCGCTTGCGGTGGAAATGGCACCGTTGCGCGTGAATGCCGTGTCACCAGGATTGATCGCGACGAACCTGTGGCAGAACATGTCCGAAGAGGACCGCCAAGCGATGTACGAAGAAGCCGGCAAGCAATTTCCGGTCGGACGAGTAGGCGAGGCACACGATGTCGCGGCTGCGTACCTGTTCCTGATGGAAAGTGCTTTCGCAACGGGACAGACGGTTGTGGTGGATGGCGGGGCGGTGCTGGTTTAGGGGCCGCATGGGCGAAGCACCGCTAGGCCAAAACTGTGGCGACTTGGGAGGCTGGATTTTTCGCTATCTTTAAGTCATTCACTTGCCAGGACAATAAAGAGGGGTCGGGCGCTCAGCGCCCGGAACCCTTGCCGTCAATCACACGCGTCAATTCGTAACCGGCAGATATGGCGACGTCAACGTGGTCGGCGGATACGACACAGCGCCTAATTGCTTCGTGAAGCTGTACCGCACATAAACAGCGGCCATGTATTCCCGATACTGGTACGCATTGCCAAGCGACGCCGATCCGCCCACGAACAATTGCGGCGCGAGCTGGTATTCGGCGCTTGCGTTGAACGAGTAAGCGACGCCCGTTTTGCTGGTGCCGGGATATACGCCGCTGGTCGAATATGGCGTCGCCGACAGCTTCGAGACCACTCCCTGAAGAGCACTATCGGTCGGGAAATAATTAGATGCGTCCTGCCGATAATGCTGAACGCCGATCGAACCTTTCAGGTCGTACGTGAAGGCGCCACTACGGCCCTTGTACTCGACCGGAAAGTTCAGGATCACATATTGTTGCGGGCTGAAATAGCCACCCTGACCATACGTGAAGTACGACAGGTTTTTGTCGTAATGCATCAGCGTCGTGTTCACGCCCACGGTGAGTGTCTGGTTCGCATCCGTGAACAAACGCGTGTAGACCCCACCGCCGCCCTTGACCGCTGTATTAATTGCTACGTTGTAGCCGTCGAAGTATTCGTACGACGCGTTGACGTAAGCGCCGCTCATACCGTCGTCCCAGCCGAGCGAGGCACGGCCGCCGTTCGATGTTACCCCGCCCCATGTCAGGGTCCCAACCTGGTTCAATTGGTTGGCTATGGCGGTGTTGAGGGGCGCATTGCTTAAAGCGGTGAGCGCGGCGGTATTCATGTTGTTCAGGCTCGAATCCCGCGTCCCTGCATAGGACAGCAAGCTGTCCGTGACGGCGCGGCGCGCAACGGCGAGCGAGTACGAAACCTTGTCAGTGATACCGCCGTTGTATTCGGCGCCACCGACCCAGTTAGCCTCCCGAAAACCAAACGGCGTCCTGCCGACGTCAGCTTTGATGCTATCGGTTTCGAATCCCACCGATAACCCCACCCCACTTGCCGTCTGGTCGCCGGAGTTGTTTTGACCAGCCAGCCCACCAACCACGCTTCCCCCAAACCGCGCCAGCGTATTCGGATCATTGGAGGCCGTACCCGCGTCCAACGTGACCGGCGTCGCCGTCACGACAATATGCCCGTTCCCCGCTGCGATGCGACCCTGAACCGGCGCTTCGATATCCGTCAGGTTCGACAACCCGTCCTCACCTGTACGGCTGCGAAAGATGACGCCGCCCGACACCGTGCTCGACCGAGCGCGGTTGATTTGCGCGAGTTCATCGGCGACGCCCAGCGTTTGTGCGTTTGCTACGGTCGTCGGATTGTTACCCGCCATGCCGGAGTACGCCTGTGCCGGTTGCGCGGGAGCGTAGCCATAACCTGCGGGCGGTTGCGGGATGTAGGGCTGACCGTAACCCTGGTTCGCGTACGGCTGCTGTTGTTGCTGCTGCGGATAACCGTACCCCTGCTGCGCATACTGCTGCTGCGGATAAGGCTGCTGCCTGTAGTCCGTTTCATCGGCTTGGCGAGTGTTACGCGACGTGGCCTGCTTGCGTGTCGAAGCACGTGTCGATTTCGTTCCCGCCGCACTGGAGTAGGTGCGGGGTTGCGGCTGCAGCGCGTTCGCTTGCGCTTCGCGCGCAGCGGGCGACATGGGCCACGGCGAACTCGTCGCGGGATCGACCTGTTGCTGAGCTTGCTGATACTGAGCCGGATACGGCTGCTGCGGCTGCTGAGCTTGCTGTTGATACGGTTGCCGATATTGCTGCTGATTCTGGGCCGGATAAGGCTGCTGATATTGCGGCTCATACGGTTGCTGATAAGCCTGCCCCTGCGGCTGATTTTGCCCTTGGTATT
>NZ_JAQGMM010000186.1 GCF_028292365.1 Caballeronia sp.
GCGTCGAGCGTGAGGATCTCGATCATCGGCAACTTGTGGCGCAGGCCGACCTGATAGTCGTTGAAGTCGTGCGCGGGCGTGACCTTGACCACGCCGGTGCCGAACTCGCGATCCACGTAATCGTCGGCGATCACCGGGATTTCCCGGTTCGATAACGGCAGCATGACCGTCTTGCCGATCAGGTGCGCGTAACGCTCGTCTTCCGGGTGGACCATCACGGCGGTGTCGCCGAGCATGGTTTCCGGGCGGGTGGTGGCAACCGTCACGTGGCCGGAGCCATCGGGTAGCGGGTACTGGATGTGCCACAGGCTGCCGGCTTCTTCTTCGCTGACGACTTCCAGGTCCGAGACGGCGGTGCCCAGCACCGGGTCCCAGTTCACCAGCCGCTTGCCGCGATAGATCAGGCCTTGCTTGAACAGCGTGACGAATACATCGATAACGACGGGCGACATTTTGTCGTCCATCGTGAAATATTCCCGCGACCAGTCGATGGACGCCCCCAGGCGGCGCACCTGGCCTGTGATGGTCGATCCGGATTTCTGCTTCCATTCCCAGACGCGCTTCAGGAATTCCTCGCGGCCGAGATCATGGCGCGATACGCCTTGTGCATCGAGTTGACGCTCCACCACGATTTGCGTGGCGATCCCGGCGTGATCCGTTCCAGGCAGCCACAGCGTGTTTTCGCCGAGCATGCGGTGGTAGCGGGTGAGGCTATCCATGATGGTCTGGTTGAACGCGTGACCCATGTGCAGCGTGCCGGTGACGTTCGGCGGGGGGAGCTGGATCGAGAAATCTTTTTTGCCTTCGATCAGGGTCGGCGCAGCGTAGCCGCGCTTTTCCCATTCCGGGCCCCAGTGGGACTCAATGTTCTGGGGCTCGAAACTCTTCGCGAGCGTGTTGTCAGTCGTGTTGTCACTCATGGGGTGGAATCTGCCGAAAAATGCGTAAGAAAGAAGCGGGGGTCGGGGAATTATAAGGCGTAGACAGGGTGCGGTCGGCGGGAAGGTGCTTCGCTCGCACGCGGGATTTGCGTGAGGGGAGCGCGAGGGGAACCTGAAGGGCGGTTTCGGCGGGAGGCCGGAGCGAGCAAGCCGATTCCAAACCCAGTGTCAACGACCGCTCCCCTGCCGTTTTATAATACCTGTCCCACCGGAAAACTCCCCCCATGCCCGATCTGCTCGCCAATCTGAACCCTGAACAACTCGCCGCCGTCACGCTGCCGAACGAGCCGGCGCTTATCCTCGCGGGCGCGGGCAGCGGCAAGACGCGCGTGCTCATTACGCGTATCGCCTGGCTGATCCAGCAGGGATTCGCGTCGCCCCCGACCATTCTCGCCGTCACGTTCACGAACAAGGCCGCCAAGGAGATGATGGCGCGCCTGACCGCGATGATGCCTATCGATACCCGCGGCATGTGGATCGGCACCTTTCACGGCCTGTGCAACCGCATGCTGCGCGCGCATTTCCGCGACGCGGGCCTGCCGCAGACCTTCCAGATCCTCGATACCGCCGACCAGTTGTCCGCCATCAAACGCCTGATGAAGGGCTTGAACATCGACGACGAGAAATATCCGGCCAAGAATCTGCAGTACTTCATCAACAACGCCAAGGAACAAGGGCTGCGCCCGAAAGACGTCGACGCGACCGATTCCTTCAACATGAAGTTCGTCGAGTTGTATGTGGCGTATGAGCAGCAATGCCAGCGCGAAGGCGTGGTCGATTTCCCAGAACTGCTGCTGCGCTGCTACGAGTTGCTCGCGCACAATCCGCCGTTGCGCGCGCACTATCAGGCCCGGTTTCGAAACATCCTGGTCGATGAGTTCCAGGACACGAACAAGCTGCAATACGCGTGGCTGAAAATGTTGGCCGGAGAGCACAACGCCATCTTCGCGGTCGGCGACGACGATCAGTCCATCTACGCGTTTCGCGGCGCGAACGTCGGCAACATGCACGACTTCGAGCGCGAGTACCACGTGCGCAACATGATCAAGCTCGAGCAGAACTATCGCTCGCACGGTCATATCCTCGATACCGCCAACTTCCTGATCGCGAAGAACTCGCGGCGGCTCGGCAAGAATCTCCGCACCGACGCTGGCCATGGTGAGCCGGTACGCGTGTATGAGGCCGCGACCGATACGCAGGAGGCGGCGTGGATCGTCGAGGAGATCAAGTCGATGATCCATGCCGGCGCGGCGCGCAGCGAAATCGCCATTCTGTATAGAAGTAACGCGCAGTCGCGGACTATCGAACATACGCTGGTAAATGCGGGCATTGCGTATCGCGTGTATGGCGGCTTGCGGTTCTTCGAACGTCAGGAAGTGAAGCACGCGCTGGCGTATCTGCGCCTGATCGACAACCCGAACGACGATACCGCGTTCGCCCGCGTCGTGAATTTTCCGACGCGTGGTATCGGTGCACGGTCGATCGAGCAACTGGCCGACGCTGCGCGCCTCTACAACTGTTCGATGGCCGCCGCCGTTCCCTACGTGATGGGCAAGGCGGGTTCGAGCATCGGCGCGTTTGCGCAATTGATCGCCAAGATGCGCGCTGAAACGCAGCAGATGAGCCTGCCCGAAACCGTGGAATATGTGGTTCGGGCGAGCGGTCTTGCCACGCACTACGAGAATGAGCGCGAAGGTCAGGATCGGCTGGAGAATTTGCAGGAAGTGGTGAACGCTGCGGCGGCGTTCGTGCAGGAGGAGGGCTACGGGCTCGATACCCCCGCGCGCTCCATTCCGCTTCGTCCAGGGGCGACGAATGCGCCGGAAATCGGCTTGGCGACCGACGATCCAGCCGTCGATGTGCTCGACCCGGAGAGTCCCGCCGATCCTGCGCAAAATCCCGACACCATGACGCCGCTGGCCGGTTTCCTGTCGCACGCATCGCTCGAAGCAGGAGACAACCAGGCGCAAGCCGGCCAGGACGCGGTGCAACTGATGACGGTGCACGCGGCCAAGGGTCTTGAATTCATGGCGGTGTTCATCACGGGTCTGGAAGAAGGCCTGTTCCCGCACGAGAACAGCGCGCAGGAAAGCGATGGGCTCGAAGAAGAGCGGCGGCTGGCGTACGTGGCAATCACGCGGGCGAAAGAGCGGTTGTATCTGTCGTTTGCGCAGAGCCGGATGTTGCATGGCCAGACGCGCTACAACATTCGTTCCCGTTTCTTCGATGAACTCCCCGAAGGTTCGCTCAAGTGGCTGACGCCGAAGGTGGAGGCGGGTGCGCGCTGGGGCGGCCGGTCGGATAACGCCGGCTGGGGCCGCGACTGGTTCGCACGGCCCGACAAGGAACGCGCCGCGTACGCCGATCCCGATGCCGGTAAGCCGCTGCCAGCATTCGCCAACAACCAGCGCGCCGCCGACACCGGTTTCAAGGTCGGTCAGGCTGTGTTTCACACCAAGTTTGGCGAAGGCACGGTGATCGGACTCGAAGGCACGGGCACCGATGCCCGTGCGCAAGTCCGCTTCAAACGTCACGGCGAGAAGTGGCTCGCGCTGGCGGTTGCGAAGTTGCAGGCAGTGGAATGACGGCGAGCGTGAAGCGTCTGGGCATCATGGCCGCGTTGCCGCAGGAACTGGGCGATCTGATCGACTCGATGCACACGGCCGGTGAGGTGCGCACTGAAACCATCGGCCGGCGCGAGTATCACGTCGGCATCGCGCATGGAGTGCCATGCGTGGTCACGCTCGCTCGTGTGGGAAAGGTGGCCGCGGCGGCAACGGCGAGCGCGTTGATCCACCTGTTCGATGTTGACGCCATTGTGTTCACGGGTGTCGCCGGTGGCGTTCGTGCTGACGTGCGAATAGGCGATATCGTGATTGGCGAAACGCTGATGCAGCATGATCTCGACGCATCGCCGTTATTTCCGCGCTTTGAGGTGCCGTTGCTGGGCATGGCGCGTTTCCCCGGGGACGCCACGCTGAACGCCGCGCTGGCAGAAGCATGCAGGGCATTTCTTGCCGATGAACACGCTGCTTTGGAGGCGCGTTTCGGCGTACATCCGCCGCAATTGCATCGCGGGTTGATCGTAAGCGGCGACCGGTTTGTATCGAGTCACGACGAGGTGAACGCGCTGCGCGCAGCGCTGCCCGACGCGCTGGCGGTCGAGATGGAAGGCGCGGCGCTCGCGCAAGTGTGTTTCGAGCACGGTGTCCGGTGCGCGATCGTGCGCACGGTTTCTGACACCGCCGATGCCGATGCGCCAGAATCTTTCCTTGAGTTCCTGCATGCGCTGGGCGGTGCGTATTCGTCGGGGATCTTGCGACGGTTTTTGTCCGCGTGGGATTCCACGGGCGACGTGAGCCTTTTTTCCAGAACGTAGTTTTCGCCATCAGCGCGTAGCCGTTTGTCTCGGGGCGCAGCGGCGCTTTCTGCGCTGCGCTGCGCCGGGATACACAGCCAAAGCTGTGTATCCATATCGACCTATCCCGCATTTCCCCGCTTTGCTCCCGCTCTTCCTTCTGATTCGCTCCCCAAAATTCCCTCTTGTAAGTGAGAATGATTCGCAATTACAATGTTTGCGACGACAGGAGGTCCACATGACCGAAACGACGCCCGATTCCAGCCGGGCACAGCGCGCAATCTCCGCGAACGCTGCACGGGTGATCGAGACCACGCGCCGCGCATCGCTCGCCGCAGCGGCGCAGCCCATTGGCGATACCGCCGAACCGCCCCGGCCACCCCGGTTTTCACGTCGTCCGATAGTCGCAAACCTTGCAATAGCCATGAATTTCTGGAGTACGAGACCGCTGTGATTGCTAACCCATCTCCCTTGGCGAAGTCCGTCGTTATTGGCGCGTCCGGCGCGTCACATCTGCCCGATCAGCGCATGCATGATGCCAGCCGCTTTCCCCTCGTGCGCTTACGCCGGCGCGCAGTGCAATCGGGCTATGCGTTCGGCTGGGGCGCCGAGATGCAGCGGTTGCTATCGTTGAAGACGCCGTTTGTGATCGTGTCCGACCATGACGCCGATGAAACCGCCGATGACACGCGCCTGCGCAACGTCTGGCTTCGTTCGCACCGGGACACGCTCGCGCTTTTTTGCCGTGGATTCATCGTGATCGAGCCGAGGATCGAAGCCCGGGCGTCGACGCGGGAAGCCGTGCGCGCCGCGACCGAGGGCAGTGGCGTGCGAATGGTCGTGGTGTCCAGCATGCGGGTGGCCGGCGAGCTCACGCCGGTCCTGCTCAAGCATTCGGCTACCGATCTGGAGAAATCCCTGCCAACCGACAAACCGCGTTTGCAGATGCCTTAACAAAGTGTCGCGAAGTGTCGCGGCCTGCCGTGGACAATAAATAGTCGGCGACGCCTGCGCCGTCGACTCAGGGCCGTCCCTCTCTAGCAGCGCCCCACGGCCTGAACTATGCTCAGGAGCAATTCGCCAGCTCCTGAACATGATTCAGGCGTGGCGTTCCGCTACCAGAAAGGGGTTCGAATGCCGACTTATCGTGAAGCTCATCGCCGTTCGATTGAAGACCCGGAATCGTTCTGGGGCGAACAAGCGCGGCGTATTCATTGGGAAACGCCGTTCAAGCAAGTGCTTGATCGCAGCAATCCACCATTCGCGCGCTGGTTCATTGGCGGCAAGACCAATCTCTGCTACAACGCCGTCGACCGGCATCTCGCCGCGCGGGCTCAGCAAAATGCGCTGGTGTATGTATCCACGGAAACGGGCATCGAGCGGCGCTACACCTATGCCGAACTGCACGCTGAAGTGAACCGCATGGCCGCCGTCATGCGCTCGCTCGGCGTGAAACAGGGCGAGCGCGTGCTGATCTATTTGCCGATGATCCCCGAAGCGCTGTTTGCGATGCTCGCATGCGCACGGCTCGGCGCGGTCCATTCGGTTGTGTTCGGCGGCTTCGCTGCGCCGAGCCTGGCGGCGCGCATTGATGACGCCACGCCGGTGCTGATTGTCACCGCCGACGCCGGTGCGCGGGCGGGCAAGGTGATCGATTACACACCGCTTGTGGACGAAGCGCTGGCGCGCGCCACGCACAAAGTGCCGAAGGTGTTACTGATCGACCGCCAGCTCGCGCCAGAACGGTTGCAGGCGCCATATCTGGTTTCTTACGAGCCGTTGCGCGAACAGTTCTTCGACGCTCATGTTCCGTGCGTCTGGCTGGAATCAAATGAGCCTTCTTATGTGCTCTATACATCGGGGACGACCGGCAAGCCGAAGGGCGTGCAACGCGACGTGGGCGGGTACGCGGTGGCGTTGGCGGCATCGATGGAACACATCTTCCAGGGCAATCCCGGCGACACCATGTGGACCGCGTCGGACGTGGGCTGGGTGGTCGGACACAGCTACATTATTTATGCACCGCTGATTGCCGGCCTGACAACGGTCATGTACGAAGGCACGCCGATTCGCCCCGATGGCGGCATCTGGTGGCGGATCATCGCGCAGCACAAGATCAACCTGATGTTTACCGCACCGACTGCGTTGCGCGTGCTCAAGAAGCAGGACCCGAAGCTGATGGAGCAGGCGGATCTATCGAGCTTGCGCACCTTGTTCCTGGCGGGCGAACCGCTGGATGAACCCACGGCGCAGTGGATTCAGGACGCGCTGAAAAAGCCCGTCGTCGATAACTACTGGCAGACCGAAACCGGCTGGCCGATGATCGCCATTCCACGCGGTATTGAAGCATTGCCGCCGAAGCTCGGATCGCCGGGCGTACCGTCGATGGGCTTTGCTTTGACCGTACGAAACGAGGCGACTGGCGAGATCTGTGCGCCGGGCGAGAAGGGGGTGATCACGCTGGGTTATCCGCTGCCGCCGGGTTGCATGCAAACGGTATGGGGCGACGATTCGCGCTTCATCAAGACGTACTGGGAAAGTGTGCCGGGGCAGCAACTTTATTCGACCTTCGACTGGGGCGTGACCGACGAAGAGGGTTACGTCTCCATCCTTGGACGCACCGACGACGTGATCAACGTGGCGGGACATCGGCTGGGCACGCGTGAGATAGAAGAGGCCTTAAGCAGTCACCGGGCCGTGGCTGAAGTGGCGGTGGTGGGCGTGGCCGATTCGGTGAAAGGGCAAGTCGCACTGGCCTTCGTCGTGGTACGCGATGCCCAGGCGTTGGAGGCAGAGGGCGCGCGTGAAAAGCTTGAGGCCGAACTTTGCCGCAGCGTGGATGCGCATTTGGGTGCGATCGCCCGTCCCGCCAGAGTTCATTTCCTGGCGATGCTGCCCAAGACGAGGTCGGGCAAGTTGTTGCGACGGGCGATTGCTGCGTTGGCCGAAGGGCGCGACCCCGGCGATCTGCCGATGATCGAGGATGCCGGGGCGCTGGTGCAGGTGAAGGAGGCTTTGTCGCGTTAGCGGCAGCGCCTGTTTACTTCACCAAAGCCCTTAACTCACGCTCCGCCCGGGGCGTGAGCCGCTGCGTATCTTTGGTGAGATTGACCTGCATGGTGGTCTCCGCGACTTCGTGAACCGCTTGCTCAAGCTGGTACGTGCCTTTTGCCTTGAGCCAGTCCATGACTTCCGCCAGATGCCAGATGGCGGTGCTGCCCTCGTGCACTGGCGATGGAAAGGTGTCCGAGTTCGTGAGCATCAACTTGCGCATGTTCTGACGCGTGACGCCGATTGCGTCGGCGACGTCGGTCAGGCCGACAAAGTCCGGTGATGCTTCCACCAGTGCTGCTGACGGAACGGCCGACTTGACGTCCTTCAAGGCGCTCATTAATGCCGCTTGCGCGCTGTCCGCTTCCCGCGTAAATGCCAGCGCAATCCGGCCTGGCTGACCCACACCGATCAATGCGTCGTCGCATCCTGCGGCACCGAGGCGTCCGATCAACGCTTCATGATCGCAGTCGCTTTCCGACAACCGGTACTTCAATGTGAACGTGTATTCCATGGTGTTACCTTGATTGAGACCGCTGTTTGACCGGAAACTTTTTTTGACTGAAACGTGCAGTTGTCGACCACGCGCTCGATGGCTCGCGCATGATTCACCGCATTTTTCGGCGTACTCCACACACTGGTAATGCAAAACTCACCGCAACGGCACTCGGCCGCATTGTAGGGGCAATAGATCCGGCCCCACGCATGGCTTCCTCCTTGTTCGACGCGCCATCCATGCGTTTCCGCGTGCCGCAGTGCTTCTTCAATTTCCTTCTTCTGATGCTGTGATCGAGTCATCGTTAGCCCCATAGTAGAGGCGCCCCACAAGGTTGTCAAGTGACAACCTTGTGGGGCGCCTGGAACGTCGAAACGAAAACTCGTTTTAGAGTTGCGCGTTCGTCGGTCGACTGTGTGTTCTGCTCACATGACCGTGATCATCACGCTTTAGCCGTTACCATTTTTTCCTTTGCATCCCGGGTATTCGGCAGCAGGATCGTCAGGACTCCGATCAGCGGCAGGAACGAACAAACCTTATAGACATAGTCGATGCTCGTCGCGTCAGCCAGATGGCCAAGGACGGCGGCTCCTATGCCGCCCATGCCGAACGCAAAGCCAAAGAACAACCCCGCCACCATGCCGACCTTGCCCGGAACCAGTTCAGTGGCATAGACCAGGATGGCCGAGAATGCCGATGCCAGGATCAGCCCGATCACCACTGACAACACGCCGGTCCAGAACAGGTTTGCAAACGGCAACATCAGCGTGAACGGTGCGACGCCCAGAATGGATACCCAGATCACAACCTTGCGGCCGATCTTGTCGCCCACGGGGCCGCCTACGATCGTGCCCACCGCCACTGCCGCCAGGAACCAGAACAAATGAACCTGCGCGGTTTCCACCGGCAAATGAAATTTGCTGATCAGATAAAACGTGAAGTAGCTGCTGATACTCGCCAGATAAAAGTACTTCGAGAATACGAGCAGCATCAGGACCGTCATTGCCATCAGGACTTTATTGCGCGGCAATGCCGAGACCGCGGCTGACGCACGCGCCTTCTTCACCGCCGGGTGACGTTGGTACCATCGGCCAATGTTGGCCAGCACGACAATGGCGAGCAGCGCCGCGGCCGAGAACCACGCAATGCTGCGTTGCCCATGCGGCATCACGACCAAGGCGGCCAGCAAGGGCCCGAGGGAGCTGCCCGCATTACCGCCGACCTGGAATACCGACTGCGCAAGCCCGTGACGTCCGCCCGACGCCATGCGCGCCACTCGCGAAGACTCGGGATGGAAGATCGACGATCCGCAACCGACCAGCGCCGCGGCTACCAGCAATACCGGAAAGCTTCCGGCCATCGACATCAGCAACAAGCCGCACAGCGTGAACCCCATGCCGACCGGCAGCGAATACGGTTTCGGATGTTTGTCGGTATATAAGCCGACCAGCGGCTGCAGCAACGACGCCGTAATCTGGTAGGTCAGCGTAATCAAGCCGATTTGCCCGAACGACAACGAAAACTCGCTTTTGAACAGGGGGTAGATAGCGAGGATCAGCGACTGGATCATGTCGTTGAGCAAATGCGCAAAACTGATCGCGCCGAGCACGGAAAAGGCGGTGCGCGGCACGGCGGGGCTCAAGGCGGGGGCGGCGCCGAGCGCGCTTTTATCGATACTTGTCTGCATGATGATGGCTGGAAGTTGTCTCTCTGAGTGCGTCAAAGTGCCACGGATGCGCGGTGTGCAGATAATTTTAATGTGTCCTCTACGCATTGTCCGGCCAAATATTGTCGCGAAACGGACATCAGACTGCCCATGCCTGGCGCATACACGCCCGCTTTTGGTGACCTCAACGCTAGTTTCCAACATGTGGTGAAAACACATCTAAAGAAGCGCCATTTCCCGCCGTAGACCATTGATGTAGCCGTGCGGCCCGCCCAAGAAGCAGGCCGCGCGATGCCAATCAAAAACTGGGAATTCAATAGATGAAACCGTTTTCGCTGCGGGGCAATCCCGGCGCTGGATTTATTCCCGATGGCGGCGCCAAGGCCGCCGCCCGGACGATGGCCAAGATCGCCGCCACAAGCGGCCGTTCGTTATCCGTCAAGGCGTCGCTGCGCCTCGCGTTCGCGTTGTTGCTGGTTGGCACGCTGGTTATCGGCGTGATCGCGCTGACGCAGATCAGCCGTCTCAACGGTTCCACGGAATCCATTTATCGCGAGGGGTATGTCGCCAGCCGGGACGTTGAAGAGTTGCGCGGCGCCGTGCTGCGCGCGAGCCGCTCGCAAAAGATGCTGCTCACCGCGACCACCGCGAAAGAGCGCGACGAACTCGGCGCGGATATCGAACATGCGCTCGCCGATATCGGCCGCGGACAACATAACCTGCAAAACTACGCGGACCCGACCGGCGACCAAAAGCGCCTGGCGACGTCCGTCGGCGCGTGGAGCACCGACCTGCGCACCTTCGTCAAACTGGTGAAGGAACAACCGCTTGATCTGTCGCAGATGAACTGGCAGGTCGGGATCATGGACGTCTCGCTGCTGGTGGCAACAGGCAAGCTGGAAAAGCTCGTGAATGCGCTTATCGAACAGCGAGGTGCGACAGCCAAGGCGACGATTGATTCGGCGGCTGCCATTTATCACGAATCGTTTGTGATGGTGGCCGTGTTGACGCTCGTGCTGATCGTGCTGGCATTCGCGGTTGGCGAATGGGTCGTGCGACGGCTCGCGAAACAGCTTGGCGGCGAGCCGGTCTATGCAATGGAAATTGCGAGCCGGATCGCGGCGGGCGACCTGTCGAACCGCATCGCGATTGCGAAGCGCGACAGCACCAGCATGCTCCATGCGCTCTCCGGCATGCAGAAGGATTTATCGGCGACGGTCGGTGAAATTGCGGCCAGCGCGGAAGCGATCGCGTCGGCATCCAGCGAAATCTCGCAAGGCAACGTGGACTTGTCGCAACGCACGGAACAGCAGGCCGTTGCGCTGGAAAAGACGGCGTCGAGCATGGAGGAACTGACATCCACCGTACGCCAGAACGCCGAGAACGCGAAGCAGGCGAGCTCACTGGCTTACAACGCGTCGGAGATTGCGGAAAAAGGCGGCGTGGTGGTCGGCCGCGTGGTCGCGACCATGGAACAGATCAACGCGAGCGCGAAGAGTATTGGCGACATCATCGGGGTGATCGAAGGCATCGCGTTCCAGACGAATATCCTCGCGCTCAACGCCGCCGTGGAAGCGGCACGGGCCGGCGAAGAAGGGCGCGGGTTCGCGGTCGTCGCGGGGGAAGTGCGGAACCTCGCGCAACGGTCGTCGGCGGCTGCGAAGGAAATCAAGGGCTTGATCCACGCATCGGTCGCGCGTGTTTCCGATGGCTCGACCTTCGCTCACGAAGCCGGTTCGACCATGGAAGAGGTCGTGAAGGCAGTCAAGCGCGTGACGGACATCATGGGTGAGATTTCGGCGGCGTCGGCGGAGCAGAGCAGCGGCATCGAGGAAATCAATCTCGCCGTCACGCAAATGGACGCGGGCACGCAACAGAACGCGGCGCTGGTCGAGCAGGCGGCCGCTGCTGCGCAGTCGCTGGACGATCAGGCGCACGCGTTGAAACAACTGGTCGGTAAGTTTCAGTTGGCGTGATGTAACGTGGTATGCACGCTGATAGCCGAATCCGGGCTTGCTGAACCGCAAGCCTTTGTTCTAGAATTCGCGACGGGCGCGGCAGGGCGCCCGGTCTCGCGAAAGTGAAAACACCTGTCACGCGTTATCGCTTCATCTGGATAAACCGCAACGTTGAACCTTTAGCCGCAGCGAGAACGGCGCAACAAGGAGAAACGTCATGTGGTCAACATCCTGTCCCCGCACTATCAATTCCGAACTCACCAACACCGAATTTCTTCGACGCCATGCGCGCCGGCTGCTTCGTCGCTCTCACGCGGACGATACAAGCACGGCGATGCCCATCGTGCGCCGCTTGCTGGCCGCGGGCGTGACCCGTGCCGGGACGCTCGGCGAGCTTCACAAAACGCGCACTGAAATTCAGCTCAAGCACGTATTGAACATGCTGGCGGTGGAGCTGGGTCATTTCGGCTGGGACGCTTGCAAGCCGGAACTTGATACGCGAGAGCCTGCCGTCATCGATCGATACCGCTTCGATGCGGGCGCTTTCGGTGACTACGAGAAGGTGTGGTTTGCCGGTGCCGACGCCGCGCGTGAATGGCAGCGCGAGCATGGCGGGTACATCGTGGAGTACGGCGATCAGGCGGTGGCGATACTCTGGCGCGAGTGAGGAGCTTGAGGGTGAGCTTGTGAGCGAGCAACTCGCGCTGCCGGTTTGTGATCATGAACCGGCAGCGCGATGAAAGGGCAAGCCACGTTAAAGCAACTCCACTTCCTTCCA
>NZ_JAQGMM010000034.1 GCF_028292365.1 Caballeronia sp.
GCAATGAAGCCGATTTTTCGCGCGGGACGTTTCGCGTACGGGGCGACACGATCGACATCTTCCCGGCAGAGCACGCTGAAATGGCGGTGCGCGTAGAGCTGTTCGACGACGAAATTGAGTCGATGCAACTCTTCGACCCGCTCACTGGCCGCGTGCGCAACAAGATTCCGCGTTTCACCGTGTATCCGTCGTCCCACTATGTGACGCCGCGCGACACGGTGATGCGCGCTATCGAAACGATCAAGCTGGAATTGCGGGAACGGCTCGAGTTCTTCCACAAGGACGGCAAGCTGGTGGAAGCGCAACGGCTCGAACAGCGCACGCGTTTCGATCTGGAGATGCTGCAGGAACTGGGCTTCTGCAAAGGCATCGAGAACTATTCGCGACATTTTTCGGGCGCAGCACCGGGCGAACCGCCGCCAACGCTTGTCGATTATTTGCCGCCCGACGCGCTCATGATGCTCGACGAGTCGCATGTGCTGATCGGCCAGTTGAACGGCATGTATAACGGCGACCGGGCGCGCAAGGAGAATCTCGTCGATTACGGTTTCCGGATGCCGTCGGCGCTGGACAACCGGCCGCTCAAGTTCAACGAATTCGAACGCAAGATGCGCCAGGCGATTTTCGTTTCGGCCACACCGGCCGATTACGAAAATCGCACGGCGGGGCAGGTGGCCGAGCAGCTTGTGCGTCCGACCGGCCTGGTCGATCCTGATATTGAGGTGCGTCCGGCGCGTTCCCAGGTGGACGACGTGCTCGGCGAGATCAACGCGCGCGTCAAGGTGCACGAGCGTGTGCTGGTGACGGTGCTGACCAAGCGTATGGCTGAACAGCTGACCGAGTTTCTTGCGGATCACGGTGTGAAAGTGCGCTACCTTCATAGCGACATTGATACGGTCGAGCGCGTGGAAATCATCCGCGATCTGCGTCTTGGCACGTTTGACGTGCTGGTCGGGATCAACTTGCTGCGGGAAGGGCTGGATATTCCGGAGGTGTCACTGGTCGCAATCCTTGACGCCGACAAGGAGGGTTTCCTGCGCGCGGAACGTTCGCTGATCCAGACGATCGGCCGGGCTGCTCGTAACGTGAACGGTAAGGCGATTCTCTACGGCGACAAAGTGACGGATTCGATGAAACGTGCGATCGGCGAGACCGAACGGCGCCGTACGAAGCAGATTGCGCACAATCTCGCGATGGGCATCACGCCGCGTGGCGTGACCAAACGGATCAAGGACATCATCGATGGTGTCTATAACGCCGACGATGCCCGCGCTGAACTGAAGGAAGCCCAGACCCGCGCGAAGTTCGAAGATATGTCTGAAAAGCAGATATCGAAGGAAATCAAGCGGCTCGAAAAGCAGATGATGGATCACGCGAAAAACCTCGAATTCGAAAAAGCTGCGCAGACCCGCGACCAACTGTCGCTTCTGAGGCAGCGCGTGTTTGGCGCAAACGTAGGCGACCACATTACGGGCATCAGCTGAACGTAAGGGTTTTAGGACAGGAACGCGACAACCCGGGAGGGTTCGCCGCGTTTTTTTGCCTGAAATTCCACTCGAAAATATTTCCGCCATCTCAGAAACCCAGCAGGCACAAGGCTTGTTGATTTCCATCAAATTGTCCGGCCCCCCGATCGGTGCTAAACTCCATACCCATTGAGAATGGTTCGTATTAACGTTGTTGGTTGCGTTCTCATTCCGATTTCCTATCATCGACGCCGAGTTGATCGGTGAACTGACCAAGATCGGGTCGAACGCGCAGCGCGCGACCGATCAATAACAAGAGGGAGTGAAGGATGCAGGTTTCAACTTTCGTACGCGGCTCGGTAGCCGCAGTCGCGCTCGCGGCAATGGCGTCGGCATCGGCTGCCGAATATCCGATCGGCAAGCAGCATATTGAAAACGGCATGGAAGTTGGCGCGGTGTACCTGCAGCCGATCACCATGGAACCGGAAGGCATGATGCGCAAGGCCTCGGATTCGGATGTGCACCTCGAAGCCGACATCCACGCCGTGAAGAACAATCCGACCGGCTTTGCGGAAGGTGACTGGATGCCTTACCTGCAGGTGACGTATGAGCTGACCAAGGTCGGCACGACGCAAACCGTCAAGGGTGACCTGATGGCCATGGTCGCGAACGATGGCCCGCATTACGGCGACAACGTGAAGCTTTTCGGCCCGGGCAAATATCACCTGAAACTCAACATCGCACCACCGATGCAAACCGGCCATATGGCGTTTGGCCGTCACGTCGACAAGGAAACCGGCGTGGGTCCGTGGTTCAAGCCGTACACGATCGAATACGATTTCCCGTTCGCCGGCATCGGCAAGAAGGGCGGTTACTAAGTAGTCGATAGTCGAATCAGACGTCCGGCATGACGTGAATCAAAGTGAAATGAAGTGACACGTCCCGCCGGACGGCGCAGCCAGGAAGTATGCATGCAACGCAAAACCAAGTTGGTCGCCGCCTCGTTAGCCTTGGCGGCTGGATGGTTCGCCAGTGCCGCCGCGGCGCAAGCCGCCGACCTGCCGACCTTCAAGCTGGAAATGAACGACGGCAAGCTGAATCCCACGCGTATTGAAGTACCGGCGGGGCAGCGTATCAAGATCGAAGTGCACAACATCGGCAAGGGTGCGGCTGAATTCGAAAGCATCCAGTTGCGCAAGGAAAAAGTGCTCGCGCCGGGCGCCGATTCGTTCGTCGTGATCGCACCTTTGGACAAGGGCGAATACAAGTTCTTCGACGATTTTCATCAGTCGGCGCAAGGTGTCATCGTCGCGAAGTAACGTCAAGCCGGACCGGTTCGCGCGCTGTCCGCTCAGCGTCACGCGCAAACCGCATCGGCCTGCAAGAGCGGGAGATAAGTGATGGGTCAGGTTCTTTTCATCGTGTGGCGGGAGAGTGTCGAGGCGCTGCTGGTCGTCGGCATCCTGTATGCATGGCTGAAAAATGGCGATGCCGACGCGCGTCGCGGCATACCGTATTTGTGGGCTGGCGTGGCGGCGGGGTTGCTGGCGGCAGTGGCGCTGGGCGCGGCGCTGGTCGGTTTTACGGAAGAGTTATCCGGCGATGCACAGGATTATTTCCAGACCGGCATGGTCCTCGTGGCGTGCGTGCTGATCGTGCAAATGGTGCTGTGGATGAAGCACCATGGGCGATCCATGAAGCGCGATATGGAAGCATCGCTGGAAAGGAGCAAGCAGGACGCGAACTGGTGGGGCGTGACGTTGCTGGTTGCGCTCGCCATTGCGCGTGAAGGCAGCGAGACGGTTATTTTCCTGTACGGCCTGGGCTTCGGCCAGTCGGGGCACGTCGATCCCATGCAGTATCTGGCGGTCGCGATTGGTCTGGCGCTGGCGTTCCTGACGTTTTATCTGCTGCAGCTTGGCGGCAAGATTTTCTCGTGGCGGCTTTTTTTCCGCGTGACGGAAATCATGCTGTTGTTCCTGGCGGCGGGATTGTTTGAAACAGGTGTCGATAAACTCATCGACAAGGAGATCCTGCCGGTCGTCATGAATCAGGTATGGGACACGTCCTGGCTACTCGATGACTCCAGCACCTTCGGTTCGCTGGTCGCCACGCTCATGGGGTATCGCGCGCATCCGGCCGGCATGAACCTGATTGCGTATGCGGTCTACTGGGCAGTGATCTTCCTGCTGCTGCATCGATCGAAAAACAAGATGGCGCAAAAATCGGCGAGACGCGCAGCATGAGCGACGTGATGAATCGGCCCGGGCGGCTGCAGCAAGCCGGGCAATGGATGCAACAACACGGCAGCATGATCCGCGGCATTCAGTGGGTCGTGGTTGCCGTGTATGCATTTCTGATTCTGGTTCCAGCGGTCATGCCGCTGCCGGACAATACCGCGCATCTATGGACCAACCTGACGCTGGCCGCGCAGTTTGTGTTCTGGGGCATTTGGTGGCCGTTCGTCCTGCTCTCCATGGTGATGCTCGGCCGCGTGTGGTGCGGCGTGCTGTGTCCCGAAGGCGCACTGACCGAATTTGCGAGCAAGTTCGGCCGCGGCTGGGCGATTCCACGCTGGTTGCGCTGGGGCGGCTGGCCGTTCGTCGCGTTCGGCATCACCACCATCTATGGCCAGATGGTCAGCGTTTATCAATATCCGAAAGCCGTGTTGCTGGTGCTCGGCGGCTCGACGCTTGGCGCCATGATTGTTGGCGTGTTGTATGGGCGCGAGAAACGCGTGTGGTGCAAGTATCTCTGCCCCGTGAACGGGGTATTTTCACTTCTGGCGCGGCTCGCGCCGTTTCACTACAAGGTCAACGAGGACGCATGGCGTCGCTCGTATAAAGAGGGTGAGCACGGGCATCGCGTAATCCCAGTCAACTGCGCGCCGCTTGTGCCGCTGCGCGCCATGAAAGGCGCGTCGGATTGCCATATGTGTGGTCGTTGCAACGGCCATCGGGACGCCATTTCGCTCCAGTGGCGTTCGCCCTCGGCCGAGGTCGTGCAACTCGGCGATAAACAAGCGAATCCGTGGGACACCGCGCTCATTCTTTACGGCTTGCTGGGCATTGCTATTGGCGCATTCCACTGGACCGTGAGCCCATGGTTCGTCGACCTGAAGCAGATCTTTGCGGCGTGGCTGATCGATCGCAACATCCTATGGCCGCTCGATACAAACGCGCCCTGGTTCCTCTTCACGCACTACCCCGAACAAAACGATGTCTTCTCCTGGCTCGACGGCGGGATGGTCGTGGGTTATATCGTGGTGACGGGGCTCGTGTACGGCACGGTGCTTCTGGCCTTGCTCGCCGCCGGCACGCGCATGCTCGGGCGTTTCAGTTTCACACGCTTGCATCACCTGACGCAGGCGCTGATTCCCGTGGCGGGATGCGGCGTGTTTCTGGGTTTATCGGCGACTACTGTGTCGTTGCTGCGCGCTGAACACCTGCCGCTCTGGTGGGTGACCGATGTACGTCTCGGCTTGCTCGCTGTCGCGAACCTGTGGAGCGCGTGGCTTGGCATGCGCGTTATCGGCCGGTATGCACTCGGGCGCTTGGTCGCACCGAGCGTTGCGATGCTGTGGTTCGTCGCCGCTCTCGCCGTGGTCGATAGCGCCTGGTACCTGATGTTCTGGGGCTTTTCGCGGTAACGTTGCGGGTATCGAGCTAATTCCTTTATCAAAACGCAACCAACGCAACGACTATCCCTAGGTGACGAAATGAGAACAAAACCCGTATTGACTGACGCAGACGTAAAAACCATCGCGGCCGCGGCGGAAGCGCATGCACTGGCGAACAAGTGGTGCGTGGCGATTGCTGTCGTCGATGACGGCGGTCATTTGCTTCACTTGCACAGGCTGGACGGCGCAGGCGCAAGCACGGCTGAAATGTCGGCGGGCAAGGCGCGCACCGCCGCGCTCGGCCGGCGCGAAACGAAAGTGTATGAAGACATGATCAAGCAAGGCCGCACCGCGTTCTTGAGCGCACCGATGACTGCCATGCTGGAAGGCGGTGTGCCGATTGTGGTGGGTACGGATATTGTGGGCGCAGTGGGCGTATCGGGCGTGAAGTCCGACCAGGACGCCGCGGTCGCGCGAGCGGGTATTGCAGCGTTGGGGATCGAGAGCGTTTAAGGTCCGCGAAGCAACGTCTCATCGTGCTGATCGAAACCAGCCGGCCTGAACTTCAAAGTTAAAAAAGCACGTTTTCGTGAGAAAACGTGCTTTTTGCTTAACTGATGGTGCTCTTCAAAGCACACGATGGGAACCAAAAAAAGCGGCTTCGCTGGCTATCGACGACTGGCTGGTGTTTGCACGAAGGGGTCTAAAGTCTCGCGTGCAAGCCGTCATTGCTGGCTAGTGCCAAACACCTCTCGAAGAGGTGGTCCCCACAATACCCGGTACTGCAATTCTGTTCTGTTCCCTGCGTGTTACTTGGTGAGAATCAGCTTGCCCAGGCGAGTTGCGCGCAACTGATACGTCTCACCGTTATGCATGATGCTGATGTGGCTATGACCTTGCAGCAGCGTGTCGCTGCGGAGTGAGCGCTCAGAACGCTCGCCGTTCTCCAACACGCTGCTCGACGGCGTAGGACGTGCGGTCGCTACAGCTGCCGTCCGGGGCCGCGAGATAGTTGCTGCCGCGGAGCGATCGACCGAGCGACGTAGCCGAAGCGTGTTGGAGCGCAGGAGGTCGGTCATGTCGAAGAATCCGTTCGTTGAGTCGATGGAGCAATCTTAATGATAACCATTCCCATTTACAACAACGAAGTTTTCATCGATTACACGTTTCGATAGTCATTGACTGTCCGGCTATCGAAACGTTCTGGTGCGCTAGTGCAGCGGGCCTTCGAGATTGCCGTGAGCAAATTGCCGGATCAACCGGACGGTGTCGATATCCGCTTCCCGATACGCCGACTTCACGATCTCCTGCGTCTGAAGCGCGTCGAGGCTTGCCTGGGGATCGTCGGCTACGGGCAGGGTGGTGGCGTAAGTGAAACGCAGGAACAACTGGAGCTCGTCCGGTTGCTCGATAGTCATCGTCAGCGAGCCGCCGACGTGCTCGGCGGTCGGCAGGATGTCGTAGCGAACACTGGTTTCGGGGAGCAGCGTCACGCGGTCACGCACGACCGCCTGACCGTAGTGCAGTTCGCGGTCGAGCACGTCGCCAACACGCGACAGGATCACGCAGCGATCCAGGCCGATCACGAACAATTGCGGTTGCTCCGCGCGCAGTACGAGTCCATGCCAGACCTGTTCGCGGGTCATCGATTCCACAAATGGATTGAGCGGGTCGTTGATCTGGATGAGGTGTTCGAAATTCAAAACGACAGTTTCCTTGGTTGTTCAATTGTTCGCTTGGCGGGAGAGCGCGGTGCTCGCGCAGCCCGTTTATGTAATCTGCTTATGCAGCCCGTTTATGTAATCCGCTTATGCAGCCCGCTTATGCAGGCGTAAGGCCCGAATGAATCATGATCGTGCCGCTAAGAATCTTGTGCACGGGGCACGCATTTGCAATTTGCAAAAGCCGTTCCCGCTGGGTGTTATCGAGTTCGCCGGTCAAGAGGATCTGGCGGTCAATCAACGTCCCCTCGGGCGTGATGTCCATGTTGAGCGTCACGTGCACCGCTTCAAGCGGCCATGCCTTGTGCTTCGCGTACATCTTCAGCGTGATCGACGTACACGCGCCCAGGCTCGACAGCAACAAGCTGTGGGGAGTCGGGCCGGTATCTGCGCCACCGTGCGATGACGGTTCGTCGGCGATCCAGTCATGCTGGCCGTCGCTCAGCGAAACCTGAAAATCCGTCGCACCGATGTGGGCGGTGACAGGCGGCGTCACAAACTTTTCGGACATGCGGTACCCCAAAGTGAGTAGATGGGCAGACAGTGCGGGTAATAAAAGCAGACGATAAAACGGCGCGGCACGAACGACTATTGTGACGCAAATAGTGTCATTCGTGCCGCGCCGATGAAACGCACGGTCTGATGTAGGGCCCGCCCGAAGGCGGCGAGCCTGCCTAGTGGGTGATTGCGCCCATGCGTCCCGCCTGGTAATCGACCACGGCCTGGCGGATCTCTTCCTCCGTGTTCATCACGAACGGGCCGTAGCGGACCACGGGCTCCTTAAGCGGCACGCCACCGATCAGCAGCAACTCGAGCGGCTCGTCGCCGGCGGCAAACGTAATTGCGTCGCCATCGTTCGCGAACACGATCATCTGCTGCGCCCGCACGGCTTGCTTCGCGTCGCCGTACAGACCGTTACCCGACAACGCATAACCGAACACGCGAAAGTCCCGCGGCACGGGATGCACGACCGACGCGCCCGGTTGCAGCGAAAAATGCTGGTAAAGAATGGGCGTACGCGTTTCGATCGCGGCCTTGACGCCGAGCGCTTCACCCGCGATGACCTTCACGCGCACGCGGCCGTCATCGCTGGTTGCGACCGGGATTTGTTCTGACGCGATTTCCTGATAATGCGGCGGGATCATCTTGTCGCGCTTGGGCAAGTTCACCCACAGCTGCAAGCCATGTACGCGACCGCCGGTGCGCGTGAATTCGGGATCGGGCATTTCACTGTGAACCACGCCCGCGCCGGCTGTCATCCATTGCACGTCGCCCTGACGCAGCGTACCGGAATGTCCTGCCGAATCCTTGTGGCCGAACTGGCCCTCAAGCACGTACGTCACGGTTTCAAAGCCGCGATGCGGATGATCGGGCGCGCCTTTCGCCTCGCCGGGCGCGTAGTCGACGGGGCCCATTTCATCGAGGAGCAGGAACGGGTCGAAATCCATCAAGAGCCGCGTCGGAAATGGGCGATGTACGACAAAACCACCGCCCTCCACGGTGCGGAGCGCGGCAATCGTGCGTTCGATACTGCGTGTGCTTTCCATTTTGTCCTCGCTTGGGTAGGGCCAGCATGGCCGTACGACGGGTGGGCATTAGCGCCAAATTTAAAACATAGCGCTATTATATGGACGGCATTTCGCGGAAAAAGCCGTCAAACCGCAATGGATTGTCCCACCTGTAGAACAACGAAACTCCAACGAAAACCCAACGAAAGACCTGACCGCATGAAACCTGATTCGCATGACCTCAATGACCTGATGTATTTTTCGTACGTTGTCGAGCACGGCGGTTTCTCGGCGGCGGAGCGGGTGCTGGGTATCTCGAAGTCGCGCTTGTCGCGGCGCGTGTCGG
>NZ_JAQGMM010000045.1 GCF_028292365.1 Caballeronia sp.
GGCAAGAGCGTCACGCTGCGCGCAATCATGCGGCTGCATTCGGAGAAGACGACGCAAATAGAAGGTGGACTTGACGTCGAAGGGCAAGACGTCCTGAAGCTCTCGCGCCGGCAGCTTTCGGACCTGCGCGGAAAGGTCGTATCGATGATCTTCCAGGAACCGTTGCTCGCCCTCGATCCGGTCTACACGCTCGGTGCGCAGATTGCCGAGATGGTGCGGCGGCATCAGCGAGTATCGAGGGCTGAGGCTCGCAAGCGAGCGCTGGCGTTATTCGAAAAGGTCCGCATTCCGAGCCCCGAACGTCGGCTGGATGCGTATCCGCACGAGATGTCGGGCGGCATGCGCCAGCGCGCGATGATCGCGCTGGCGTTGTCGTGCGAACCGCGCGTCCTGCTCGCCGACGAGCCGACTACCGCGCTCGACGCGACCGTACAGATCCAGATCCTGCTGCTTCTGCGTGACCTGCAACAGGAACTTGGCTTGTCGATTGTGTTCGTCACGCACGACATAGGAGCCGCGACCGAGGTCGCGGATCGCATCGCGGTGATGTACGCGGGCCGGATCGTCGAGCAAGGGCCGGCGCTCGCGCTGCTGACCGAACCGCGGCATCCCTACACCATTGCGTTGCTGAAGGGCCGCACGCAAGGCGCCATGAAAAAAGGCGTACGGCTGGAAACAATTGGTGGTGCGCCGCCCGACCTTTCCGCGCTGCCGCCCGGCTGCGCGTTTGCGCCGCGTTGCTCTCATGCGATCGACCGCTGCCTGCAGACACAGCCTGAAGAACGCCTGGCCGGTAACGCGCGTTCAGTCCGCTGCATCCGGGTCGACGAAATCGCCACGCTGGAATCGAAGACCGAAACCGTTCCTACTCACTAACACCACAATGACACCAGACATCGCCTCGTATCGCGCTTTCGTACCCTACCCCGATCATCTCGTGCCTCATGCCGCGAGCGGCCCGCTCACGGGCCTGACGTTCGGCGTAAAGGACATCTTCGATGTGGTCGGTTACCCGACCGGCTGCGGCAACCCGCACATGCTGGCCATGTCCGGCATCAAGACGACCAATGCGCCAGTTGTCGAGGCCTTGCTCGCGGCTGGCGCGGCCTTCGCGGGCAAGACCTATACGGAGGAACTGGCGTTCTCGATGACTGGCAAGAACGCGCACTTCGGCGCTCCACGCAATGGCGCTGCACCGGATCGCGTGACAGGCGGCTCGAGCTCGGGGTCGGCGTCGGCGGTATCGAATGGGCTTTGCGATTTTGCGCTCGGCACTGACACCGGCGGCTCAGTCCGCGCTCCGGCGAGTCATTGCGGCCTGATCGGCTTGCGGCCGACCCACGCGCGCGTGTCGCTCGATGGCTGCATGCCGCTCTCGCCGGGGTTCGACACCTGCGGCTGGTTCACGCGCGACATCGACACATTTGCACGCGTGGGCAACGCGTTGCTTGGTGAAGATACCGCGACGCTCCCATCAACACCGCAAGCCTGCTTGCCGCGCGAAGTGCTGGCCGGACTGCCGGAGCCTGTGGTAAAGGTCTTCTTCGCGGCACTGGACCGCGTCAATGCGTGCTTCGGATCGATAGAAAGCGTCGACATCATGACGCCCGCAACCGACGCGCTCTACTGGGCGTTTCGTTACGCGCAGGGATTCCAGGCGTGGCAAAGTCAGGGCGAATCGATCCAGCGTTTCGACTTCCAGCTCGGCCCGGGCGTGCGCGAACGCTTCGCATGGTCACGTACAGTCACACCGGCGCAGAACGAGGAGAGTGAGCGCGTGCGCGAGCAATTCCGTGCGAACTTGTTGAACCTGTTCGACGGCGGGCGCATTATTCTCATGCCTACGATGCCCGACGTCGCGCCGCTGCTGTCGGACACAGACGAAGCGCTGGAGTCGTACCGAAACCAGGCGATCAGGATGCTGTGCGTCGCGGGACTCGGCGGATGCCCTCAGCTCTCGCTACCGTTGATGCAGATAGACGGCGTACCGCTGGGCTTGTCGTTGATCGGACCGCCCGGAAGCGACAAAGGATTGATCGAACTGGGCCGCATGCTGATGGCCTGAAACCGTCCAACATTGGAGGAAAGCGCATGACTCGCACACCGGCAGTCCCCACGCAGCAGGTATCAAACGATCGCGCGATAGTCACCGAGTGGCGATTCGCGCCGGGCGCCGAGACAGGCTGGCATGTCCATGGACATGACTACATTGTCGTTCCGCAAACCAACGGGGAACTGCTGCTCGAAACCAAAACGGGCAACCGCGTTTCCGAGCTGCATGCCGGGCAGAGTTATGCCGGATTGAAAGGTGTTGAACACAACGTCGTCAATGCCAGCGACCACGAGGTTGTGTTCGTCGAAATCGAGATCGTGTAAGAGCAGAGTGGAGCGCGCGTCGCAGGCTAGCTAGCGAGGTGGACGCGCTCGCCTTCATCTGGTTCAAACCAATCCGGGTTGCGCTCGGCAACCGGCTTTAGCGACACCAGGATCTCGCGCAAATGCGCGCGCATGGCTTCTTCGGCGCCATCGGCATCATGCGCTTTCAGTGCACTCACAATCCGTGCATGTTGCTTGATCAGCAATTCAAGCGGCGAGACTTCCGGCAGGCTCAGATACCGCACGCGGTCCATCTGCGCCTTGATGTCCTGGATGGTGTCCCATGCAGCGACACAATCAATAGATTGCGCTATCAGGAAATGGAAGCGCTCATCGAGTGCGAGGAACGACGTGGTGTCGTTCACCTTCGCAGCAGTCTTTTGATCGCGTAGATTTTCAGCGAGGTCGGCGAGTTGCGCCTCCGTGATTTCAAGCGCGGCCTTGCGAGCCACGGCGGCCTCGATCGCTTCCCGGATGAACCTGCCTTCGCGGACTCGTCGCGGTGAGATCTTCTTCACGAAGGTCCCTCTTTGCGGCAGCACCTGTAGCACGCCCGACTCGACAAGTTTGATAAACGCTTCCCGAACCGGTTGCCGGGAGACCTGGAACATGTCTGAAACTTCGGTCTCGGACAGCGGCGTGCCCGGCACCAGCGCGCCCGAAAAAATGGCTTCACGCAGGGCACGAAAGATTTGCTTGCCGATGGGTTCGTGCGATTCAACGCGAAGTTGACCGCGCAGATCGGGTAGCGCACCACGCGGTTCAGTGGCGCGAGCGCGGCTACGGGCAACGGCGGCTGGCGGTATGGAAGAAGTCGTTCTTTTGTCGCGACCGACGTCGTCTGACGAAGACGCGGTGCGTCGCAACGGCGCCGGCAAGACGTTTTTCGTGACCATGACCCACACCTGAACGAGGAGTAAAGAGAGGACAAAGATGAAGCGCGGACCTCATCTTGTCATCTACCATACTACCACGCCATTGCAGTCAATTTGGGACGTCGGAAGCGGCGATGATGTCCGCAATAGCGCGGAGTGAACCTTGGGCCGGTTCAGTCACTGGTGCCGAAGCGCCGCTCGGTCTGTCTTCTGGAGCATCGGTGCGATCCGCGCGTTGTTGCAAAGTCCCTGACGCTAAACCGTTGAACGATACCCCCGCACTTACCTCTTTATTGAGATGCGTCCGCAGAAAAGTGCGTTAGCGTTACGGTCGTTGCGCAAAACAAAACCATCGATGACTTCCGGCAAACGGCCACGTATTCGATGCGGATTAACTGCAAGAGGATCGGAGACGTGTTAATGACTCTGCCGTATTACAAGTGGAATAAGCTGTTGCCGTACTTTAGCAAAAAAGACGGCGCGCGCGTCGTGCGCGAAGTGTCGCTGTCTCTGGATCGTGCGCCACCCGTGCGCGAGAAACCCAAGCCGCCGCCCGCACCCGTCCCAAAGAGGCCAAAGCCACAGCCGGGCGATGGATTAATAAAAATGATGGAATTACATTCGCGCTTCAAAACTTGGATGGAGACGCCTGATCCGCCGAAAGCACCAAAGCCAAACCCTGTTGAACAGAAAAAAACGGTGCCGCTGTTCGACATTCAAGAAATTCCGGGCGCAATGCGTAAGCTGCACTTACCGGTCTCAGCCGCCCTCATGGAACGGTGGTTCGCGGGAAGGCTTAACTATTCTCCAACAACTGCTGATGAAAAAGCGGAAATAGATCAGAACGGCAAGCCTTACCAGCCTGATATGTACGACACCACCACGGTAAAAATCGATTGGGTACGCACGTTCACGCACACAAAGGAAAGTTTCGACTTACTGATAAACGAGCGCATTCGAACGCAGAAAGCGATCGACCAACTCCGCGTTATACTCACCCCTTATAAAGAGTTCTACGGCGACATTTTCCCTGAAGAACTTTGCAAAAAAGACCCCGTTATGCTGCATCGTCATTTTCAATTTCAACGGGTCGGTGTAGACGGTACATTCGCGCAAAAAATAAAACTTTTATTAGCGACCCAATGGGAGCGCAGCGGCGCACCCGACGATCTGACGGGCGCGCTCGGTTCGTTCAATATCTACGCGGCCATTGGCCACGCCGAAGTCAGGTGGGATATAAAGACGCAGCAAAAAGTCGCGAGGGTCACGGGCATCTGGGTATACGTGAAAGATAACTACACATTCACCGACGACAGAGGCGAACGATCACAGTATTTAGGTCACTGGAGCAGCAACGGCGCAATTGTTATTCCGCTTGATGCTGTTGCCGCAACGTCGCCTTATATTCCCTATTCAGACTACCCCGTCACCCTTGGCAATCCACTTATAAAAGGTAACGTGTACTACCCCGTTTACAACAGCGACTTTCGAAAGTGGGCGCTCAAGCACCAGCGGGGCGGCGACTTCGTTACCTACTCGGATCGCTGTTATGTTCCGGTTGTCCCACGAATCACGATACCTCTATGAGGCCCTTTTTCAAGCGCGCAGCGCTCAGCGCGACGGTTGTCGGCGTGCTCTATTTCGTCCTCTTCGATACCACGCCCCGCGGCGACGAATGCGAAAGATCGACCTCGCCGGATGGTCTTTACATAGCCGAGCGGTGCGTGTTGCAGTGGGTTCCTGGAGGGGATTCAAAATACGTTGGGCGAATATTTGATGCGAAGAGCGGAAAGAAGCTCGCGCAGCATACATTCAGCACACCGGTTCCTCAAATTGCATGGTTTGACTACACCGATGTATATGTGTCGTTTTCAATCGGCGATGATGGAAGCGACTCCCCGTATATCTCACTCCCACCTTCCAAATGGGACAGGCTGTTAGCAGCCCGGCCACACTTGTAGACGGTAGGCCGCCGCGCACCGCCCTTCGTCTCATGACCGCGTGGCGGGCTTGTGCAGCGTTACAAGCGTCATTATCGTTCGCGGATTGCTCCTAAAAACGCATTTCCTACTCTTTGAGGCAATGCCGAGCTATCAGAATCATCGATGGAGACGCCCCGGCCTCACCCCTGCCCACCTCGAACCCGCCGAAAACCCAAAACACCGCCCACCGATGCGAGCGAAACCTACGAGACCACCACGCGCCGCGCCTTCAGCTTGTCGCCACGCGGTTCGCGAATCCATATCAACGAACAAAGTGACCCCAGCACCGCAACAGCGCCTGCGAGTACAAACGCGCTGCCATACGCGCCATGCGTCGCTTGCACAATAAAGCCCGTCACTGCCGGCCCGATCACGCCAGCGAGGTTCGCCAGCAGATGCACGAAGCCGCCTACGCCCCCTACGTTCTCGCGTCGGACGGTGTCCTGAATCACGGCCCAATAAACGGCGCCCGTGACATAGAGGAAGAAGATGGATACGGACATCAGCGCGACCGCCCCCTCCATGCTTTCCACTCGTCCGGCAAATCCGACACACACGGCTGCGACCCCAAGGCATACCGATAAAACGATCCGCCGGGCAGGCAACGGCTTACCCGTGATACGCAAAATCAGGTCCGTGATGAAACCACCAGCGGCAAGCCCGATACTGCCGAGCACCCAGGGAATCACGGTCGCAATGCTCATGTCATGGAGCGACATATGATGTGCTTCGGTCAGGTACGTGGGGAACCAGGACAGGAAGAAGAACAGCACGTAGTTGTAGGCAAAAAAGGCGAACGCTGTCGCAAGAATGATCGGTTGCTTCAGGTAGAACTTCAGCCCCATCTTTTCGCCTTCGGGCGCATGCTCCATCGACGAAGCCTGCTGCTGGCCGGCGACAATCAACGCAAGCTCCTCGGGTTTCACGCGCTTGTCCTGCTGCGGTTGTTCCGTGGTGGTCAAGGTCCACACCACGAGCCATGCCAGACCGAGCACCATGATTGCGACGAACGCCCAGCGCCAGCCAAAGCGGATCGCCATGTAGCCGACCACCGGTCCCGCCAGCGCGCCGCCCAGTGGCGTACCTGAACTGATCACACCAATGGCGCTGGCCACCTCGCGGCGCGGAAACCAGTTGTTGACCATCTTGCTGTTCGATGAACTGAACGGTCCCTCGCCCATGCCGAACAGAACCCGCAGCACGATCAACGAAAACAGGCTGCTAGCCAGCGCGGTCGCTCCGCAGAAGAGCGACCAGATACCCATGGACGCGCCGAACACTTTCTTTGCCCCGATCTTGTCCGACAGCACGCCGCCGACAAAATTAAACAGCGCATAGCCGATGAAAAAGCTGCTGAACACGATGCCCATCTGCGCATGCGAAAAATCGAGGTCCTTCTGGATCAAGGGCGCTGCGATCGAGAGTGCGGCGCGATCGAGATAGTTGATTACGCCAGCTAGAAACAGCAAACCGACCACGAACCATCGCTGGCTTCTGAACATGAATGTCTCCTGAAATACGCCTCTTTGTGATCGGGCGTTCGGGCAACGCAGTAATAGGGATTCAGTCGAACTGCAAATGCACCTTCATCGACTGGTTGCGGTCATGCGCCACTTCGAACGCATGGTTTGCATCCGCGAGCGGAAAGACATGCGTCATCAACGGGCTCAGGTCAATCTTGCCGGTGGCGATTTCTTCGGCGGCAACGGCGTATTCATCGGTGAAACGGAACGATCCTTGATAACGCAATTCCTTCGCCATCACGAGATTGGCCGCGACCGGCGACTGCCCTGCCGGCAGGTTGCCTACCTGGATCACGGCGGCACCCGCGCGTGCGGCCCGAAGCGCGGTGTCGAGTCCCGCAGGGCTGCCAGAGGCTTCGATCACGATGTCGAAGGTGCCCCGTGACTGGGACCACGCTTCGACCTGTGCCTGGTCGGTGGCGAGTACGGTCTGATCGGCACCCAGCGTCGCGGCCATTTGCAACGCTTTGTCGGCGAGGTCCAATGCGACGAGGCGATGCGCTCCAGCTCGCCGCGCGACCGATAGCAAAATGCAGCCTATGGGTCCGCAGCCGATCACCAGTACCTGCGCGCCGACCAGCGATCCCGCATGCCGCAACGCGTGCAATGCAACGGCAAGCGGCTCCGCCATCGACGCCTGCGCGAAGTCGAGTGCATCGGGCACAGGCACGCATTGGCGCGCGGCAACGGCAATGTATTGTCGGAACATGCCTTGCATGTGAGGGAATGTCGAAGCGCTGCCCATGAAGCGCATATTCAGGCAGTGATTGGTCATGCCCTTCACGCAAAACCGGCACTCGCCACAATTCAGACCCGGGTTCACGGCAACGCGTTGGCCCACGCGCAAGCCTCTCACGCCCTCCCCGAGTGCAGCGATTTCACCCGCGACTTCATGACCCAGGACGAACGGTTCCCGGACCGCGAAATCGCCGCTCTTGCCCTTGAAGTAATACGAGAGGTCTGACCCGCAGATACCGCCTGCGCGCACGCGAATCTGAACCTGACCCGGCTGTGGCTGAGGGGCATCCACCTCGTCAATACTCAGGCGTTTCGGTTCGTGAAGGACGGCTGCAAGCATGAGAAACTCCGTTGAATAGTGTGCGTGCCGAAGCACAGCGCTTGGGCTAGCGGCGCGCCGCGAAAACAGGGGATGAATGCGCTTCGCGGGGAGTCGTAGCGAGTGGCTGCGTGCCCCAGTCGTGAAGATCGCCGCCACGACGCAAAGGCGCGGTTTCGGGCAAAAGATAAATGCACAGCGTGGACACAATGCCTAGTGCCATCACGTAGACGATCAGTCCGACGGAGCTGCCACCCGTCATCTGAAGCATCTTCACGGCCACAAGTCCGAGTACGCCGCTGCCGATCAACGAGCCAATCTGCCAGATCAGCGCAATGCCGCTGCAACGCACACGCGCCGGAAAAAGTTCGGGAAAGAGCGAGGCCTGCGGCGCATAGCAAAGACTGTGACCGACCGTAATCGCGAGAATCATTACTGTCTGGATCGCAAGACGACTGCCGCTGTCGACGGCATGAAACAGCGGCACGACCAGCAGGACCTGCAGCAAGCTGCCTGCAATGAATGTGGCGCGGCGGCCGATACGGTCCGACAGTGCGCCGGCAAGCGGAATCGCTATCAGTTCAAGCGTGACCGCAACGATGATCGTCTGCAGCAGCAGGCTCTCACTGATACCGTGCACGCGGCCGTAAGCCAGCACGATCATCGTGTACATCGCAAACGTGCAGGCTTCAATCAGCTTCGCGCCGACACCCTTCAGGATCGTGGGCCCGAATTGCCGGACCACTTCCACGACCGGGCGCGACTCGACTGCCTGCGTTCTGCGAATCTCCGCGAAGACCGGTGACTCCTCTGTACGCAACCGGATATACAGGCCCACGACGACCAGTACGATACTGCCGAGGAACGGCAGCCGCCAGCCCCAGTCGAGCAGTTGCTCGTGCGTGAGCGTGGCAGTGAGAATGGCGAAGATGCCCGCCGGAATCAGGAAGCCCGCAGGTGCGCCGAGCTGGACGAGGCTGGCGAAGAAACCCCGCTTTGGCGGCGGCGCATATTCGGCCGTCAGCAACACAGCGCCTGCTTGCTCTCCGCCAACACCGAAACCTTGCAGCACACGGATAAGGATGAGTGCAGCCGGCGCCCAGATGCCGATCTGCGAATAGTCAGGCAGTAGGCCAATCAGGAATGTCCCAAGACCTACTATCAGTATGGTGACGATCAGCGCTTTCTTGCGGCCAATGCGGTCACCGAAATGCCCGAACACAATGCCGCCTAGTGGCCGCGCTATAAAACCTACGGCGTAAGTCGCGAACGCAGCGAGCGTCCCGATCAGCGGGTCGCTGCTGGGGAAGAATTTCGCGCCGAACACGAGCACTGCAGCCGTGCCGTAGACGAAAAAATCGTAGTACTCGGCAGCGGTTCCTATCGTCGATGCAAAGGCGACGCGGCGTAACATCGCGCTGCTGTTCTGATCTGCCATTGCCTATCTCCTTGTTGTTATGTCGAGCGGTTAAACATCGCCGCTCACCAGTTCCAGAGCGTGCCGTCTTCGAGTCGCGCGACCGGCAGGTAAGCCGGGTCGTACGGATAGCGCGCCGCGAGTTCCTCGTCGATATCCACGCCATGACCGGGCGCCTCACCGGGATGCATCGTGCCCCGATCGAAGGTCCATGCATGGGGGAAAACATCGAGCGCTTCCTTCGGGAAACCCATATATTCCTGCACGCCGAAATTCGGCACCCACAAGTCGAAATGAAGCGCCGCGCCCATGCAGACCGGTGACAAATCCGACGGCCCGTGGCAACCCGTGCGAACCTGATAAAGCGAAGCGAAATCCGCAATGCGCTTCAGGTGCGTGATGCCGCCCGCATGCGTGAGCGTGGCGCGAATGTAGTCGATCAACTGCTCTTCAATCAGTTGCTTGCAGTCCCAGATGCTGTTGAATACTTCGCCCACCGCGATCGGTGTCACCGTGTGCTGGCGAATCAGCCGGAAGCCGGCCTGATTCTCAGCAGGCGTTGGGTCTTCCATCCAGAACAAACGATACGGCTCGATTGATTTACCCAGGCGCGCGGCTTCAATCGGCGTGAGGCGGTGATGGACGTCGTGCAGCAGATGGGTATCGAAACCGAACTTGTCGCGCACCGCTTCGAAGAGTTTCGGCACGAAGTCGAGATACTTTTCCGACGACCATGTTTGCTCTTCCACCGCGCCTTTGGTTGCCGGCTCATACATGCCCGCCCCCTTCGATACCCCATACACCGAACGCATGTTGGGCACGCCGCATTGAATACGGATAGCCTGGTACCCCTCCTCCACATGCTCCGCATAACGGTCGAGGGCTTCAGGAATATCACGTCCGGTCGCGTGCCCGTAGACCATCACGCTTTCACGCGACGCGCCGCCAAGCAACTTGTACAAAGGCAGATTCGCGACCTTGCCGAGGATGTCCCACAGCGCCACGTCCACCGCGGCGATGGCGGTCATGGTCACCGGCCCTCGGCGCCAGTAAGCGCCCTTGTATAAAAACTGCCAGATGTCTTCTATGCGCCCCGGATCGCGACCGATCAGCAGCGGACACACGTGGTCCTTCAAATAAGATGCCACCGCGAGTTCGCGGCCATTGAGAGTGGCGTCGCCAATGCCGTACACCCCTTCGTCGGTCACCACTTTCAACGTGACGAAATTGCGTCCCGGACAACTGACGATGACATCGGCGCGGACGATTTTCATGGGGATTTCCTTGAGGTGCAATCAGTGGAATTGATGCTACCATACAAGTAGACTTAGTCGTCAACCAAGGGTTTTCCCGCTCCAGGCTATTTGAAATGTCCAATAAATCCGTGCTTTGCCGCAAATCGCTCCCGTTGATTGAGGATCATCTGCTGACGTCCGAGTGGCGCGATCCACGCATTGGCATTGTTCATTTGGGCATCGGAAATTTTCATCGGGCGCACGAAGCGGTTTATACGGAAGAGGCCATGCTTGCCGCGGGTGGCGACTGGGCAATCTGCGGCGTCACGCTTCAAGGCGACGTGACAAAGCGCGATGCGTTGATGGCGCAGGATGGCTTGTATAGCGTCGTGGAACGCGGGTTGCAAGGTGTGAAGACAATAGTTATTCGCGCGCTGCGTGAAGTGCTCGCGCTACCCCATGACCGCGGGCGCCTGTTCGAGTTGCTCGCCGACGCAAATGTGCGGATCGTCTCGTTGACGGTCACCGAGAAAGGCTATTGCCGCGATGCGAAGACGGGCGACGTCGACCTCGGCCATCCCGGCATCGCACATGATCTGGAACATCCCGGCGAGCCCGCCACGGTACCGGGCATCCTCGTCGCCGCATTGAGAACTCGGCGCCATGCTGGCATCGCGCCGTTCACCGTGCTTTCTTGCGACAACCTTTCGCACAACGGCGCAGCGTTGCGCCAGGTGGTCTGCTCCCACGCTCGCATGCTCGATGAAGCGCTGGCAAGCTGGATCGAGCGCGAAGTCGCCTTCCCGTCAACGATGGTCGACCGCATTGTTCCTTCGACCACGAACGCCGATCGTGATGCCGCGGCCGCGGCGCTTGGGCTGCGCGACGAAGCGCCGGTCCCGTGCGAGCCTTTTCGTCAATGGGTGATCGAAGACCGCTTCCCTGCCGGGCGACCCGCATGGGAACGAGTAGGCGCGCAACTCGTGGATGATGTAATGCCATTCGAACTTGCCAAGCTGCGCATGCTTAACGGCACCCATTCGACACTCGCTTATTTGTCGATGCTGGTGGGGTTTGCGACCATCGACGAAGCAATTTCCTTCGGACCCCTGCGCACGCTGATTCATTCGATGATGACGCAAGAGATAGCACCGACCTTGAGTGTTCCGGTTTCGTTCGACCTCATGGCGTATCGCGATGCACTGCTCGAACGTTACGCGAACCCGGCGCTCAAACATCGCTGTGCGCAGATTGCCATGGACGGCAGTCAGAAGATCCCGCCGCGCCTTCTCGCGACTATTGGGGCGCGCCTGGAACGGGGCCAGCCAATATTGCGGCTGGCGCTTGGCGTTGCAGCCTGGTTCATTTTCTTGCGCGGACGCGCCGACGACGGCACGACTTTCGCTATCAGCGATCCCCTGGCCTCGCGGCTGACTGGGCTGGCTACCAATGCGGGCGATGAGCCGGAAAGTCTTGTCGATGCGATGCTCGGTTGTCGCGATGTCTTTAGTCTCGAACTTGCTTCGAACGAAGTGTTACGGCACGCTCTGATTGAAGCTGTCACACAGTTGAAAACCGGGGCAAGAGCGGCGATCGAGAAAACCAACCTGAATGCCTCCGAGACCGTGTCCGCGTCACGGCAAAACCTCTGAAGCACGAGGGACATTCACCAATACCGCCTTGCGCCAGCGCACCGTCGCCAGCATGGACGCCACGACAATCAAACCGCCACCGACCCATGCAATAAGCGATATCTTCTCGCCCAGCCACAGCCACGCGAACAAGGCGCCGAACGCGGGCTCGCTACCCATCAACAACCCAACGCGGGTTGGACTGCTGCGTTTGATCGCGTAGTTCTGCGCGAAGAACGCGAACAACGTGCACGCAAAGACCAGATAAAACACGCTGCCCCAAAACGGCTCATGCCCGGCAAACGACGGCACGTGCCGCCACTGCTGCGGCGCAAACACGAGCGCCACGGCAGCACTGCCAAATGCGACCACACCTGACTGCACGGCCGTCACTGACAAAGGCGGCAGCGAAGAATCACGCAACACGCGTTTCGTCACACAGACATTCAGCGCACGCAGCAAGGCGGCAAGCAAGATCAGCGCATCGCCTGGATTCAACACGACGGCGCCGTCACCGGCAAGCAGCCATGCGCCTAACAGCGAGAGCGCGACTGCTGCCCATTCAATCCGGCCGGGCCTGCGCTTGAGCAGCATCCACTCGACCAGCGGCGTCAGCACCACGCACAGGCTGATCAGGAACGCCGCATTAGCTGCACGCGTCAGCAGCACGCCGAACGTTTCGCTCAGGAAAATGCCCAGCAGCAGTAAGCCTGCTATAAACACGCCGCGCAGCGTTCGCGCGTCGGCCTGACGCAAGCTTCGCAACGCCGGCGACAACATTACGAACGTAATGCCGAAGCGCAGCGTCAGCAGGCCCAGCACCGGATAGAACACGAGCGCGCTCTTGACGATTCCATAGCTGGTTCCCCAGACCACCGCGACCACCAGCAACATGAGGTCGGACAATAAGAGCAGGCGGTCTTGCTTGGGCATGGTCGGACCTCAATGGATGAGTCCGTATTGTCGAGCGTTGCACATGCGACGATAATCGGGTCGATGTGCAAAGCCTTTATGTCGCAGATGCATTAATCCTGCGCTCCCACTCGCGACGGCCCGATGAATCAAACAGAACTCTTTGCATTGCTGCCCGATATGGCCGTATTCGCCCGTGTCGTCGATGCCGGCAACTTTTCCGTGGCCGCTCGCCAACTAGGCAGCACACCGTCAACGGTCAGCCGCCAGATCAAACGTCTTGAGGAAGCGCTTGCCACACGGCTGCTTGAACGATCCACGCGCAAGGTGAAGGTGACAGAATCGGGCGAGCAGGTGGTTCGATTCTGCCGCGACATCGTGAGCGCGGCGTCAGGCGCCGTGGATGCAGCCGGTTCACTGGTCGGCCGGCCACAGGGGAAAGTCAGCGTGAGCGCACCAACGGCCTTTGCGAAAACAGTCATTCATCCGCTCGTGCCGGGCTTCTTGCGCGCGTATGAGGAGGTCGATCTGCAGTTGCTGTATGCGGATCACGAAGTCGATCCGCTCGAGAACGATCTCGATCTCGTGATCCGGCTAACGGATCATCCGCCGCCCGGTCTGGCAGGACGGAGGCTGGGTTCGGTGCGCTGGGTGTTGTGCGCGTCGCCCGCGTATCTACGTGCGCGCGGCACGCCCAAGCACCCACGCGATCTCGCGCAGCACGACTGCCTCTATCTCGGCGAGACCGCCGACGACAACCGCTGGCGTTTTCGGCGAGGCGCGGAAACGCACACCGTGGAGGTGAGCGGGCGATATATCGCGAACCATGCGGGCGCGCGGCTCGAAGCGGCACAGCAGGATTTCGGTATTGCGAACCTGCCGGAATTCACCGCAGCCGGAGCGTTAGAAAGTGGTGAACTCGTGCAGGTGCTCGCCGACTGGGACCTCGAAGCACTCGCTTATGTGGGCTCGGTGTGGTTGCTCTATCCGCCGAATCGTTTTCTGCCGCCCAAGGTGCGGGCGTTGATCGATTATCTGGTCGAGCATATACACGACCGCAAGTGACATTGGCTTGGCGTGTTGCTTAAACGCTTAAGCATGCTGTCTTAGCGCGCTAGTCCATGCTAGAAGTCGAGCCGCCCGAACAATTCATCGAACGGGATCATCACGTGCTCACGGAACGCCGGGCGAAGCTGAAGCCGTTCATACCACGCTTCCACATTCGGAACGTTGGGCCGCTTGATATCCAGTTCGAAATAGCGATAGAGGTTAGACCCGACCGCAATATCGCCCAGGCTCAGGCTGTCTCCCGCAATGAAGGGCCGCTCGGCCAGCATCCGGTCGAGGAGCTGGAAATGCTGTGCGCAACGAGCAAGGTTCTCGTCAATGCTCTTCGCATTGCGCAAGGCCTCCGGCGTCCGGTAAAAGCCCCAGAACACGCCCGTTAAGAAGGCTGGCTGCAAGCTGCTCTGAGACCAGTCCATCCAGCGATCCGCCTGAGACCGCGTACCGGCGTTGTCACTCCAGAAACGCGGGCTGCCATAACGCGCTGCCACGTATCGCAAGATGCTGTGCGACTCCCACACAATCGTACCGTCGCTGTCCTTAATGACCGGCACGCGCCCATGCGGATTCAGGGTCAGGAATTCGGCGCTCTGCGTCAGACCGAAACTCCCTCCGGCAGGAATATGCTCATGCGGTAAATCAAGCTCGCCGATCAGCCACATGACCTTCTGAACGTTGGACGAGTTGCGTCGTCCCCAAACCTGAAGCATTGAACATCCCCTGAGGTTGAATTCCGCTAACGCGTTAGCTAGCGGCCGGATAGAACCGGCCGCTAGCTCACTAACCCGCTAAGCGATTAGCGTGATCGCAGTCGAGAAATATCAGCGAGGTAATTTCCAAGTCGCTCGATCCACTTGAACAGCGGTCTGCGTGCGACAGCATACGCGCTGGTCAGGGAAATTTCCGCCGCTATACTGGCGTCCGTGCTTAACCAGATGCGCTCGCCTTGCGCCACGCGAAGCACATCGCCCGTTTGCAACCAGTGGTCGTAAGGCGAAAAGATGCGCGTGACCCAGACCCTTGCCGTTCCCACGCGCAACTCGGAATCCGACCGCACGCGCCATGAGGCGGTTTGGCCTGGCTGTATAACAAAACGAATGACCATCTCCGGCGACAGCGCATGCGCTGACGCCGAGGTTTCGGGTGCCGCTCGAAAAACAAACCGCTCGCTTGATCCAACCATCATCTTCTCCGTCGATTAAACCGAAAGACGGAGGCACCACAAAAAAAAGGCCCAACCGTTTTTCGGTAGGGCCTGGTGTTTGCGCATCTTTACCTATTTCCAATGCAAACACGTCCCCGATGAAGCACCCCAATGGGCGTTCATTCGTTTAATTACCACTACGGACGTGAGCTTTTGCATGGTATCGAGTGTCAGATATCGCTTAGAGCTTGTCAACAAATTTTAAGCTGTGGTGTAGATTCAAGCGCAATAACACATGGCGTTCCTAAGTGCTCTACACGCGCCGGCTAGCGCCTGATACGCGCTAGTCATTGGCTTACGGCGGTAAGTTGGTTTGCCCTCGCATACAATCGTCCTCAATTAGCGAAGCCTTGCCATTCATTAAACAGCGTCCGTCACACGCGCATGACTGCAGTTGTCTCGCCCAACATGTAAACACTCGCTTCTCGATGAGAAGCCAGCAGGGAACGATATGGAGATTAAATGGATCGAGGACTTTGTGGCTCTTGCCCAATACCAAAGTTTCTCGCGAGCCGCTGAGGTTCGCAATGTCACGCAGTCCGGTTTCAGCCGGCGGATCCAGGCGCTCGAACAATGGGTCGGAGCCGACCTGATCGACCGCAGCAGTTATCCGCCCACGCTGACACCGGCCGGACGTCTCTTCAGGGAAGCTGCCGACGACATTCTCAACCGCCTGTTCGACACCCGCGCCATCATTCGCACGGAACAGCGAATGCCCGGGATTGGGCTGCAGATTGCAGCGGGCCATACTATTGCGCTGAGTTTTCTTCCAGCGTGGCTCAGCGCGCTTACCGCACAATTTCGCGAAGTCAGGGCGCGCGTGATTCCCACTAACGTCCATGATTCCATCCTGATGCTGGTGAACGGGAACTGCGAATTGATGTTTGCGTATCACCACCCCGACCTGCCACTTCATCTCGATCCCACGCGCTACGAGTACCTCACGGTCGGCATCGACACTTTCATGCCCGTCTGCAAGCCGAACCAAAAGTCGGGGCCCTCTCTGCGCTTGCCCGGGACGGCGAGCCGCCCGCTACCGCTTATCTCGTACACAGAGACCAGCTACTTTGGCCGCTGTCTGGCCTTGCTGCTTCGCCGTGCCAAGACGCAACCGGCACTGCGTCCGCACTACGAATCGGATATGGCGGAAGTGCTCAAAAAGATGGTGCTGGAGGGCGAAGGCATAGCGTGGCTGCCGAAAAGCTCGATACAAGCCGAGCTGAAAAATGGCGAACTCGTTCCGGGCGGCGGTAAGGAATGGGAGCTCGAAGTCGAGTTGCGTGTGTACCGCGACGCGTCGAATAGAAACGAGTTTATTGACACCCTGTGGCGCTACCTGCGCTCCTCCGTCTGAGCTCATAGGCTCAGTGTTTACCCGAGTTATGCGGCGCTCGCATAATGACATGCTGAACCCGCATCGCGGGTTTTTTGTCCGCTTCTACTATCCGACCAGAGACAGAAAAGGCCCTTAGCCAAGACACGCCAAGGCACTTTCCGTCAAACCCATCGCACAGCGGCCCACGCTCATCCCCGTGCGAGATACCCCTGGAAGGATTGAAATGAAAAACCGGTTAACGCTTTATATCGTCGTCGGCATGGTGCTTGGCGTCGTGATCGGCTACGTCTGTCACCGGACAGCCGCGGATTCGAATGCGGCAAAAGAAATGGCCGGCTACTTCTCCATCATCACTGACATCTTCCTGCGGCTCATCAAGATGATCATTGCACCGCTGGTGTTCGCCACGCTGGTGTCGGGTCTTGCTGGAATGGATGGAACAGAAGACGTACGCCGCATTGGCATTCGATCAGTGGGCTGGTTCGTCTGCGCCTCACTCATATCGCTCGCCCTTGGCCTCTGCCTCGCCAATCTCCTGCAACCGGGTGCGGGCCTTCATATGGTCCAGACCAGTTCCGACGTAAGCACGGGCTTGAATACCGCGGGGCTTAACTTCAAGGACTTTGTTACCCACGCATTTCCGACGAGTATTCTCGACGCGATGGCGCGCAACGACATCCTGCAAATTTTGGTGTTCTCCGTGCTCTTCGGCGTAGTGCTAGGTGCGATCAAGTCGGACCCACGGGTGACACCTCTCGTGCAAGCTATCGACGCTCTGGTTCCCGCCATGCTCAAGCTCACCGACTACGTCATGCGGCTTGCGCCCGTAGGTGTATTCGGCGCAATTGCATCGGCTGTGACGTTGCATGGTCTCGATGTGCTGATGACATACGGCAAGCTGATCGGCAGCTTCTATGTGGGGTTGGTACTGCTGTGGGTGATCCTGATCGGCGCCGGGTACGCGTTCCTTGGCAACAGCATCTGGTCATTGCTCAAGGCGGTACGCGAGCCCGCCATGCTGGCGTTTTCAACCGCAAGCAGCGAAGCAGCGTATCCGCGCCTGACGGAAAAGCTGGAACAGTTCGGCGTGGACAAGAAGGTCGTCGGCTTTACGCTGCCGCTGGGGTATGCATTCAATCTCGATGGTTCAATGATGTACCAGGCGTTCGCCGCCATCTTCATTGCTCAAGCCTTTGGTATCGATATGCCGGTAGGCACGCAGATCCTGATGCTGCTCGTGCTCATGGTCAGCAGCAAGGGCATGGCCGGCGTGGCGAGAGGCTCGGTCGTCGTGGTTGCCGCCGTTGCGCCGATGTTCCATCTGCCTCCGTCCGGCGTCGTGCTGATCCTCGCGATCGACCAGATACTCGACATGGGCCGGACCGCGACCAACGTGATCGGAAACAGCATTGCAACGGCCGTGATTGCAAAATGGGAAACGGCTCGGGAGACGGCTCGACTCACACGAGCGGAAACCGTGATCTTCGATCAGTTGCAAGGCGAAGCAAAATGAGCGAGAAGTTGAGCGAAAAGCACAAGCAGGGACGCCGCTCGTTTGGCGTCATTGGCGGACTCGGCCCGCTCGCCAGCGCCGACATGTTTTTCAAGCTCGTCAAGTCGACGCCCGCGACCGGTGACGCGGATCACTTCGATGTCGTCTTCGAGCAGCATCCCTTTCGCGGCGCCGGCGCGACCAGCACCGCGACGGTTGAACGCAAGCTTTATATCTTCGATCTCATTCGTGCATTCGAGAAACGCGGCGTAGAGACGGTCGTGCTGCCTTGCTTCCTGAGCCACACCTTCATGGACGAGTTGAAGGCCAACTCGCCCCTGCAGATCGTGGACATGATCGAGGCGGTGCGACACCATGTTCGTCGCAAGTTCCCTTCAGTGCGTCGCATTGGTGTGCTGGCATCGGACTACACGCGGCGCAACGGTCTCTTCGAACGTTATTTTTCGGCGCCTGAATTCGATGTCATCCATCCGCGAATCAGTGACGGCACGGACCCGGTTACGCGAGCCGTATATGGGGAAAATGGCATCAAGTCCGGCCATCTGCTCGGTCAGCCGGTTGCGCTGCTAAAGACCGCTTGCGACGATCTCATTGCGCAAGGCGCCGAGATCATCGTGCCGGGCATGACCGAGATCGCGCTCGTTGCAGGCGAACTGGGCGCGCTAAGCGTCCCGCTAATCGACTCGAATCTTGCGTATGCCCAATACATTGTGTCTGGGCAGTACGAGTCGCCGGCCAAGTTGTTCAAGGTCGGCGTGGTGGGCGGAGTAGGCCCGGCGGCGACAGTGGACTTCATGCAGAAGATTGTCAGCAACACACCGGCTAAGCGGGACCAGGATCACATCAAGCTGCTGGTTGAGCAGAATCCGCAGATCCCCGATCGGACTAACAATCTGATCGGCGACGGCCCGGACCCAACCATTTCGTTGTACGCCACGTGCAAAAAACTGGAGAGCGGCGACGCCGACATCATCGCGATCCCATGCAACACGGCACACGCGTTCGTGCAGCGGATCCAGCCGTATCTCGGCATCCCCATCGTCAACATGCTGACCGTGACGGTCGAGATGCTTTGCGATTCATTTCCGTCGCTTAAGGAAATCGGACTCCTTGCGACATCGGGAACGGTGGCGAGCGGCGTATATCGGCAAGCGCTGGAAGCGCAGGGATTGCGGCAGGTCTTGCCGAGTCCGGCTTTGCAGGCAAGCGTGATGAATGCGATCTATGGCAAGAAGGGAGTAAAGGCGGGTTTCGTCAATGGACAGTGTATGGACGACATCTGCGCGGCGCTCGAAGGCTTGGCCGACGAAGGCGTCGAGATTGTGATTCTCGGATGTACGGAGTTGCCGTTGCTGCTTCCGGGCACTCAATGGCTAAGCGCGCGTGGACGGACGATCACGCTAGTGGATCCAACGGATATTCTGGCAAAACGCTGCGTTGCGTACGCTACCGCAGCGGCCGGACTGAGGGCGAAGTCAGAAGCCGCGCACTAAGACATCGCTGGCCATGCTACGCCTTGATCTCCGCACGCAAGAATTCGATCAATGCCTGCTGGACGGCATTGAGCGCGCCGCCCGCGCTCACCAACGCAAGTTCGGTCGGCGGCAAATCCGGGAGACCTGTGCAGATCCGATGCTCGGGAAGCACGGCGGTCGTAGGCAGAACCGACACCCCAAGTCCCGATGAAACCGCCGCCTGGATGCCGGTCAGGCTATGACTCCCGAACGCCACTCGCCAGCGCCGCCGCGCTTTGTCCAGGCCACGGATCGCGCGTTGCCGGTACACACAGCCTTGCGGAAACAATGCCAG
>NZ_JAQGMM010000055.1 GCF_028292365.1 Caballeronia sp.
CCCACTCGCCGCCCGACTTGATCACGTCCTTGAAACGGTCGGTGATGTGGATGTTGCCCGTCGCATCGATATTGGCAATGTCCTGCGTATGGAGATAACCGCCGGCCCACAGCTGCTCGGAAGCCTCGGGATTGTTCAGATAGCCCTGCGTGAGCCAAGGTGCCCGCGCGACGATCTCACCGGTGGCTTTGCCGTCGTAGACGAGTTCTTCCATGTTTTCGTCGACAACACGCAGGTCAACAAGAGGAACAGGCCGTCCGGTCTTGCAGCGCAGGCGAAGCTGCTCGTCGGCGTCCAGCTTTTCGGCCCCGGGCGGAAGTTGCGCGAGACTGAGGACGGGACACGTTTCCGACATTCCGTAACCGACAAACACATCGATGCCACGGTCCAGCGCCGCCCGAGCGAGGCCTTGCGGTAACGCACCGCCGCCGATGATGATCTTCCACTTGCTCATGTCCGTCGTCTTTCCCTCTTCGCACGAGAGCAGCATGTGCAGGATCGTGCCGACGCAATGCGAGAACGTGACGCCCTCTTCGCGTACAAGTCGCGCGAGCCGGTCCGGCATATAGCGGCCGGGATAGACCTGCTTCACACCCAGAACGGTGGCGATATACGGCATGCCCCATGCGTGGACGTGAAACATCGGGGTGAGCGGCATGTACACGTCGCCACGATGAAAACGCTGTCCCGAGACAGGGCTTGCGAGTGCCGCCATCAGGGTGATGGTGTGCAGAACCAGTTGCCGATGCGTGAAGTAGACGCCCTTGGGCAGGCCCGTGGTTCCCGTCGTGTAGAACGTCGTTGCGCGGGTGTTTTCGTCGAAATCGGGGAAATCGTAGCTCGTCGCGCTCGCCGCGAGCATCGCCTCGTATTCGGTGGCGAACGCAATGGTGTGCGCGCACGCTTCACTGTCCGGCTCGTCGATCCACACGAATGTGTGCACGGTTTCAAGCTGATCCTTGATCGCTTCGACCACGGGCAGGAAATCGGTGTGGACAAACAGCACCTCTGCGCCAGCGTGGTTGATCGTGTAGGCAATTTCGGCCTCCGACAACCTCACGTTGACCGTCTGAAGTACAGCGCCCATCATCGGGACTGCAAAGTAAGATTCCAGATAGCGGTGGCTGTCCCAGTCCATTACCGCCACGGTGCTGCCGTGCCGCACGCCGAGCCGGCTCAGCCCATTGGCGAGCCGCGCAATGCGTTCCCGCAGCGTGGTATAGGTCATCCGCAACTGGCCGCGGTACACGATTTCCTGGTCCGGCGCCTGAACAAACGGCGTGTGCAGCAATTGCTTGATCAGCAGCGGATACGCATACGGGGATAGCGTCGAGTTCTGCACGGCGTCCTGCATCTACATCTCCTGAGGTCGAGAAATGGATCGGGCTGACACAACAGATACAGCTGATGCATGTCCGTCGGTGCATGTTGCGCACGGTGGCATCCCGGTAGACGCCATCATCGGATTGTTTGCAAGTAGCGACCATCCCCCGAAAAGGGGAACTTCACGGAAGCGCCGAGTGGCGAGGATTGCGGCGCGGGTACGACGCTTTACGCCGGCAGAACGGGGATCGTTTGGGGCGGGAGGATACGGGGATTTTTGATGGATCGTTGGGGGAGCAATTGGCGGGCGCTGGGTCTTCCGCACCGTGGCGAGCGAGCGTCCCATTCGACCCTATCGGCGGATCGTTGGCGGTTCTCGCCGTCCACTGATGCGGGGATCAATTCGGAGCGGTGCAGCCTAGGTGATTGCGATGTTATACGTCATTGACGTATAGTCAGCCGATGCTGACAATCGTTGAAACACCTCTTTTCAAGAATCTTGTATCCGACTACTGGAGTGAAGACGAACGTCGTGAATTCTGCTCATGGCTCGCGAACAATCCCGACTCAGGGAACGTCATCCCTAGTTCAGGTAGTTGCCGGAAAGTTCGATGGAAACGTCAGGGAAATGGCAAGAGCGATGGCGTTCGTGTCATCGATTACAACCGGTAGGCAAGCGGCGAGATATGGTTGCTGACTATCTACGTCAAGAGCGCACAGAAAAATATCCCGTCGCACATCCTTAAAGCAATCAAGGGGACAATCGATCATGCCTAAGACAGAAAGGAACTCATCGAGCGCGACAAAACGCGCGATATCGGTGCCGAATTGCTGGAAGCCGGCCAGCAGATGAAGGGCGGAATGGCGGCCCGCGCAACCACGGTTGCGTTGAATGCTGCAAGCGAAGCCCGCCTGAAAGTGGGACTTTCGCAATCCCAGTTTGCCGCGGTGCTGGGCGTATCGGTACGTACGCTTCAAGAATGAGAGCAAGGTCGCCGCACCCCATCCGGTGCCGCGCAACGCCTGCTGAATATCGCCGCAAGACATCCCGAAGTTCTCATCGAAGAACTCGCTACGAGTTAGCGAGTGCTGTCAAAACAGGGCCGCGGGGTTCGAGTCGCAGAGGAGACTGACGCAGGATGCTCCCCAAACTGCCGCAAAGCGCGGTTCAGTCTCGGGGAGCAAGGGGGCGTCTTTTGGAGCTACGAGATCACTATTACTACCTTAAATGGCCAAAAAGGAAAGAATATTATCCTTTTCACTCCCACTCAATCGTAGCTGGCGGCTTCCCCGAAATATCATAAACAACGCGATTAATCCCTCTAACCTCATTAATAATCCGGTTCGAAACATGCCCTAAAAGCTCATGCGGCAGATGCGCCCACTGCGCGGTCATAAAATCCAGCGTCTGCACAGCCCGCAGCGCGACCACATACTCGTAAGTCCGCCCATCGCCCATCACGCCCACGCTTTTCACCGGCAAGAACACCGCAAAAGCCTGGCTCGTGAGCTCATACCACGACTTACCCGATTCTTTATCGAACGTATTCCTCAACGTTTCGATAAAAATCGCATCCGCGTGTCGCAGCAATTCAGCGAACTCCTTTTTAACCTCACCCAAGATCCGCACACCCAAACCCGGTCCCGGGAACGGATGCCGATAAACCATCGCGGGCGGCAGTCCAAGCTTCACACCCAACTCCCGCACTTCGTCCTTGAACAATTCGCGCAGCGGTTCAAGCAACTTCAAATTCAGCGTCTCGGGCAAACCACCCACGTTGTGATGGCTCTTGATCGTGTGACCCTTCTTGCCCTTGCCTGCCGATTCGATCACATCCGGATAAATCGTCCCTTGCGCGAGCCACTGCGCGTCCGCCAGCTTGTTGGCTTCCGTCTGGAACACTTCAACAAACTCAGCGCCAATAATCTTCCGCTTCGCCTCAGGATCAGTCACCCCGGCAAGCTTCGACAAAAACACATCGCTCGCATCAACATGAATCACCTTCACGCCAAGGTGATCGGCGAACGTCGTCATGACCTGCTCGGCTTCATTCAACCGCAGCAACCCATGGTCAACAAAAACGCACGTCAATTGCGCGCCAATCGCGCGATGCAAAAGCGCCGCCGCCACCGACGAATCCACGCCGCCCGACAACCCCAGGATCACGTGCTCATCGCCGACTTGCGCGCGAATCTTCTCGACCGCTTCATCAATGTAATGCCCCATCTCCCAATCCGGACGCGCGCCGCACAACTCGAGCACGAATCGATCAAGCATCGCGCGTCCCTGCACGGTATGCGTGACTTCCGGATGCCATTGAAGACCGTAGAAATGGCGCTCGTCATCCGCCATTGCAGCGATCGGGCAAGCCGGCGTAGAAGCCATCATCTTGAATCCGACGGGCATGTCCGCGACCTTATCGCCGTGGCTCATCCACACTTTCAGCATGCCGTGACCTTCGGGCGTCTGGAAGTCTTCAATGTCGTTCAGGAAGCTCGTGTGGTTATGCGCCCGCACTTCGGCATAACCGAATTCACGGACATTACCAAGTTCGACCTTGCCGCCGAGCTGTACAGCCATGGTCTGCATGCCGTAGCAAATGCCAAGCACCGGCACGCCGAGATCAAAGACGGCGTGCGGCGCGCGCGGCGAACCAAGTTCGGTGACCGAGTTCGGGCCGCCCGACAAAATGATGCCCTTCGGCGCGAACTCGCGGATGAACGCGTCGTCGACGTCGTACGGATGGATCTCCGAATACACATGTGATTCGCGGATGCGTCGTGCGATCAACTGGGTGACTTGGGAGCCGAAATCGAGAATCAGGATCTTGTCGTGCATGGCAGCGGCCGGAAGGCGAGTGAACGGAAAGGGTTGGCAAAAGCGAAAACACAAGCAGCAGGAACGAAGTCCCGCGCATCGCGTTACGCAGAAAGTTCAACGGCCGGCACTTGAAGCCGACCGCAGCAAGACAGATTCATCGATAAAACGAAACGCTCCGTTTATCGGCAGATATTCGACCGACCCAACACGGTCGCCAAAACACGGCGCGAGCCTTCAGCGCGGATCGCGGCGAACCGGATCGATGACCTGGCCGGTCACCGGATCCACCGTTCGGCCTGTGACCGGGTCGATCGGACGACCTGTTTCAGGATCGATCTTGTGACCGCTGACGGGATCGAACGCGCGGCCAGTGGCTGGATCCAGCGAGCGCCCCGTGGCCGGATCGACCACGTGCCCAGTAGCAGGATCAAACGCGGTAGCCGATGGTGCGGGCGCAACGGGGCGCGCAATAGCCTCGCCCACAACGGGCTCGTTATCCCAACGAGGATTTGCTGGCGCGACGGGGTCCGACGACAACGGCCTGGGCGGCGGCGTTACACGTTCCACCCGCTCTTCCGTCTTGGTCTTTGCCGCACGCTTCTCGGCTCGCTCAGCCGCAGCAGCGCCGGCCAGCGCGGCGCGCTCACGCCGCCGCACCGCACCTGACAGCCTCACGCTGCCAAGCCCCAGCACCAGCATGGCCACGCCAACCAGCGCCGCGACCACCTGACCAAACCCCGTCAACTCGGGCGTATGCAGACCGAGCAGCCAGACCATCATCACCAGGCCCGACAACCACTCCACGTGTCCCGACACCTTCGCGGCAGTCGCGGTCAGGGCACCATCGATAGCAGCATGAACCGCCAGCCACGCAATACCGATCAGCGCGATCCCGAACAACTGTCCGATAAACGGCGGCTGCACGGTCACGAGATGCATCGATGCCCACAAGGCTGTCCATGGCGTGAGCAGGAACAGCACGCCAAAGGCCAGGAAAATCAGTGCATTGATGACAAGAACAGCGCGCAGCAGCGGTTTCATGGTCAGTCCACGTGGTAGTTGGGTGCTTCCTTCGTGATTTGCACGTCGTGCACATGCGACTCGCGCATGCCCGCGCCCGTGATCTGGACGAATTCGGCTTTGTCGTGCATTTCGCCGATATTCCGGCAGCCGCAATAACCCATGCTCGCCCGCACGCCGCCGACCACCTGGAACAGGATGGCATTGACCGAGCCCTTATAGGCTACGCGGCCTTCAATTCCTTCCGGCACCAGCTTGTCGATATTCGCCGAGTTGTCCTGGAAATACCGGTCCGCCGCGCCGTCCTTCATTGCGCCGACCGAGCCCATGCCGCGATACGCCTTGTACTGGCGGCCCTGGAACAGGAATACATCGCCTGGAGATTCTTCCGTGCCGGCAAGCATGCTGCCCATCATCACCGCGTCCGCGCCGGCTGCGAGTGCTTTGCTGACATCGCCGGAAAAACGCACGCCGCCGACCACCTGGAACAGGATGGCATTGACCGAGCCCTTATAGGCTACGCGGCCTTCAATTCCTTCCGGCACCAGCTTG
>NZ_JAQGMM010000066.1 GCF_028292365.1 Caballeronia sp.
TATCACTATTAGCCACTGCGCGTGGCGGCGCGTCATTTCTTTGTCCAAAGCGACAAAGAAACGAAGCAAAGAAAACGCTTTTAAAACACGCTACCCTAAGTGTCCACAGCGTGCAGTTTCTATTCATGGGTGCCCCAAAAGCACGGTGCTCGCCAGAGCCACGGATGTTTGAACCCCTCCTTCTCGCGAATCCTGACACGAACACGCTTCGCCCCGTACGCTCTCGGGCAAGCACCATCCCATCGTCAAAGCAACCGCCCGGATCAACCCGACCCTAAGCATGGCAACTCGATATCCTTTTCGTTACGCTATATTTCATAAAATATAGCGTAACGAAAAGATTCGACACACCGATGGGGTGCGCATATGTCAGCCAAACGAATTTTGATGGACCATGTGTAACCCACTGTGTTCCCTGGACGAATTAGCTAATAGACGCACGGTGAATGCTGCGGTTTCAAACCCCCGCCACATTTAAGACCCGGTTGAAACAGGCCACAGGCTTCCAAAATTAATCACGATTTTTTTGATTCAAGGGATTAAAGCCGTGATTGAAGTGTTTGCCTGTTAGAACCTGACCGTGGTTCTCCGTAGCGACCCGGAAAGCCGTTCATCCGCAGCACGGCATTCCTCAAAGCGTAAGTTTTGTTCAGGAGCACATCATGCAGACCCGGCGCCGGTTTATTTTTGCAGGCAGCGTTTTCGCAGCAGCAGCGTTCGCCGCGTTCAATCAAAGTCGCGTATTGGGTGCGACCGGAAAAGACAGCAGCACCGCCGATGAATCGTTCGAGGTCGTTCACCCCGACGATCAATGGCGCCGCCTGCTCACGCCCGCTCAATACAACGTGCTTCGGCATGAAGGCACGGAACGTCCTTACAGCAGCCCTTTGAACAACGAACATCGGAGCGGCATATTTGCTTGCGCCGGATGCCAGCTCGACGTCTTTTCATCGCGCACGAAGTTCGACAGCCACACCGGCTGGCCAAGCTTCTGGGCACCGCTCGATCACGCAGTGGCAACGCATGAGGACCTGTCCTTTGGCGTATCACGTACTGAGGTGCATTGCCGGCGTTGCGGCGGCCATCTTGGCCACGTCTTCGATGACGGTCCCAAACCCACCGGCTTGCGTTATTGCATGAACGGCCTGGCAATGACGTTCAAACCCGCCGCTGCCTGACCCTCTGCACAAGCTACTAAAACTGCTTTGCGCCGAACCTCGACCACCTAAAGACCTAAGAACCTTCACGCTCATGTTACTCATTGTCCTGGCTTATCTTGGCGGTGCGCTCACTATCCTGAGCCCGTGCATCTTGCCCGTGCTGCCCTTCGTGTTTTCGCGGGCGGACCAACCGTTCGTGCGCAGCGGCCTGCCTCTGCTTGCCGGCATGGCCATCACCTTCGCGGCAGTCGCGACGCTCGCCGCAGTGGGCGGCGGCTGGGTCACGCAGGCGAACCAGTACGGCCGCTGGCTCGCTGTTGCATTGCTGGCGATCTTCGGCCTGACGTTGCTGTTGCCAAGCTTCGCCGAGCGCCTCATGCGTCCGTTCGTCAGCGCGGGCAACCGGTTATCCGAATTTGCTCAAGCTGACGGACAACAAGTGCGCGCAAGTTCGTCGTTCCTGCTCGGCATTGCGACCGGCCTGCTGTGGGCACCGTGCGCCGGCCCAATATTAGGCCTTGTACTGACAGGCGCGGCACTACGTGGCGCAAGTGTCGGCACGACACTGCTGCTGGTCGCGTACGCGGCAGGGGCAGCGACCTCGCTGGCGGTGGCGTTGCTCATCGGTGGGCGGGTGTTTGCTGCCATGAAGCGCTCGCTCGGGGCAGGCGAGTGGATTCGTCGTGGTATCGGCGCCGCGATGTTGCTTGGCGTCGTCGCCATCTCGTTAGGACTCGACACCGGTGTACTCGCGCGCGTGTCCACCGTCGCAACAGGTGGCATCGAACAGAAACTGGTGGATACATTGTCGGGCGGTACCACGCCGGCTAAAGCTGCGAACAACAACGCCAACAACACGCCTACGCCCGCTCAAACCACCGCAGCAACGGACGCCACCGGTCCCGCGATGATGCGAGCAGCCGCAAACACCGATGCGCCGCTGTCGCTGCCCGTGGAGGGCGAATTGCCGTCGCTGTCCGGCGCCGTTCAATGGCTCAATTCGCCGCCGCTCACGGCACAGGATTTGCGCGGCAAGGTCGTGCTCGTGGACTTCTGGACTTACTCGTGCATCAACTGTTTGCGCTCGTTGCCTTACGTAAAGGCGTGGGCGCAGAAGTATCGCGATCAGGGGCTGGTGGTGATCGGCGTGCATGCGCCCGAGTTTGCGTTCGAGCGTAACGTGGACAACGTCAAGCGCGCGACGCACGATCTCGGAGTCGACTATCCGGTTGCCATCGATAACAACTATGCAATCTGGCGTGCATTCGGGAACCAGTACTGGCCGGCGCATTATTTTATAGATGCCAAGGGGCAGATTCGCTTCCATCACTTTGGCGAAGGCGACTATGCGCATTCGGAGCAGGTGATCCAGCAGTTGCTGGCGGAAGCCGGTCACGCGAATGCAGGCACGATGGTCAGTGACGAAACCGTAGCGAAGGGCGTGCAAATGGCCGCCGATAACGCCGACATGCAGTCACCGGAAACCTATGTAGGCTACGAACGCGCAGAGAACTTTGCAGATCGCGGCGGCGAATCGCATGACCGCGTTCACACGTATACCGCGCCTGCTTTACTCGGACTTAATCAATGGGGCTTGGCGGGCGCATGGAATGTAGGTTCGGAGCAAGCGACGCTGGCGGCTTCAACGGGAACCATCGTGTATCGATTCCACGCGCGTGACTTGCATCTCGTGCTGGGGCCTGGAAAGGACAACAAGCCGGTGAGGTTTCGCGTGAGCATCGATGGCGCGGCGCCTGGCAACGCGCACGGGTCGGATGTCATGCCCGATGGCACGGGTACGGTCATAGAGCAGCGTTTGTATCAGCTCGTGCGGCAGTCAGGCGATGTAAAAGATCACACTTTCACCATCGAGTTCCTGGACCCGGGCGTCGAGGCGTACGCATTCACGTTCGGTTGAGGGGTGAACAGCGAGCGGCGAACGCATAGCGCGTAGTGTTACGCGTCGTCGAAGCGATAGATCAGCAGGCGGCCTTTATAGGCGGCGGTATCGTCGAAGGCAATTTTATCCAGGCGTTCCTCGCGCATCTGGAAGCCGCGTTCGCCCATTTGCCGGTTGAACGCGGCGCGGTTGCCGCGGTCGGGGTCCACGATCCACACCTCGGCCGCCGGCGACGCATGCAGTCCGATAAACGCGGCGAGCATTGCGTTGGCATCGCGTTCATAGAGCAGGTCGCTGCCCATGATCAGGTCGAAGCGGCCATCGACAATACGGCGTCCTGAATCATCTTCCAAAGTATCTTCCAGTTCAGGAATCGACCAGTTGCCGTGCCGGTATTTCATGGGCGGCAGGTGATTCAGGCGCAGGTTTTCTTTCAGGAAGTCCCCGGTCAGTGGATGGCAATCGCTGGCGGTGACATCTGCGCCGCGCCGATGTCCGACGAGACTGGCGAGCGCCAGTCCGCAACCGATTTCGAGAATCCTTTCACCAATCAAAACCGGCCGCAGGGCGAGGCGTGCGGCGAGGTGCGCGCCGGATGGCCACAGCATGCCGAATAGCGGCCACATGGCGGAAGAGATACCGATTCGCTCGGCGTCGCCGGCGGGATCGGAGAATTGCTGAAGGTCCAGCAGCGAACGGATGATCAGGTCTTCAACGCCAGCAACCGCGATGTTTTGTTGCTTGGTCAGGTAACCGGGCATCAGGGAGGCGCGAAAGTGAAGCCGCGCGGGAGGATGGGCGGGTAGTATGCGCTAGTTTGCGAAGTCCGCTGCAGAGCTTGAGTCGGATGATCCCCCTTCGTGTTTGTCCCTATCGCGTCCTGCCGCTCGCGCTCCAATAATGTAATCCATTACATCTGCGGACGGCGAGTTGAAACGAATGACCGATTCATTGCGCTCCGCCGACGAAATCTCGATCTCTGACGTCGCCCAAAAAGCGGGCGTATCGGTCGCGACCGTGTCCCGCGTGCTCAACGGCCACACCAACGTACGCGAGCCCACCCGCGACAAAGTGCTCGCAGCGGTTGCCGCCAGCGGGTACCGAATCAACGAACTCGCCCGTAATTTGCGCACTGCGGAAAGCCGCATGCTGCTGACCATGGTCCCTGACTTCGGCAACCCTTTCTATGCCGCCATCGTTCGCGGCATTGACAGCGTCGCCCGTCAAAATGGCTATTTCATGCTGCTCTGCGATACGGGCGCCGATCCCGGCCGCGAGCGCAGTTACTTCGACTTGCTGCGAGGCCGCCGCGCCGACGGCGCAATCTGTCTAGATCCTGCCGCCATTCAGCAGGCGTTAGCCGAAGAGGCCGCCACGCTGCCGTGGGTAGCGTGTTGCGAGTTCGATCCCGCCGCAGGCGTGCCGTACGTAGGCATCGACAACTATCAAGCCGCCGGCGATGCGATACGCCACTTGCTTAGCCGAGGTCATCGGAAAATCGCGCTGATCAATTCGGGCCAGGGATATTTATATAGCCGCCAGCGCGCGGAAGGGTATCGCGATGCGCTGAGCGCTGCTGGGATCGACGCCGATTCCGCCTGGCAAGTCGACCTCGATACCCTCGACTACGCCGCCGGTGAAAGCGCCGCGCGCGAGCTGACCCGCCTGCGGCGCAACAGACCGACAGCAGTGTTCGCCGTCTCCGACACCCTCGCCATCGGCGTGATCAACGGCTTGCGCGGCGTCGGCTTGCGCGTCCCGGACGACATGGCCGTGATCGGCTTCGACGACATCGCGGTCGCCGCGCAAATCGATCCACCGCTCACGACGGTCGCCCAACCGATGCGCGAACTTGGCGAAACCGCCGCGCGCCTGCTGCTCAAACGCCTGCGCGAACCAAACGCCCATGTGCCCGGCGTGCTGCTCCCGCACAAGCTGATGATACGAAGGAGTGCGTGATCATGAGCCTGGCCGTTAGCTTCGACAACATCGAAAAACAGTTCGGACCCGTTCGCGTGCTGCATGGCGTGAGCTTCGACCTGGCTCCCGGGCGCATCTACGGCTTGCTTGGCGAGAACGGCGCCGGCAAGTCGACGTTAATGAAGATCCTCGCCGGCTATGAACGCCCGAGCGCAGGGTCGGTTTCCATCGACGGCGTGGTCACGGACTTCGATAGTTCGCGCGATGCCGAAGCCACGGGCATCGTACTGATCCATCAGGAACTGAATCTCGCGGATCATTTGAGCATTGTGCAGAACATGTTTCTTGGTCACGAGATAAAACGCGGCTTCTTCCTCGATGAACCCACCATGCGCGAAGACGCACGTGCACGTCTCGCCGATGTCGGCCTTCACAAGCACCCTGATACACGCGTGCGCAACCTGATCGTCGCTGAGAAGCAGCTTGTAGAAATCGCCAAGGCCATGCTGCGCGATGCCCGCCTGCTGATCATGGACGAACCGACCGCCACGCTCACACCCGCTGAAACGCAACGGCTGTTCGCATTGATGGCGCGGTTGAAGGATGACGGCGTGACCATCATTTATATTTCCCACAAACTCGACGAAGTGGAACGCGTCACCGACGAAGTCATCGTGATGCGCGACGGCCGCTTCGTCAGCCGCGGGTTGACTGCCGAGACCACGCGCCATCAGATGGCGAACCTGATGGTCGGGCGCGAAGTGTCCGACATGTTCCCCGACAAACCGGTCATCGCCGCCGATGCCCGCATAGCGTTCAAGGTCGATAACGCCTATGTGCCGGGCTGGGCGGAGAACGTGAGCTTCTCGGTGCAAGCAGGCGAAGTGTTCGGCTTCGCGGGACTGGTGGGCGCGGGACGCACGGAACTCTTTGAAGGACTCGTCGGCTTGCGGGCATGCACGGCGGGACGCATCACGCTCGAGGGCGAGAGCATCAACCCGCGCAATCCCCGCGCTGCGATGAAACACGGCATCACCTATTTGAGCGAGGACCGCAAGGGCCGCGGCTTGCACGTCGACATGGCGTTGAAGGACAACCTCACCATGATGACGCTTGAGCGCTACGCGCATCCGCTGCTCGACGCGCAAGCGGAACGCGATGCGCTTAAAAAGGCGGTCGGCGACTTCGGTATCCGCACCGGCAACCTGGCGAGCCGTGCGCGCATGTTGTCGGGCGGCAATCAGCAAAAGCTTGCGCTCGCGAAGTTCCTGCATCCCGATCCACGCGTGATTGTTCTCGACGAACCCACTCGCGGTGTCGATGTCGGCGCGAAACGCGACATCTATTTCCTGATCCACGCGCTCGCCGCCGAAGGCCGTGCGGTGATCGTCATCTCATCCGAACTGATCGAGTTGATCGGTTTATGCCATCGCGTTGCGGTGATGCGCGGCGGCCAGCTTGTCGCCACGCTTGGGCGCGAACATCTGACTGAAGAGAGGTTGATCGCGCATGCGACCGGCACACACTGAAGGCGTTGAAGAGTCGAGCCGCCTGGGCAGCTTCGCACGTCGGCTGCACGGCGTCGGGCCGCTGCTCGGGTTGGTCGCGTTATGCATAGGCGGCACGCTGCTGAACCCGGATTTCGCCACCTTCGACAACGCGATGAACGTGCTCACGCGCACCTCGTTCATCGGCATCATTGCGGTGGGGATGACCTTCGTGATCATTTCGGGCGGTATCGATTTATCGGTTGGATCGATGGCCGCATTGATCGCGGGCAGCATGATCTGGATCATGAACGCGCTCGCGCACGGGGTGGGCGGACATACCCTCGCGCCACTCGCCATTATTACTGTCGGGATCGTTTTAGCCCTCGTTTTAGGGGGTCTTTTCGGTTTGGCGCATGGACTGCTCGTGACCAAGGGACGCATAGAACCGTTCATTGTGACACTGGGGACGCTCGGGATTTTCCGCGCGGTGCTGACGTGGCTCGCGGACGGCGGCGCGCTCACGCTCGACAACAACCTGTCCGATCTCTATGGTCCCGTGTATTACGCCAGCCTCTTCGGCATTCCCGTGCCGATCTGGGTGTTCCTGATCGTCGCGGCGGGCGGTGTGATCGTGCTGAACCGAACCGTATTCGGGCGGCATGTGCAGGCGATCGGCTCGAACGAACAGGTCGCGCGTTATGCGGCCATTCGCGTCGATACCGTGAAGATCGTCACATACGTGCTTCTCGGGCTGTGTGTAGGCGTGGCGACGGTGCTGTACGTGCCGCGCCTCGGATCTGCCACACCCACTACCGGCCTGCTCTGGGAGCTTGAAGCGATTGCGGCGGTGGTTGTTGGCGGCACCGCGTTAAGAGGCGGCGAAGGGCGCGTGATCGGGACGGTGATCGGCGCAATCCTGTTGTCGGTGATCGCGAATATCCTGAATCTCACCAGCATTATCAGTGTGTATCTCAACGCGGCAGTGCAGGGCGCCGTGATTATTTTCGTAGCGTTTTTACAGCGTGGACGTCGTTGAAGTGTGTTCGAACCGTGCCCTGAAATCCTCTCAGGCGCCTGTCAAAACAATGGAGACACAGCATGAAAAAGATTCTTCGCGCACTCGGCGCCTCATTCGTCACCTTAACGTTGGCGGCGGGCGCCGTCTCGGCCGACGCCGCCGATAAAGTCACGCTCGGCGTCGCTATCCCCACTGCGACGCACGGCTTCACCGGCGGCATCGTCTGGTGGGCCAACGAGGCTAAAAAGGAACTGGAGCAGGCGCATCCCGACCTGAAGATCATCATCAAGACAGCAGGTGGCGCGCCGGAACAAGCGAACCAGTTGCAGGACCTGGTGACCGTGAACAAGATCAATGCGCTGGTGATTTTCCCGTTCGAATCGGCGTCGCTGACGCAGCCGGTGGCGCAGGTCAAGAAGAAGGGTGTATACGTGACCGTGGTGGATCGCGGGTTGACCGATACGAGTGCTCAGGATGCGTATGTAGCCGGCGACAACACCGCATTCGGCAAGCTGCCGGCGGAATATCTGGCGAAGACGATGGACGGCAAGGGCTACATCGTCGCGTTGCGCGGTATCCCGACTACGCTGGATAACGAGCGCTGGGCTGCGTTTGAATCGGTGATCAAGCAGCATCCCGACATGAAGATCCTGGATGCCAAATACGCCAATTGGAATCGCGATGACGCGTTCAAGGTCATGCAGGATTACCTGACGCGTTTCAAGCATATCGATGCAGTCTGGGCAGCCGACGACGACATGATGATCGGCGTGCTGAAAGCGATTGATCAGGCAAAGCGTACGGACATCAAGGAGGTGTTTGGCGGCGCGGGATCGAAGGAAGCGGTCAAGCGGATCATGGACGGCGACAAGCTGGTCCAGGCGGATGTGTCGTACTCGCCGAAGTTTATCTACGACGCAATCAAGCTCACTGCAGAGGCGCGTTTGAAGGGTGAAAAACTGCCGGCCACGACCATCATTCCTTCGGTGCTGATCACGAAGGAAAACGCCAAGCAGTTCTACTATCCGAACTCGCCGTTCTGAGTTCCTGACTTCTGACGACTTGAACATTGCACCGTTAGCGGATCGACGCACATGAAAACCATCAAAGGCCCCGCCATTTTCCTGGCGCAGTTTCTAGGTGACACGTTGCCCTTCGACAACCTCGCGCATCTTGCGGGCTGGGCGAAGGGCCTCGGTTACGAAGGTATTCAGGTGCCGTGCGATCCGCGGCTGATCGATCTGGAGCAGGCGGCAAAGAGCGATGCGTATTGCGACGATCTGCTTCGCGTAGTGGACGACGCGGGCGTGAGCATCACGGAGTTATCGACGCATTTGCAGGGGCAGCTTGTCGCGGTTCACCCGGCCTACGACACACTCTTCGACGGATTCGCAGCGGAGCATGTTCGCGGCGATCCGAAGGCTCGTACGGCTTGGGCGATCGAGCAGGTCGGGTTCGCGGCGGCGGCGTCCAGGCGCTTGGGGCTGAACGCGCACGTGACGTTTTCGGGGGCGCTTGCGTGGCCTTATTTGTATCCGTGGCCGCAACGTCCGC
>NZ_JAQGMM010000067.1 GCF_028292365.1 Caballeronia sp.
TTGATATGAACCCGCGAGGGGTTCAGTGGCGAAAACAGGAAAACGCATTCCTGTTAGAGATTTAATCAGCGCAAAAACAAAGATGTCCCTGATTCGCTCAATCCAAAAACACAAAACATGCGTTTTGGAGGGTGTCGGCAGCAGAGTCTGCGGTTGAGGTTGCTGCTGTTTTTCGGCCCCTTTCCGGGCTTAGGGTTTGCCCTTCTTTTTGTGCGCCCAGGCCGGTTCGGGAGCCGGATCTACTCGCGCAGATCGATCAGCACGCTCTTGAAGCGAAGGTTCGCTTCGTAAGCCTGCCGGCCCAGGTCCTTGCCGATGCCCGAGCGTTTATAGCCACCTGTCGGGATCATGAAGTCGGACGTCCTGCCGTAGCGGTTGACCCATACCGTACCCGCTTCCAGACCCCGGACCAGCCGCAGCGCGCGGCCCAGGTCGGCCGTGTGCACGCCCGCAGCCAGACCGTAATCAGGGTGCTGGGCGAGCGCGAGCGCCTCCTCTTCGGTATCGAAGGTCTGCATGGTCAGCACCGGCCCGAAGACTTCCTCTTGAACGGCTTCCGAGTGCTGCGTCACGCCGCTCAGCAGCGTCGGTGCATAGAACGCGCCAGCGCCAACACCCCCGCCGCCGTCGGCTCGCAGGCCGCCGCAACGCAGGGTCGCGCCACCGGCAAGCGTGCGCCCGACAATCGCTTCAATGCGTGCCGCCTGCGGTTCCGAGATGATCGGCGAGAGAGTTGTGCCGGGCGTCCAGGTCGCGCCTGCTTTCAGTTCGCTGAACACAGCCCCGATGCGTTCGGCCAGCGGCTCCGCGAGCGAGCGCTCGACCAGCAGCCGCGAACCTGCGACGCACACCTGCCCCGCGTTACCCGAAATAGCCCCGGCGATACGGCGCGCGACAGCGTCCAGGCGCGGGGCATCGGCGAAGACGATTTGCGGGCTCTTGCCGCCTAGTTCCAGTGTGACCGGCTTGGTGCCCGTTTCGGCGCACGCGGCCATGATGGCGGCACCTGTGCGCGTGGAACCGGTGAACGTGACCTTGGAGATTTTCGGATGACGCACAAGCGCGTCGCCGGTCGTGCGGCCATCGCCTTGCACGATGTTAAAAATGCCCGCCGGGATGCCGGCGCTGATGGCAAGTTCGGCGAGCCGCAGTACCGAGAATGGCGTCATTTCGGAGGGTTTCAGGACGACGGCATTGCCTGCTGCGAGCGCCGGTGCGATCTTCCACGAGGCCATGACCAGCGGAAAATTCCATGGAGCGATAGCGCCGATCACGCCGTACGGTTCGGCGATCGTCATGCCGAGGTGATCGTGATCCGTGGCGGCCACATCGCCGCCGATCTTGTCGGCGAACTCTGCGTAGAAACGGATGCCTTCGGCGGTAAACGGCACGTCCCAGTTTGTGGCATCGCGAATTGGGCGGGTTGAACCGAGCGCTTCCAGGGGACCTAGCGTGTCGACATCGGCCGCGATTAGATCGGCGAAACGGCGCATGATGCGGGCACGGTCGCGCGGCGGCATGGTGCGCCAACCGCTGGTGCGAAATGCCTGCCATGCGTTTTCGACTGCACGGTCGATCATGTCTGCGTCTGCGAGCGGCACCGACGCATACACCACGCCATCCGACGGGCGCGCGACCTCGATGCGGCGCGCGCCTTCATCCACATAGTCGCCGCCAATAAAATGGCCGCTGCGCACGATAATGGCGGCGGGATCGAAGCTATCCATATGAAGATCCTTTGAGTAGCAGTACCGGTAACGGCCGCTGATGTTGATGCTGATGCTGCGCGACCTGATGAAATCGTAGGGCTAGCCGCGCAGCATTTATCGTCGACAAAAACATCGGCTCAGCAGATCACACGCGTTATGAGGGCGCGGACATGCCGTTTTGCATCGAAGTTGGTGCGGCGCGGCTCCGGGGTCCTTTCATGAAAAGATCGTCCTAGTCACGTTGTTTGTGGGATGCGAGAGTGGCGGCGTGAAACCTGAGCTTGATTCGAGCTTGGATAAAGAAGGCCTGATGAGGGGTTGCTGAGCGGCTGAAGTGAAGGCCATCGAGGGAGGTCGGCGTGTCCGAGCGAGTCAACGAACGAGTTACCGAACAAATTACCTATAGAGCCTTTACCGGCGACGATATTGCCGCGGCGCATGCGTTGACCGTTGAACTGAAGTGGCCACATCGGGCGGACGACTGGCGTTTCGTGGTGCAGGCGGGCGCGGGGTTTGTCGCCGAGGCAGCGCAGGGGGTGATTGGCACGGCGTTGTACTGGACATACGGAGCTGAGCGCGCGTCGTTGGGGATGGTGATTGTGTCGCCGGCATGGCAGGGCCGTGGGATTGGCAAGCGGCTGATGGAACTGGTGCTTGAGCAATTGGGTGGGCGCGTTACTTTTCTGCACGCGACGGCTGCTGGCCAGCCGCTGTATGAGAAGTTGGGTTTCCGGGCGGCGGGGTCGCTTGACCAGCATCAGGGAGCGGCGTTCCAGCCGCCTTTGGTGTCGTTGCCGCCGGGTGAGCGGTTGCGCCCGCTCGGGTCCAACGATACGCCTCGGTTGATTGAGCTGGCTTCGCGTGCGTGCGGGCTGGATCGGAGTGAGGTATTGCCGGCGTTGCTTGAGAGCGCGGATGGGATTGCGCTGGATCACGATGGCGAGTTGCTTGGATTTGCTTTGTTCAGGCGTTTTGGGCGTGGATTTGCGATTGGGCCGGTGGTGGCGCCGGATGCGCCTGATTCGAGCCGTGCGAAGGCGTTGATCAGTCATTGGCTGGCGTTGAACGAGGGGGTGTTTGTTCGTATCGATACCCCGGGGGATAGTGGGTTGACGGAGTGGTTGGACGGGTTGGGATTGCCGCGGGTGGATACCGTGGTCAAGATGGTTTTGAATGGGCCCGAAGGTTGGGTGGGGCCTTTTCCTCATGCCGATGCGGACTTTAAGCAGTTTGGGATTATTAATCAGGCAATGATGTAGGAGGCCTCCAGGAGGGTCGTTCGCACTTGGGGTTTGGGTGGGCGGGGGGGTGGGGGGTTAGCGGCTGGGGGTTGCGTTCTGGCGTTAGCGGTCTGAGTCATTGCCGGGTTGCTGCTTTCGGCCTTAGCGGCCCGCGTGTGTTAGATGTTTTCTTTATCACTGTTAGCCACTGTGCGTGGCGGCACGTCATTTCTAGGTCCTTAGCGACAAAGAAACGAAGCAAAGAAAACGCTTTAACCGCTCTACCCTAAGTGTCCACAGCGTGCAGTTCCAATTCATGGGTGCCCCAAAAGCACGGTGCTCGCAAGAGCAAAGAATGTGTGAACCCCTCCTTCTCACGAATCCTGACACGAACACGCTTCGCCCCGTACGCTCTCGGGCAAGCACCTTCGCCCCGGCAACCCGCTCGGCCCCACGCGTTTGTGCAACTCCATTTCGTTTGATAGGTTAGCCGCCCGGTTTGCGCAGCAATGCTCGTGGAAACAGCTTACTTCTTGAGTTTTGGCAGGTTGGTCGTGTGGTCCGTCCGGCAATTTCGTGGACTACGTTACGGCCGGATGTAGATTGATTGCTTCAGTTTTTGGTAGGCGTTTGTTTAGCTCGCACGTTACTTTCGTCGACTACGGCCTCAGGCATTCTATGACCTAATGTCTGGGCGGATTGCCGATATGGTTCGGCATGCGAACATATTTTCTGAGTGGTTTACGCGGATAGCGCGGGGTGTTCCTTGGGCGGGTTCAGTCACTGGTGGCGAAGCGTGTGGGTATCTATGTTCGGAGAAGGAGGGTTTCACACATCCTTCGCTCTGGCGAGCACCGCGCTTTTGGGGCACCTATGAATAGAAACTGCACGCTGTGGACACTTAGGGTAGCGTGTTTTAAAAGCGTTTTCTTTGCTTCGTTTCTTTGTCGCTTTGGACAAAGAAATGACGCGCCGCCACGCGCAGTGGCTAATAGTGATA
>NZ_JAQGMM010000118.1 GCF_028292365.1 Caballeronia sp.
ATGCGCCCGTCAGGCATTGGCGCAGCGTGATGTCTTCCATAAAACCTCGGTCGAAAAGCGTGATGAAGCGATAAAGCCGCGGATGCGGCTCGCACGACACGCTAGTCGGTTGAGGACGCCGGGTCAACATCCGGCGTACGTTGGGTGGATTGGGCGCGGGTCTGGCTGTGCGGCGCGCTGGACAGGCGTGTGCATCTTCCTATGCGGCCCGGCTAGATCGGCGCGTACTTTCCCATGCCGTGCCCTCGATCTGGACGCGTACCTCCCAATTCCCGCACGCCCCACGAATTCAAACCGCATCCACCGCCGCCGCGCGCGCACCCTGCCCGCCGCGATCAAGCCGGGCCGCGTACCACGTCACGCCGAGCGCGACCACGGCCACCACAGCCGCGACCCACGGCAGCGAATCCAGTGGATGCCCTTGGCTCAGCACCACGCCGCCGAGCCACGCGCCGCCGGCATTCCCCAAATTGAACGCGCCGATATTCAACGTCGACGCCAGATTCGGCGCATGTTTCGCCTTCTCGACCACCCGCGTTTGCAGCGGCGGCACGGTGGCGAACGCGGCAATGCCCCAGATAAAGATCGTGATGGCCGCCAGCGTCTGGTTGTGGCTGGTCTTCGCGAACACCGCCATGATGATCGCGAGCGCGACGAGAATGCCCATCAGCGAAGGCATCAGCGCCCGGTCGGCCAGCTTGCCGCCAATCGTGTTGCCGATCGTCAATCCAACGCCGAACAGCACGAGCACCAGCGTGACGCCATGCGGCGAAAATCCACTGATCTGCTCGAGGATCGGCGCGATGTAGGTGAAGACCACGAACACGCCGCCGAAGCCGAGCACGGTCATTGCCAGCGCGAGCCAGACTTGAGGCTCCTTCAGCACGCGCAATTCGTGGCCGAAGTTCGACGGTCCCGAATCATGCTTGTTCGGCACGAGCGCGGCCACGCCGACAAGCGACAACACGCCGAGCGCCGCCACGACCCAGAACGTCGTGCGCCAGCCGAATTCCTGACCGATAAACGTCCCGAACGGCACGCCGAGCACGTTCGCGAGCGTGAGCCCGGTGAACATGAGCGCAATCGCACTGGCGCGCTTTTCAGCCGGAACCAGCGACGCCGCGACCACCGCACCAATGCCGAAAAACGAACCATGCGCGAACGACGTCACCACGCGGGCGACCATGAGCCACGAATAACCGGGTGCAACGGCGCACAGCACATTGCCGACGATAAACACCCCCATCAGCAATTGCAGCGCGAGTTTGCGCGGCATTTTTGCGGTCAGCACGGCGAGCAGCGGCGCGCCCACGGCGACGCCCAGCGCGTAGCCGGTAACGAGGAATCCCGCCGATGGAATCGATACAGTCAGATCGCGGGCCACATCGGGTAGCAGCCCCATGATGACGAACTCGGTCGTCCCGATGGCGAACGCGCTGATAGCGAGCGCCAGAAGTGGAATAGGCATGAAAATCCCCTTAGTTTGAGAATACGGAAAGCGACGTCACGAATTCGATAACCACGCCCGGCGCAAGCTGCACGAACACCTGGTGTTCGCGGGCGAGCGGAACGTCGGCTTCGGAAAACGGCATCGCGTGTTCGTGCAGGCGTGCGAGCAAGGCCTGCCATTCGGCGGCGCTTTGAACCCGCAGTGCGAGATGATCGATGCGCGTGGCCGCCCGGCCACCGGGCGGCGAAGCGAGCACCGAGCCGTTCTCGATCAAATGCACGGCGGGCGTGCCATCGAGATAAAGCCAGTACCCGCCTATGCCGAACGGCGGGCGCGGGCCGACTTTCATGCCGGCTATATCGATGAGAAAATGGCGGATCGGCTCGCAATCGGGCGCGACGATCGTGACGTGATCGAGTTTCATCGGGCGCATCCAGGAAATTCGGGCTGCATCGTCAACCTCATACACTGCAATGCAACAAATTCTGCGCGCCGAGAGGCGTTTTGATAATTGGCGTAGCATTTGAATCATTATCAAAAGTGAATTGAGAATCCCGATGGATCGACTCGGCGATATGCGCCTGTTCACCGAAGCGGCAGCGCTCGGCAGCTTGTCCGCGGCGGGCCGCAAGCTGGGTTTATCGCCGGCGGCGGCCAGCGCCCGACTGCTCAAGCTGGAAAAATCGCTCACCGCACGCCTGTTCGAGCGCACCACGCGCCAGCTCAGACTCACCGATGAAGGCCGGCTTTATTTGCAGCATTGCCGGATCGCGCTGCAGGCTATCGACGACGGCGAAGCCGCGCTGCACGCTGGCCAGAATCTCGTGCGCGGCAAGGTGCGGATCTCGGCCACATCGGATTTCGGCCGCAACCTGTTGTGCCATTGGCTCGATGAATTCAGCCGCCGGTACCCGGACGTGAGCTTTTCGTTGACGTTGTCGGATTCGGTGTCGAATCTACTGCTGGAAGATATTGATCTGGCGATCCGCTTCAACCGGCCGTCGGAGGGCAATCTGATTGCCCGTCGGCTGGCGCCGAACCGGCGTGTGCTATGCGCATCGCCGGAATACCTGGCGCGGCACGGCGAACCGAAAACGCCCGCCGAACTCGCCACGCACACGTTCACGGTGCTGGTGACATCGACGGCGACGTTCAACGAGTTCCAGTTTGTCCGCGGTGACGATCGTTTCACCCACACCGTGCCGCTCGATGACGCCTGGGAAACCAACGACGGCGCGCTGACCCGCGCGTGGGCGCTGGCTGGCCAAGGCATTGCGCACAAATCGATCTGGGATATAGCCGCCGATGTCCACTCCGGCGCGCTGAAAATTTTGCTGGCAGACTGGTGTTCAAACGAGGCGGCAGTCCACGCTGTGTATCACTGCAACCGGTATATGGCGCCGCGGGTGCGCGTGCTGCTGGACTTCCTGATCGAACGCTTCGACCGCGCGACGGCAGAATTGCTCGGCGACCTGGCTTACCCGCCCGGGGCTTACCCGCCCGGCCAGCAGGGTCACGAAGTCGAGCGGACGCTATAATATCAAGCTAACCGTCGAGTGTCGCATCGTGCAAATTTCGGCCATTTCAGGCGAAATTGGCCTAAAGCTGCGCTAAAAGCGTGGTTCAACGC
>NZ_JAQGMM010000140.1 GCF_028292365.1 Caballeronia sp.
GATCCAGGAAGCCTACGCGAAGGCCAGGTGGGCGACGGCTGGTATCGACGTCGTGTCGTATCAGGCGCAGGACCAGGTTTACGCGGACCTCGCAGCCGGTCGTCTGGATGCGGCGTTCCAGGATGCAGAAGCGGCGTCCAAGGGCTTTCTGAAGACACCGCAGGGTGCGGGCTTCGCGTTCGCCGGACCTGCTGTGGTCGATGAAAAGCTGCTCGGCGCGGGTGTGGGTTTTGGCGTGGCGAAGAATAACCACGTGCTGAAAGATGCCCTTGATAAGGCGCTGACGGATCTGAAGTCGGACGGCACTATCGACAAGCTCGGTTCGAAATACTTCGACGTGAAGGTGGTGGTGAAGTAAAAGCGTTTCGTTATCGGTCCTGCAGCGCGGGGCCGGCTCTACAAGCCAACGCCTGGCGCCAGCATGATGCCTCGCGTTTGCTTGCTGGTCTCTCGGTTACATCACCATTCATGCCACGGCCGTACGCTTTTTTGATCGCGTACGGCGCGCTGTATCATCACGGGCTAACACCAGGCTTCGAGTTCATGGCTTGATCGTCGAGCGAATTGGCGAGAGGCGCGCCGCCGCCTCACGAGCAGACGCGGCTCGAAACCAGAGTGCATTGGCCGGTCACTGCCACTCGCCCGGAGCCCATCCTTCATGACAAGCTACAAGCAAGAGCGCGCCGAACCGCTCGACGTGCCGGCCCACGCCAGCGCGCCTTCCGCGGTTGGCGCGCACAGCCCTGTTCGAGCGTTGGTCGCAGCGGTTTCAGGCTACGCGATGGACGGCTTCGATCTGCTCATCCTCGGCTTCATGCTGAACCTGATTTCCACGGACTTGGGCCTGACGAGTGCTCAAGCCGGATCGCTGGTTACGTGGACGCTCACTGGCGGGGTCGTCGGTGGCATCGGTTTCGGCATATTGAGCGACTACCTCGGCCGCGTTCGCGTGCTGACCTACACCATCCTGCTGTTTGCGCTCTTCACTGGCCTCTGCGCGTTTGCAACCGGGTATGGCGATCTGCTCGTCTACCGGTTTATTGCAGGCATCGGGCTAGGCGGCGAGTTCGGTATCGGCATGGCGCTTGCCATCGAAGCATGGCCGGCAGACCAACGCGGCCGCGTATCGTCGTATGTCGGCATGGGCTGGCAAGTGGGCGTCCTCGCGGCGGCCGTGGTCACGCCGCTGTTGCTGCCGCATATCGGCTGGCGCGGTATGTTCGTGGTCGGCCTGTTTCCCGCAGTGGGGTCGTTCGTGATCCGCAAGGCTATCGGCGAATCCGAACTGTTCGTGCGTGCGAACGCAGCGAAGAAACGCGAGTTCCCAATCAAGACCCTGTTCCGCGACAAGACCACGACCAAACATAGCATTGGCGTCGTCATCCTTTGCTCAGTTCAGAACTTCGGGTACTACGGCTTGATCGTATGGATGCCCGCTTACCTTTCGAAGATGTTCGGCTACACGCTCACCAAGTCGGCAATCTGGACCGGTGCATCGATCCTCGGCATGCTCGCCGGCATCTGGATCTTCGGCCAGCTTGCGGACCGGATAGGTCGCAAGCCGACCTTCATCGGTTATCAGGTCGGCGCACTGGTCATGGTGTTCGTCTACTCGACGCTCAGCACCCCGAATGCGCTGCTGATCGGTGGCATTTTCATGGGCTTGTTCGTGAACGGGATGATGGGCGGTTACGGAGCATTGATGGCCGAGCTCTATCCAACGCACGCTCGAAGCACCGCGCAGAACGTACTGTGGAGCATCGGGCGCGCGGTTGGCGGATTCGGTCCGCTCGTTATCGGGGCGCTTGCCACGCATTACTCGTTCGGCACGGCAATCGCCTTGCTGGCGTCGATCTATATTCTCGATCTGCTGGCAACACTCTTTCTGATTCCAGAGTTGCGCGGGGTCGCGCTGGAGTGATTCGCAACGCTGGGGCAAACCCGAATGGCTCGTTGGCACCGCGGCGTATCTCTCGTCACCGGCGTTCAGTCATGTGAAGGGTGCCAACTGCATTTCAGTGTCCGCGAATATTCGCGCGAATGGCATTTTCCTTCATACTGGCAGCCGCAGCATCGAAACGGCGTTGCCGTGCGGTCATACGTATGCGGTCGTCGTATTACTTTGGAGCATGATCCATGCATGATTCTTATCTTGAGCATGTGCGCAGTACGCTCGATCAAATTCGCGCCGACGGTTTTTACAAGTCCGAGCGCGTGATCGCGAGTCCGCAATCGGCCGACATTCGCCTGGCGGATGGCAGCGAAATGCTGAACTTCTGCGCGAACAATTACCTCGGTCTTGCCAACGACGCCCGCCTGATCGAAGCCGCCAAACAAGGCCTCGACCGCGACGGTTTCGGCATGGCGTCAGTGCGGTTTATTTGCGGTACGCAGACTGTTCACAAGGAACTCGAGCAAGCGCTTGCCACCTTCCTGCAAACCGACGACTGCATCCTGTACTCGAGTTGCTTCGATGCAAACGGCGGCCTGTTCGAAACCTTGCTGGACGAGTCCGACGCCATCATCAGCGACGAACTCAATCACGCGAGCATTATCGACGGGGTGCGTTTGTCGAAGGCCAAGCGCTACCGCTACAAGAACAACGATCTCGCAGACCTCGAGACAAAGCTTCGCGAAGCCGATGCTGCGGGCGCGCGCTTCAAGCTGATCGCCACCGACGGCGTGTTTTCGATGGACGGCATCATCGCGAATCTTGCCGGTATCTGTGACCTCGCCGATCGATACGGTGCGCTGGTGATGGTCGATGACTCGCACGCAGTCGGCTTTATCGGCGAGCACGGACGCGGCACGCCGGAGCATTGCGGCGTGCTGTCTCGCATCGACATCATCACCGGCACATTGGGCAAGGCGCTGGGCGGCGCGTCCGGTGGTTATGTGGCTGCACGCCGTGAGATTGTCGAGTTGCTGCGGCAGCGCTCGCGCCCCTATCTGTTCTCGAACACACTGACACCCAGCATTGCCGCCGCCACGCTCAAGGTGCTCGAACTGCTCGCGAGCGACGAAGGCGCCCGGTTGCGCGCCAGTGTGCGCGCCAACGGCGCCCGTTTCCGCGACGCCATGAGCAAGCTCGGTTTCACGCTCGTGCCCGGTGAACATCCGATCATCCCGGTGATGCTGGGCGACGCCCAGGTCGCGTCGCGCATGGCAGACGCGCTGCTGCATGAAGGCGTCTACGTCATAGGGTTTTCGTTTCCCGTGGTGCCGAAAGGCCGTGCCCGTATCCGCACGCAGATGAGCGCCTCGCATACGCCGGCGCAGATCGATCGCGCGGTGGATGCGTTTGCGCGCGTCGGCCGTTCACTGGGCATCATCTGAAACATCGGGACACATCGGACAATCATGAAAGCACTCGCAAAACTGGAACGTGGCCCGGGGCTGACGCTGACGCGCGTCAAGAAGCCTGAAGTCGGGCATAACGACGTCATGATCCGCATCACGCGCACGGCGATCTGCGGCACCGACATCCATATCTGGAAGTGGGATGAATGGGCGCAGAAGACGATTCCCGTGCCCATGCATGTGGGTCATGAATACGTTGGTGAGATCGTGGAAATGGGGCAGGAAGTGCGTGGCTTCGCCATCGGCGACCGCGTGTCGGGTGAAGGTCATATCACCTGCGGATTCTGCAGGAACTGTCGTGCGGGACGTCGGCATCTTTGCCGCAATACGGTGGGCGTGGGTGTGAATCGTCCCGGTGCGTTCGCCGAATTCCTCGTCATTCCGGCATTCAATGCGTTCAAGATTCCGCCGGAAATTTCCGACGACCTCGCCGCTATTTTCGACCCGTTCGGCAACGCGACGCATACGGCGCTGTCGTTTAATCTCGTCGGCGAGGATGTGCTGATCACGGGCGCTGGACCGATCGGCATCATGGCGGTGGCCATTGCCAGGCATGTGGGTGCGCGCAATGTGGTGATCACCGATGTGAACGATTACCGGCTGGACCTTGCACGCAAAATGGGTGCAACGCGAGCGGTGAATGTGTCCGAGACGTCACTGCGCGACGTCATGGCCGAGCTGCACATGATGGAAGGGTTTGACGTTGGGCTGGAAATGTCCGGCGTCCCGAGCGCGTTCACAGGCTTGCTCGAAGCGATGAATCACGGCGGCAAGGTTGCATTGCTGGGCATCCCGCCTGCGCACATGGCGATCGACTGGACCCAGGTGATATTCAAAGGGCTGGAGATCAAGGGCATCTATGGCCGCGAGATGTTCGAGACCTGGTACAAGATGGTCGCCATGCTGCAGAGCGGACTCGATCTCTCCCCTATCCTCACGCACAGCTTCGCGGTGGACGACTATGAAGCAGCCTTCGCGACCATGCTTTCAGGCCAGAGCGGCAAGGTGATTCTGGACTGGACAGTTTGAGTTTGCCGGGCTGGAGTCATGTCTATCAGACTCCAGCCCATGCAGCTACGCTCGCTCCAGCGTCGCTATCTCACGGACCACCACCAGCAGCATCGAAAGACTCGCGCCACTTGTCGCGCGCAATTCCGCCAGCAAACGCGCGTAACGTTGGACCGCGGCTTCTCTTCTGGACCGCCAGTTTTCAACGATTCCCTCGGGTGTATCGATATCGCGGGTTTGTTCGAGCGCACTGATTGTCAACGCACGCTTCAGTCGAGCCAGTTCTTCCAAAGCAGCCGCCCGCGCGAGCAAGTCCCAATGAGTGGATGCGGGCAACGCCATCGCTCGCTCGGCGATCCAGCTGTAGTTCAACAACGTGCCTATGGCGAAATAAACGCTCGCGACGGTCTCGAGGCTACGGTCGCAACTTGCCGCAACTTCAGCGCTATCCAGCACCGCAGTCGATAACTCGCCGCTCGCCACGAGCGCCGCTAGCGGACCCTCAACCCCCGCCTCCTCCAGCACGCGACGCCGTTCGGTCCATCCATCGAGTTCGTCGGCAGGCAGTAAATGCGGCAACTGCGGCGCAAGCCTCTGAGCAGCTTCACGACAGCGCGCGACACGCTCAGTCGCGAGACCAGCCTCCTCTTGCGTCGATACCTTCAAATGACGCAGGAACCAGAGCGTCGCGCCCTCCAGCAAATGCACGACATCGATGAACATTTTCGCCTGCACTTCGTCCGCTACACGATTGTCGAGCGCGTCAATATTGCGCCAGATCTCGTTCAGATCGAATACATCGCGCGCCATGATGCAGGCACGCACGATCTCGCTCGGACACGCATCGGTCTCCTCCATCAGCCGATGCACGAAAGTGCAGCCGACCCGGTTGATCAGCGCATTTGTCAGGTGCGTGGCGAGGATTTCGCGCCTGAGCGGATGGCGTTGCATCGGCTCGCTGTAACGCGCCTGCAGGGGCAGCGGAAAATAGTGAGGCAGCATGCCTGCGACAAGCACGTCCTCGGGAACATCGGAGGCGAGAAGTTCGTCGTAGAGCCACATCTTGCTGTAAGCCAGCAACACTGCGCGCTCGGGCGACGTGAGCCCAAGTTTTGCCGCCTGACGTTCGGCGATGTCTTCATCCGATGGCAGGAACTCGATCTTGCGTTTCAACCGCCCTGCGCGCTCTAGCCAGCGCATCAGCCGCGCCTCACCGTCGAGCATCTCCGCCACATAGCGGTTCGCAATCGATAACGCCTGCGTCTGCGCGTAGTTGTCGTTCAGAACGAGCAAGCCGACTTCGTCGGTCATCTCGGCAAGCAGCGCGTTACGCTGCTTTTCAGTCATCTCGCCGTCGGCAACGACCAAGCCCAGCAGGATCTTGATGTTTACTTCGTGGTCGGAGCAGTCCACGCCTGCGGAGTTGTCGATGGCATCCGTGTTGATGCGGCCGCCATGCTGTGCGTATTCGATCCGGCCGAGCTGCGTCACGCCAAGATTTCCCCCTTCGGCTACTACCTTACTGCGCAGTTCGGAGCCGTTGACGCGCACGGCGTCGTTAGTTTTGTCGCCGACCTGTGCAGGCGTCTCGCGCGTCGACTTGACGTACGTTCCCACGCCGCCGTTGTAGAGCAAATGCACATCGGCCAGCAAGATCGCGCGGATCAATTCGTTTGGTGCAAGCGTCGTGGCTGTCACGCCAAGCGCGGCCTGGACCTGCGGCGACAGCGCGATCGTTTTCGCGGTGCGCGGGAACACACCGCCACCGGCCGAAATCAGCGTCGTGTCGTAGTCTGCCCAGCTCGATCGCGGCAGCGCGAACAGCCGCTCGCGTTCGTTGAAACTCGCGGTGGTATCGGGGTTCGGATCGAGGAAGATATGGCGATGATCGAACGCCGCGATCAGGCGGATATGATGCGAGAGCAGCATGCCGTTACCAAACACATCACCTGACATGTCACCAATACCGACCACGGAGAAATCGGTCGTCTGCGTATCCACGCCCATCTCGCGCGAATGGCGCTTGACCGATTCCCACGCACCGCGCGCGGTGATCGCCATTCTCTTGTGGTCGTAGCCCACCGAACCGCCCGAAGCAAACGCGTCGTCGAGCCAGAAACCGTATTCGCGTGCGATGGCGTTCGCATAGTCGGAGAACGTGGCCGTGCCTTTGTCGGCGGCGACAACAAGGTAGGGATCGTCGGGATCATGGCGCACGGTGTCCGGCGGCGGCACAATAACGCCGGCCACGCGGTTGTCCGTCACGTCGAGCAGACCACGCAGGAACATCTGGTAGCACGCCACGCCTTCACGCGCGAACGCCTCGCGGTCCGTGACCGGCGGCGGGTTCTTCACCACAAAGCCGCCCTTCGATCCTACCGGCACGATCACGGTGTTTTTCACCATCTGCGCCTTCATGAGGCCGAGGACTTCAGTGCGAAAATCTTCTCGCCGATCCGACCATCGCAAGCCGCCTCGCGCCACCTTGCCGCCTCGCAAGTGCACACCTTCGACGCGCGGCGCATAGACCCAGATCTCGAACATCGGCTTGGGTTCAGGCAGACCCGGCACCATCGACGGATCAAGTTTGAATGACAAGTAAGCCCTGGACCTACCTTCGTCATCCTTACGAAAGTGATTGGTTCGTACGGTCGCGTTGATCACGCCCAGGAACTGCCTCAGGATGCGGTCTTCGTCGAGATTCGGGACGTTGTCGAGCGCGGCTTCTATGTCGGCCAGCACGTGTTGCGTACGGGTGTCGCGAAGTTCACGACTTTGTGGGTTATCGCCGGCCGTCCCGGGAAGCGCCGGATTGAAGCGCACCAAAAACAGTTCAAGCAACTTGCGCGCGATCATCGGGTTGCCGGTGAGCGCGCGTTCTATATAGGCGTCGCTGAATGTAGACCCTACTTGCCGCAGATACTTCGCGTAAGCACGCAGGATCGTCACGTCACGGGCGCCGAGTTGCGCACGCAACACCAGTCTGTTGAATCCATCGTTCTCGACTTCACCCGTCCAGACGCTCGCGAACGCGTTCTCGAACAACTCCTTGACGCGATCGATATCGAACTCCACGTCGTCGGCAAGCTCCAGGCCGAAGTCGTGTATCCACGCGTGCGGCGCGCCCAGCGGTTCGATCCGGTACGGCCGTTCTTCATCCACGCGTACGCCAAGGTGCTCCAGCATCGGCAGGCTATGCGACAGCGCAATCGGGTCACCCACCCGGTACACCTTGAAGCGAAACGCCCGGCGCCCGGCCTCAATCGGCCTGTAAAGGCTCATCGCGAGACCGCCCGCCCTCACTTGCGTTTGCTCGATCAATTCGATGTCGCGTACCGCCGTGCGAGCCGGATAATCCTCGCGATAACCCGCCGGGAACGAATCCGCGTATCGATTCAAAAGCCGGTTGCCCTGCTCCTCGCCGAAGCTGTCGATCAACGCATCCGCGAGATCGTCCTGCCAGCGGCGCGCGACCTGCACGATCCGCTGCTCGAGTTCGCGCGTATCGGCTTCGGGGATCGTGCCTTTATCCGAGCGCACCGTAATATAGATGCGCGCGAGCGGAGACTCTGACAACAGAGGCGTGAACTCGATGCTCTTGCCGTTGAACGCCTCCATGAGCACCTTCGCGATGCGTTTGCGCAGGTCCGTGTTGAACTTGTCGCGCGGCACGAACACAAGGCATGAAACAAAGCGGTCGAACCGATCGCGTCGCACGAATAGCCGTGTGCGCTGATGCTCCTGCAAACGCAGCACGCCGAGTGCGATATCGAACAGGTCGTCTTCATCCGCTTCGAAGAGTTCTTCGCGCGGATATTGTTCGAGCACGGTCACTAGCGATTTATGCAGATGCCCCTTCGCCAGAAAGCCGGCACGCCTGATGATGTTCGCGCATTTGCGCCGCACGATCGGAATTTCGGAGGTAGGGACCAGATACGCGGTAGAGGTGTACAAGCCAATAAACCGCCGCTCCCCGATCACCTTGCCATCCGCGCCAAGGCGCTTCACGCCAACGTAGTCCAGATAACCCGGCCTATGCACGGTCGCCCGCGAATTCGCCTTGGTGAGAAAGATCGGCGCGGAGCCATTGATGATGGCAGCAGCGGCAGGAGGCAATGGCGTGGTGTTATCGGCTGAAGGCGGGCGCAGGCTTTCGCGCAACAGTCCCGCACCGGAGCCCGGTACACCGCGTAGCGCAAAACCGCTATCTTGCGTAATGAGTTCGTAGTCGCGGTGTCCGAGGAAGGTGAAATGATCCGCCACCATCCACTCCAGGAACGCGCGTGCCTCCACACCGTCCGCATTGGTCTCGCGCGCTTTCATTTCACCTATGGTTGCACGCGCGACCTCAACGATCTTCGGCCAGTCTTCCACCGATGCACGTACGTCGCCGAGCACACGCGCAATGTCGCTGCGCAGCTCATCGAGCTTTGCTGCTTCGCCGCAGCGGTCAACTTCAAAGTGGATAAACGATTCAAGGCGCGATTGCGGATCGCCACCGTCGACGTGACCCAGCGCAATACGCGTGATCGCCCCGCTTGCGTCGCGGGAGACCCGGAACACCGGATGAATTGCCGAATGCATCGCGAGACCAAGACGGTTGACCGCCATGGTGACGGAGTCGACGAGGAACGGCATGTCGTCGTTGACGATCTCGACCACCGTGTGATCGGAATGCCAGCCGTGCTGTTCGAGGTTGGGGTTGTAGACCCGCAGGACTTCGCGGCCCGTCGTGAATTTCTGCGCCGTCTGCCAGTGCGCCATGGCCGCGCCGTAGAGATCGGCTATATCGCGGCTCTGGACGTCTTCGGGGTCCGCAAGCTCGTAGTAGTGGCTCAGGAGCGGTTCGACGACATTGAACGCGGGCTCTGGAAGCCGTCCCCGCGCAAAGTCGACTACATCGGTGAGAAGGTGCGCAACGCGTTCTTCGCTCTTGGTCAGCATGTCGTCTCCCGGATCTGGCGCGTTCGGTGCTCGAATTATGCGCCAAGTTTTGTGACACTTGAGCGCGAGAAGCACCGTCCGCGGAAACCCTGACACTAACGCTGATTAGAGCCCGACACGACATCGATCCACACCGCGAGGACGAGAATGCCGCCCTTCACGATCATCTGCCAATACGAATCCACATCCAGCATGGACATGCCATTGTCCAGGCTTGCCATGACCAGCGCCCCGATCAATGCGCCGTAGACGGTCCCCGAACCACCGCGCATGGAAGTCCCGCCAATAAAGCACGCGGCAATGGCGTCGAGCTCGCCCATCGTTCCCGCCGATGGCGACCCGGCCGCCAGCCGCGCCGTGTTGACGAGTCCGGCAAGCGCGCACATCAGGCCCATCAACGCGAAGATCATCAGCTTCACGCGGTTCGTATTCACGCCCGACAAACGCGTTGCTTCGAGGTTTGAACCGACTGCATAAATGCGCCGGCCGAACACGGTCTGCGTGGCGATATAGGTGAAAATACCGAGCAACGCGAGCAGCAGCAACACGGGTACGGGAATACCGCCGTACCGGTTCAGCGTGGTCACGAACGCGACCAGCACGAGCCCCGCCGCCACAATCTTCACGCCGTCCTGCCACAGCGGCACGACCGGGAGCTTGTAACGCAGACGGTTCTGACGCTGGCGCACGGTCAGCGTAACGAGCAACGCGAACAGCACGACAGCAAGCGCATTGCCCGCCATGCCCGGCAAATATCCCTGGCCGATGAACACCAGGTTGCTGGACACCGGCGCGATCGTCGAACCACCAGTCACACCGAGCAGCACACCCCGATACGCCAGCATGCCGCCAAGCCCGACGATGAACGACGGCACCCGCAGATAAGTCGACCACCAGCCATTGAACATGCCGATTGCAATGCCGAGCAGCATGACCGCCGGCACGGTGAACTGGATCGGCCAGTGATGCGAGACATCGAGAATGGCGGCCACGCCGCCGAGCAAACCAAGCAACGAGCCGACCGAGAGATCGATCTCTCCCGAGATGATCACGAACACCATGCCGCATGCGAGCATGCCGGTGATCGACATTTGCCGTAGCAGGTTCGACAGATTGCGTGGCGTGACAAACGCACCATCGGTGAGGAAGGAAAAGAAGATCCAGATGACACTTACCGCGAGCAGCAACGCGAGCAACTTGTATCGCGTGAAAAGCTGCTTGAAGCGCTGCCCGGATGTGTTGCTCGAGCTGCCAGTGGCGCTGCGTTTAGGCGACGAGGTGACGTCAGGAGTCATGCGACGCTCGCTTGAAAAGAGTTTGTTTGTGGGGTCGCGCGAATGGCCGCCGCCAGGAGTTGTTCTTGCGTGAGCCCTTCATTAATAAAGTCGCCACGGAGTTGGCCTTCGCCTATCACGAGCACACGGTCACTCACGCCTAGCACTTCATTCAATTCCGACGACACCACGATGATCGACACGCCGCGCCGGGCCAGCGCGAACATGAGCTTGTAGATCTCGAACTTGGCGCCGACATCTACTCCTCGCGTGGGTTCATCGAGGATAAGAATTTCCGGGTCGGTGAGCAGCATCTTGGTCAGCACGGCCTTCTGCTGGTTGCCGCCGGAGAGGCTGGCAATAGATAGCATTGGCGTGGCGGCACGCACGGAGAGCCGCTTCATTTCTGTATGGATCGTGTCGAGTTCGGCAGCGGAATCTATGCGGCCGCCCTTCGCAAAACGGTTCAGCACGGCCAGCGTGATGTTATGTCCCACACCCAGTTGCGGCACGATGCCGTGACGCTTGCGGTCCTCGGGCACCATGCCGATACCGGCATCGATCGCGTTGGCCGGGGTCTTGATCTTGAGGCGCTTGCCGTTCAGATAAACCTCCGCCTCACTGACGCCCGGATACGCGCCGAAGATCGCCTGCATCAGTTCGGTCCGCCCCGCGCCGACCAGTCCGGCAACGCCGAGAATTTCGCCTTTGCGCAGCGAAAACGAGACGTCGTCCACGCGCTTGCGCCGGGGATTGGTCACATCAAAACAGGTGACGTGGCGCGCTTCGAAGATCACTTCGCCAATCTCGTGCGGCTCACGCGGGAACAGGTTCTTGATCTCCCGGCCGACCATCATCGCAATGATGCTGTTCGTGCTCAGGTCTTTCATGGGCTGCGTGCTGACATGCTTACCGTCGCGGATCACCGTGATGGTGTCGCAGACCGCTTCCACCTCGTCGAGCTTGTGCGAGATATACACGCACGCCACGCCGCGTTTTTTCAAGTCGCGCACGATGTCCAGCAAGATGCGGATTTCGCTCGCCGTCAATGACGACGAAGGTTCATCGAGGATCAGCAACTTCGCGCGCTTGTTCAACGCCTTGGCAATCTCGATCAGTTGCTGATGGCCGCCGCCATAATTCATCACCGGCTGAGCCACGTTGATGCCGCTGATGTTCAGCTCACGCAGCAATTCGTCGGCGCGCTGATACATTGCGGCGTAGTTCATCCGGCCGCCGCTCAGCGTGATTTCATTGCCGAGGAAGATGTTCTCCGCCACGGACAACTGCGGCACCAGCATCAATTCCTGATGGATGATGACAATGCCGGCATCCTCTGTTTCGCGGATAGTCGATGCCTGTAAAGGCTTGCCTTCCCAGAGAATTTCTCCTTCCCACGTACCGTGCGGATAGACGCCGGACAACACTTTCATCAGCGTCGATTTGCCTGCGCCGTTTTCGCCGCACAAACCCACGCATTCCCCGGGCGAGACCACGAGGTCAATACCATCAAGCGCCTTCACACCGCCAAACGTCTTGACGATGCCGTGCATTTCCAGCAGCGCGTTTGCCATGCGGTTTTTATCCTGGACAGTGAATCAGCGTGAAGGCCCCAACTCAAGCGGCCCTCACGCCCGGCATGACGCAGCAGAGTGCTTAGTTCCCTGCCAACTGGGCCTGCGTATAGAAGCCGTCCTTCACCACGGTGTCGACATTGCTCTTGGTCAGGAGCGTCGGCTGCAGCAACACTGTGTTGACCTGCTTCTTGCCATTGTCGTATTTCGCGTTATAGGCCGGTTGCTGCCCTTTCGCCAGGTCCACCGCCAGTTTGGCCGCTTCACCCGCAATCAGCTTCAGCGGTTTATAGACGGTCATGGTCTGCGTGCCATCCACCAGGCGCTTGACTGCCGCCAGGTCGGCATCCTGTCCGGAGATAGGCACCTTGCCCGAAAGGTGTTGCGCGGCCAGCGCCTGGATGGCGCCACCCGCCGTGCCGTCATTGGACGCAACAATGGCGTCGATCTTGTTGTTGTTCGCCGTGAGTGCATCTTCCGTGATGCGCAGCGCGGTCGCAGCGCTCCATTCCGGCACCCATTGCTGGCCGACAATCTTGATGTCGCCGCGATCAATGGCTGGCTTCAGGATCTTCAATTGCCCTTCACGCAGCATCTTCGCGTTGTTGTCGGTCGGTGCGCCACCGAGCATGAAGTAGTTACCCTTAGGCTGGGCATTGAACACGCCTTGCGCCTGCATTTCGCCGACCTTCTCGTTATCGAACGAGATATAGGCGTCCACATCCGCGTCCAGGATCAGGCGGTCATACGACACCACCTTGATGCCCGCCTTCTTCGCTTCGGCCACCACATTGCCGAGGGTTTTCGAATTGAACGGCACGATCACGATGACATCAACGCCTCGCGAGATCAGGTTTTCAATCTGCGATATCTGCCGTTCTTCGCTGGCATCGGCGGATTGGACGGATACCTTGGCGCCCAGCTTCGTGGCAGCGGCCACGAAGTAATCCCGGTCGCGCGACCAGCGCTCGACCCGCAGGTCGTCAATACAGAAGCCAATTTCAGGCTTGTCCTTGCTCGCATGAGCCAGGGTAGGAAGCACGGTCAACGTGGCGAACATCGCTCCACAGACCAGCGTCCCGAGTACGGCACGGCGTTTTACAGACTTCATGTCTCACTCCTTTTTTATGGTTGACGGGCCGATACGTCTCCTGCGCGGCGGGTCAGGGCAACGCATGTGCGAGAGAAGGGACGTCGGCGGAATCTACTGCTTGCGCCGCGAATCGATGTTCGCGGTCGTCGGTTTTACTGATTACTTGCTACTGCTTACTTGTATATCGCCCTGTTGACGATATTTTCGAGTTGCTCTTGTTGCCCGCTCACATGCTGAGGGTTCACACGGCGTCCTAGCGCATCCATGGCCAGCGATTCAAGAGAGTAACCGCCAGAGAGTATCTTGCGGCCAAATTCCGTGTCCCAACCCGCGTAGCGCTGGGTCTTGAACTCGGCAAGCTTGTCGTTCTCAACCAGCGTGGCCGCCCGTTCAAGCGCGATGGCTATGACATCGATTGCGCCTATGTGCCCAAAGAACAGATCCTCGGGCGCTACGCTCTGGCGCCGTACCTTAGCATCGAAATTCATGCCGCCACTGCTAAAGCCGCCATGTCGCAGGATTTCATACAGCGCCAGCGTCAGCTCTTCAACGCTGTTCGGAAACTGGTCGGTGTCCCAGCCGTTTTGCGGATCACCGCGATTCGCGTCGACGCTGCCAAAGATGCCGAGTGAGTAAGCGGTCGCAATCTCGTGGTGGAACGAATGTCCCGCGAGCGTTGCGTGATTCGCTTCAATATTCACGCGGATTTCATTTTGCAACCCGAACTGCGCGAGAAAACCGTGGACCGTCGCGACGTCGTAATCGTATTGGTGCTTGGTCGGCTCTTGGGGTTTCGGTTCGATCAGCAAAGCGCCTTTGAAACCCGTCTTGTGCTTGTGCTCCACCACCATGTTGAGGAAGCGCCCAAGCTGGTCCCGTTCGCGCTTGAGATCGGTATTCAGCAGCGTGTCATACCCCTCCCGGCCGCCCCACAACACATAGTTTTCACCACCAAGCCTATGGGTGGCCTCAAGCGCCTGGAACACCTGGGTGGCCGCGAACGCAAACACTTCGGGGTTCGGATTGGTAGCTGCGCCGGCTGCGTAGCGCGGATGCGAGAACAGGTTCGCCGTCCCCCACAACAGCTTGATGCCCGTCTCTTCCTGCTTGGCCGCCAGATAGTCCGTGACGCCTTTGAAGTTGTTGACGTAGTGCTTGATGCTGTCACCTTCAGGTGACACGTCTGTGTCATGGAAGGTGTAATACGGCGCGCCCAGTTTCGAGAAGAATTCGAACGCCGAATCGGCTTTTACGTGGGCTCGTTCTATTGGATCGCCGGGTTGCTGCCACGGCCGGTGAAAGGTGCCCTGCCCGAACATGTCCACGCCGGGCCATACGAACGTATGCCAGTAACAGACCGCCAGTCGCAAGTGATCCTCCATGCGCTTGCCAAGCACCAGCTTGTCGCGATCGTAATGACGATAGGCAAAAGGATTGTTGGACTCTGGGCCTTCATACCGCACGGCCGGCAAATGTTCGAAATATGACATGGCGTCTCCTTCTTTTTAATGTGACACCATGCTGCCAGCATCGTCGCGCTGTGGGCAATTGCGAAATCCGCCAGCGCTCATGGTGTTTCTTCAGGTAAGTAATAATCAGGCTGGCGGTTGTCTGGTGCGCGCGCCTAGAATCAGCAAACGCTAAAAAGACCCCGTAAAAAACAGGCGCATATTGCGCTGCAACGGAGACGACGGGCATATCGTGGCCCTGCGCCACGATATGCACTCGTCCGGAGTTCGATGACACGACCACAGACCGCTCAGGCGTCGCACCGGATCGCGCTGCTGTTCAACGCGAACAAGGTGTATGACCGCGAGGTCATTACCGGCATAGGCAATTATTTGCTATCCACGCGTGTCGCATGGGACCTTTTCCTGGAAGAGGATTTTCGCTGTCGCCTGAATGGCATCGAACGTTTTGAAGGCGATGGCATCATCGCGGATTTCGACGATCCGGCTGTCGCCGAAGCACTCGGCGATTCGCAACTGCCCGTGGTCGCGGTGGGGTCGTCTTATGCGGACCCCGCGTGTTATCCAGCGAGGCTGCCGTATATTGCAACCGACAACGCGAAGCTGATGTCGCTTGCGTACACGCATCTGATCGGTGCCGGCTTGCAGCGTTTCGCGCTTTACAGCCTGCCTGAAGCGCCCGAAAACCGCTGGGCGCAGGAACGTGAACTGGCCTTCAAGGCGCTGCTCGCAGCCGACGGGCTGGAAGCAGATATTCATCGCGGTTTGCCGACCAGCGCGCCGGTCTGGAGTCAGGCAAGCGCGCAACTGACCTCGTGGCTCGAGAGTCTGCCGAAGCCCGTGGGCGTGATCGCCGTGACCGATGCCCGCGCGCGGCATCTGCTGCAGGCGTGCCTCATATCGGGTATTCCCGTGCCTGAGCAAGTGGCCATCATCGGCATAGACAACGATCCGCTGACTCGCTCGCTTACTCGCATTCCACTGTCTTCCGTGATCCAGGGAACCGAGGAAATGGGCCGGACCGCGGCACATCTGCTGCACCAGATGCTGGGCGGCGCGCGCTTTCACGGCAGGCGCATTCTTGTGCCGCCGGTGGGCATCAACGTGCTTGAATCGACAAAGCATCAACCGGTCTCGAGCCCCTATGTCATGCGTGCGCGCCACTATATCCGGCAATACGGGTGTCAAGGCATCAAGACCGAACAAGTGGCCGATTACGTGGGCGTGTCGCGCTCGTCGCTGGAGGATCACTTCCGCCGCGAACTCGGCTGCACCGTGCATCAGGAGATCCTGAATCACAAACTCGATATCGCGAAGCAACTCCTCGCGCGTCACGATTTATCGAGCGCCGAAGTGGCCATTCGCTGCGGCTTCACTTCGCTGCAATACATGTACGCCGTGTTCCGTCGCGAGCTGGACTGCACGCCGCGCGAATATCAGGAGCGCCTGCCGGTTGCGCCCTGTGCACAACCCGGCTGATCCCGCTCTTTATGAACCTAGCCGATATGCCCACCCCTCTCCGTCCAGGCTCCGTGCGCGTCAGTGTTGAACGCTGGGGAGAGTTGCCCGGCGGCGATGTTGCGCGCCTGTTCACGCTGCGTAATGTGCATGGCATGCGCGTCGCAATCAGTGATCTCGGTGCGACGCTGGTCTCGTGGAATACCGCCGATCGCGCGGGACGCGTGGCCGATGTCCTGCTGGGTCACGACACGCCCGCCGAATATTTCGCGGGCCATGCTTATTTGGGAGGCGTGATCGGACGCTGGGCAAACCGCATTGAGAACGCGCGTTTCGCGCTCGACAACGTTGCTTATTCGCTTGATCGCAATGAGGGCGGCAACCTGCTGCATGGCGGTGCGGCGGGCTTTCATCGCGCACTATGGGACGCGCAGGAAGTGGATGGCGGACTGGTCCTCACGCATGAGTCGCCGGAGGGCGACGCGGGTTTTCCCGGCAATGTATCGACCACGTTACGCTACACGCTCGACGACGAAGGCACGCTGACGCTCGCGTATGAAGCCGTATCGGATGCGCCTACGCCGTTGAACCTGACCAACCACGCGTGCTTCAACTTGTCGGGCGACGAAACCGCCGATATCCGCGGCCATGTGATTTCAATCGATGCCGACACGTTCTTCGAAGTCGACGACGCGCTGATCCCCGAAGGCCGCGCGCAGGTCGCGGGCCATGCGTTCGATTTCCGCGCAAGTGCTCCGCTTGGCGCACGGCTCGACTGGCCGCACGATCAGCTCGCGCGTGCAGGCGGTTTCGATCACTGTTATGTCGTGGGTGAAAACGGTAAAACGCTCAAACCCGTCGTGCGGCTGTACGACCCCGGCAGTGGCCGAGAGTTGACGATGGGTACCAACGCACCGGGTGTTCAGTTCTACACCGGCAATCATCTCGATGGCATCGTGGGACGGCATGGACGGCGTTACGGCAAACACGCCGGCCTGTGCCTCCAGGCCGGCGCGTTCCCGAATCAGGTCAACATGGCGGATGCGGGCAGCGTGATCGTGCGCCCTGGTGAACCGTACCGGCAGGTCACGTGGTATCGGCTCGGCTTGCAGCAATAGCCGGCAATAGCCCACATTCGTCCCTACTATTTCACAACGATCGTGCCCGTCATATGCGGGTGGATCGAACAGAAATACTTGTACGTGCCGGGCTTCGTGAACGTCTGTGAAAAGTGTTCTCCGGAATCGAGCGGCGCCGACTTGAATTCGCGTGGCGTTGCATCGTTGACGATGGTATGAGGCATATCGTCATGATTCTCCCAGGTCACGGTCGACCCGGCTGCAACCGACAACTGAGCAGGACTAAACGAAAAATTGTCGATTACTACAGTGGCCGGCTTTGTATTGGCGGCGAATGCGGGTGCAGCCACCAGCGCCGTTGCAATCCACAAGGCGGCAATCATTTTAGCGGCCCGCTTGGCCACCTGCTTAACCACCCCCACACGCCGAAGCGCTGGCATTGTCATCATTATTCTCCGCTTGTTCAAGTTGGCGCTCATACGCTGAGCCGCGTGTCGACAACGGCCAGTTCGGCCTTGCCCGGGACATAGTTGACCGAACGCACGCCCAGCATCTTGCGTAGCGTGTCGGCGGGGACTTTCATCGGACCAGGACCTGCCGCCGTGCCCGGCGCCGGCTGCGGAAAGGCGGTCGACAACGCGGAGTAAAAGCTGATCTCGCCTTCAACCTTTTGTGCGACCTGATGCACGTGACCGTTGAGCACCGTGACCGAGCCGAAACGCTTCATCATGCTCAACGCCTGCGCGCTGTCATCGGTGCCCCAGCCCCACTGCGGATACAAAGACCAGAGCGGGATATGCGCGAACACCACAATTGGCATGCTGCTCGTGCGTGCCTGCAGGTCTTTCTTCAGCCACGCCAGTTGCTCATCGCCGAGAAATCCCAGGCCGCCGCCGCGCAGATCCAGCACGTTGGTCAATCCGATGAAATGCACCCCGCCCTGGTCGAAGCTGTACCACTTGGGGTCCGCGGGTTTGGCGAAGCGCTCGAAATACGAACCGCCGTCATCGACAAGCACGTCGTGTTCGCCAGGTACGTAGTGCACGTCGAGACCGGCGCTCTTGATGACCTGCGTGGCGGTGTCGAACTCGTCGGGCTTGGACAGGTGGCTGATGTCGCCGGTGTGGATGATAAACCTGGGCTTTTCCGAGCTCGTGCGGATCTTGTCGACGGCTTCCTTCAAGGTGCTCGTCGGGTCGACGTTCGGGTCCTTGTTGAAGCCGATGTGACTGTCGCTGATCTGCACAAAACTGAACGCATGACGGTTAACTTCGGCCGCCTGCGCAGTGCCGCTTATCAGCTTCGAACCCGGCACGCCGCCGTTCATGGTCCATAGCATGCCCGCACCGGCCCATGCCATGCACGTCAGTGCGGTGCGCCGTCTGGCGCCGTGTTCCGTGAGGGGTTCCGGGGGGAGGATTTTCTTGTCGAGGTCGGGCATGAACGGCTCCTGGTGGATGGGTGTACAAAACGGGTATGCACGGTATGTGTGCATTGCCCCATGTCCACCAAACTCGGGCGTCCGGCGGTTTATTCCCGGTACATTTTTTCGCCAGACTCGCATAATCGGGAATAAATCGGGAAGCCGACCGGTAAGGTCAGTTGAGAGCCGGCATCTTGCCTCGTGGTGTTGCGGTACCGCAATATCCGCCGACCGGCGACCCGTCATTCGCATGAGCGCGTGGCGCATGTTCATTACGTTCCGCGGCAACATCGGTTGCCAGGGAGAGTACCGATGGCGAAGCCCTCGCCGGATCGCTTTGACGCGGTGATGCTGCCGCATCTGGACGCGGCGTATAACCTTGCCCGCTGGTTGAGCGGTAGTCCTACGGATGCCGACGATGTCGTGCAGGAAGCCTTCCTGAGAGCCTTTCGTTTCTTCGATGGCTACGAGGGCGACAATCCGCGCGCCTGGCTGCTGGCGATCGTGCGCAACACGTGGTTCACCGAGTGGCGCAGGCAACATAACCGCGCTGATGCCACGCCCTACGACGACTCGCTCAATGTCAACGATCAGCTCCCCGGCTGGGCCGATGAAAGCGGCGACGATCCGGAGAAGCTGGCCGTGCGACAGGACGAGACCGAACTCGTGCATCGCGCATTGGCTACGTTGCCGGTTGAATATCGCGAGGTGATCGTGTTGCGCGAGCTGGAAGACATGAGCTACAAGGACGTGGCGGCGGTGGCGGGGATACCCATGGGGACAGTCATGTCGCGGCTTTCGCGTGCACGCCGCCTGTTGTGCACGGCTGTAAGAGCGGCGCAGGGCGGGCCGGAACAGCAGGCGATCCGCCTGGTCAAAACACCACCCGCCGGTCCTGAGGAGTCCAAGCGTGGAAACTAGATCTAATTTATCGTCCGATGTAACGCTCGCTGAGAAGCTGCGCGACGGCTCGCTTTACGAACGGGCTCCGGAATCCTTGCGTTCGCAGGTGCAAGCCCGGTTGAAAGCTGAAACAGCGAGGAAGAGTCCGTCGCCCTGGAACTGGTCTTGGCGCATGTCAGGACTGCCGTTCATTGGCGGAGGAGTGGCAGGGATCGGCTTGTGTTCGCTGGTCTTCATGACGCTGCTCTGGACCCAGCAGCCACCCCGTGGCGGTGACCTGCAACAGGAGATCGTTTCGAGCCATGTGCGGGCGTTGATATCGGAGCGCCCGATGGACGTGCTGTCGAGCGACCAGCATACGGTCAAGCCCTGGTTCAACGGGCGCATTGACTATGCACCGCCCGTGGTCGATCCCCAGGCTCAAGGCTTCCCGCTGGTCGGCGGCCGGCTCGATTACGTGGATCATCGCCCCGTTGCCGTCATGATCTACAGGTACTTGAAGCATCCGATCGACTTGTATGTCTTCCCTGATGACCATGGCAAAAGCGATGGCAAAACCGCGTCGTCGTCCACGCCTCTGACGACGCAATCCACCGATGGTTATTCGCTGGTCGAGTGGCGTCAGGACGGCATGGTGTATTGGGCAATCAGCGACGCGTCGCCGGTCTACATCAAGCGGTTCGCCGAGGCGATCAGGGCGGGAACACGGCAGTAAGCGGGATCGCTTGGCTTTGACACCGGCTGTCCGCGGTTCACTGGTTCGTGGACAGCGGGCAAACCCGTCATGGCGCGACCGGAACCACTGCTGCGCTGCAGCTTTGTCCGGCTTCGCGCTCCCGTCGCCCGCCGCTTTTTTACCGGCGGCAAGAAGCGTCGCGGTTTTGCTTCTCCCACAGCAGCGTTAGTCGCTGCATCAGCACCTCCTCTTCGATCCAGTCGCCATTAGCGCCGCCATTCGCGCGCACAGACGTTCGCGGGCGCCCGCTTGTGCCTGAACACGATTCGGCGTCTCATGTAAACAACACTCCGCATCGGGAATTATCGGGCGAGGTAATCGTTTTCAACCATAAGAGCCATGCCGCAGGGCCGCTGGGATGAATACCTGCATCCTCTTGCCGGCGCGCGGAATGACAGATGATTTTTCGACTGGTTTTCGCCAAAAACATATTACTTAACGCTGTCAAATATCTTTCGAATAAGCGCGTTAAAGGTAGTTTTGTAACGATCGGAAAAATGACGCGTAACGTCTGTAATGGCACTTCGTGGTCAACTGAATTAGCGTTCAGTTGTGCTCCTTTAATTCAGTGGATCGCGAGACGGTCCAATATCTGCTTACGGTAAAAGGGACGGGGAGCGTGTCATCAAACCAGGTTGGGAGAAATGTCGTGAAACGCCTGAATTCTTGGCTACCGCTGGCGGCGGTGGCAGTAACCGCGGCCTGTATTTGCGCGCCGGCGAATGCACGGGTTTTTGTGGGTGTGGGGGTTGGGCTGCCCTATTACTACCCGGTCGCGCCGGTTCCGTATTACTACCCTTACGCTTATCCGCCAGTCGTGGCCGTACCGGCGCCTCCGCCGGTCAATTATGTCGAACAGGGACAGGTGCAAGAACCCGCGCAGGGTCCGGGGCCGTCGGCCGATGCCTCCGGACAGCAAGGCGGTTCCTGGTACTACTGCGAGGCATCGAAATCGTATTACCCGTATGTGAAGGAATGCCCGGCCGGCTGGCGTCCCGTGGCGCCGCAGCCAGGCAACTCTCAGTAACCCTTGAACGGAAGGTCAAAGCGTCATGAAGTATCCAAGACTTGCATTACTCGTTTCGATGGGGGTTTCGCTGGGCATTCTGGGCGGTTGCGCCGTAGTGCCTTCGGGACCGAGCGTGATGGCCCTTCCCGGCACTGGCAAGACTTTCGACCAGTTCCGCGCGGATGACGGCTCGTGTCGTCAGTTTGCGTATGGACAGGTGGGTGGTGACCAGGCCAATCAATCCACGACCAATAGCGCGGTGGGCAGTGCGGTGGTCGGTACGGCGCTGGGCGCCGCGGCAGGTGCGGCGTTCGGTGGCGGTTCGGGCGCAGCCGTGGGTGCGGGCGCCGGCTTGCTGGCCGGCAGTATGTTTGGTGCGTCTAACGCGCAAGGTTCGGCCTATGACGTGCAGCGGCGCTACGACTACGCATATCTGCAGTGCATGTATGCGAGCGGTAATCGGGTGCCAATGCGTGGTCGCATGATGAGCGCAGCGCCGCCGCAAGGCGTTTATTCGACGCAGCCGCCGCCCCCGCCACCGCCGCCCGGAATGCCGCCTCCGCCGCCGCCGGGGTATTGAAGAAAGCTTGCTTTCGTTCGCACCCGGTCGAGGGGTTCTGTTGGTGGAGTGCGAACGAAAATCCTATCCCAGAGTGCGGATCGAATTGCTGATTCCGCGCGCGCAATCAATCACTGCCGGCGCCAGGCGTTGCTCTGCTTCGGCGAGCGTCCAGCGGCTCGTGGGCGCAACAACATGCACCGATCCCACCGGCCGCCGCTCCCCGTCAACCACGGCCGCTGCAATCGTCATATCGCCAATAAACAACTCTTCCCTGTTCGACGCATACCCGCTAAGCCTCGCTTGCGCCAGCCGCGAATCAATCTCGCCAAGATCCGTCACCGTGTATTGCGTGTGCGTCACCCGCTCACTCCGCTCCAGCAGCGCACGTGACTCGTCCTCCGGCAACGCCGCCAGATAAGCCCTCCCTGACGCAGTGCAATACATGGGGATGCGACTGCCAATCGGCATGTGGATCGGCAAGAATTTCGTACACACAAAGCGCGCGACATAGACCATCTCGACCCCGTCCGGCTCCGTCAAGTTGGTCGTCTCCCCCGTTACATTCGTCAGCTCCGACAGGAACGGATTGGCAACATCAATCAACGTATCCGCGGCAAGATAGTTAAAGCCAATCTGCATTGCCTTCGCCGCAAGCTGGTAACGCTTCGTGCGCGGATGTTTCTTTACATACCCCAGTTTTTCCAGCGTATAGATCATCCGCTGCGCCGAACTCTTCGTGATCGACGTTGCCTCCGCCACCTCCGGAAGCGTCATCGTCCGCCGCTGCGCACTGAACGCGCGCAGCACTGCAATGCCCTTCTCCAACGACTGATTAAACAGCGCATCTGACGGATCTGTTGCATCTGACTTCTCAGACGCGTCGCCAGTCGTTGCAGGCACGTCCGTTTGAAGGCCCGGTTTGATTCGGTTCATGGATTTACCCAATTGTTTGGCTCACGGTTCGAAATCATCATGCAACGTTATCATATCGAATATCGATACAAATATTTCGATTGACGATTTTTTTGTCTCGAATATGATGCATAAAATACCAATAAACGATTTTTTGGTTGGTCCGTCCCATTGTTCCTTCCCAATAAGTGGAGAGCCTCATGTTCCAGTTCGTCAAACGCTTCGCCTGTGTCTTCGCAACGGGATTGCTGCTCACAGGCGCACCGGCGTGGTCGGTGGCCGCTACCCCAAGTTACGCGGTCGGAGCGACGGCCACGGGCGTGCCGTTCACCTTCCTCGATGTGAAGTCCAATTCGATCCAGGGCTTGCTGGTCGACGCCATCACGGCGACCGGGAAGGCGTCAGGCTTTGACGTCAGCATTGAACAAACCACGTTCTCCTCACTAATTCCATCTCTGACCACCAAGAAGATCGACATCATTTCGGCCGCCATGCTGAAGACGCCCGCACGCCAGCAGGTCGTCGACTTCTCGGACACAGTGTATTCGTATGGCGAAGGCCTCATCGTGCGCGCCGACGACGCCGGCAAATACCCGTCAATGGACTCGCTCAAAGGCGAAGTTGTCGGCGCTCAAGTGGGCACGGCATTCGTCGACGCGCTGAACAAGAAAGGCATTTTCAAGGAAGTTCGCACCTACGATTCCGTCGCCGACATCATGCGCGACGTCGCGCTTGGACGCATCAAGGCTGGCTTCGGCGATCATCCGATCATTGCTTACCAGCTCCAGCACAACCCGAATCCGCAACTGCGACTGGTCAAGGAATATCAGCCGGAAGTGGTGGGCCAGGTCTGCTTCGTTGTACGCAAGGGCGACACGGCCACGCTCGACCAGTTGAACGCGGGCATCAAGAAGATCAAGGCGGACGGCACCCTGATGCAGATCATCAAGAAGTGGCAGGTGGAATAAAGACATCCTCAGCATAAAGAGGATAGAGCCATGTTCTTCCAGAACGCCATCGAGTTCCTGCCGATCCTGCTGAAAGGCGCGGTCGTCACGATCGAGATCACCTTCTGCTCGTTCATCCTGAGCACGCTGCTCGGACTCCTGCTGGCGCTGATGCGCGTGTCGTCGAACAAGTTCGCTTCGCACGGGGCCTCGACGTTCATCAACGTGATCCGCGGCCTGCCGATCATCGTCCAGCTCTTCTATATCTACTTCGTGCTGCCCGATCTCGGCGTGCGTTTGTCAGCGTTCCAGGCGGGTTTTATCGGGCTGGGCATCGCCTATTCCGTCTATCAGGCCGAGAATTTTCGGGCGGGTATCCAGGCGATCGATCACGGGCAGATAGAAGCCGCGCAATCCATCGGCATGCGCGGCGCGCTGATCATGCGGCGCGTAGTGTTGCCGCAAGCGTTCAAGATTTCACTGCCGTCCTACGGCAACACGCTCGTGATGATGCTGAAGGACTCGTCGCTCGCCTCCACCATCACGGTCGCTGAAATGACGCGTGCCGGACAACTGATCGCATCGTCGACGTTCCAGAACATGACCGTGTTCACGCTGGTGGCGTTGCTTTATCTCGGACTCAGCCTGCCGCTCGTCTATGGCTTGCGCCGCCTCGAACGCCGCCTCGGCCTCAAAGGGAAACGATGATCAAGGTCGAATCGATTCATAAGCGCTTCCACGATCAAAAAGTGCTGAAGGGCGTCAGCCTTAACGTTGAAGCGGGTCAAGTGGTCTGTCTGATTGGCCCGTCAGGGTCGGGAAAATCGACGCTCCTGCGTTGCATCAACGGCCTGGAAACGCATGATGCCGGCACGATCACCGTGGACGGCAATGCAGTCGATGCTCGCTCGAAACACATTCACGAATTGCGCATGCAAGTGGGCATGGTGTTCCAGCGCTTCAACCTGTGGCCGCACCGTACCGCACTGGAGAATGTCTGCGAGGGCCCGGTGTTCGTGAAAAAAGAAGACCGTGTGCAAGCCCGCGAAAAGGCGCGCCATCTGCTCGACAAGGTCGGGCTCGGGCATCGTATGGATGCTTACCCGTCTGAGTTATCGGGCGGCCAGCAGCAACGCGTGGCGATTGCCCGCGCGCTCGCCATGGAGCCCAAGGCCATCCTGTTTGACGAGCCTACCTCTGCCCTCGATCCCGAGTTGGTCGGCGAGGTCCTGAGCGTGATGCGTCAACTCGCCTACGACGGCATGACGATGATTGTCGTCACGCACGAAATGAGTTTTGCGCGCGAAGTGGCAGACAGGGTGTGCTTTCTCTATGACGGCACGATCTGCGAGGAAGGCGCCGCCGATCTGCTCGAACGCCCGCAACATCCTCGCACGCGCGATTTCCTGCGCCGGGTGCTCACTTCCTCCGACGCGCCTTCGACCTGAATATCCAACATGAGCCTCGTTGAAGTTTCACGACCGTTGCCGCCCTCTCTCTGGGCCGCGACGGCGGAACCAGCCGTCGATACCCCGCCGCTCGACACCTCCCTCAAGACCGATGTGCTGATTGTCGGTGCGGGTTATACCGGTCTGTCAAGCGCCTTGCATCTTGCCGGGCACGGCTTGAAAACCTGTGTGATCGATGCCGACGAACCGGGCTGGGGCGCCTCCGGGCGCAACGGCGGCCAGGTGATCCCCGGGCTCAAATACGATCCGGATGAACTCGTCCGCCGATACGGTTCACGCAATGGCGAAGCCCTCACGCAGATCGCAGGCAGCGCCGCTGATACGGTCTTCGACCTGATCGAACGCCACCAGATCCAATGCGATGCCACTCGCAATGGCTGGATTCAACCCACGCACTCGGACAAGCTGCTCGGCACACTGCACGCCCGCGCGCGGCAGTGGGAAGCTCGCGGTGCACCGGTCGAACTGCTCGACCGCACGCAGGTTGTGAAGCGGCTCGGCACTGAAGCCTTTGTAGGCGGCTGGATCGACAAACGCGCTGGCAGCGTGCAACCCCTGAGTTACGCGCGTGGACTGGCGCGTGCGGCCAAGGCAGCGGGTGTCGCGATTCACGGCGCCACCCGCGCCGTCGCACTCGAACGAAGTGCCGACGGTTGGCGTGTGCGATGTGCAAGCGGTGTTGTCATCGATGCGAAACAGGTGCTGCTCGCGACCAACGGTTATACCGATGCGCTTTGGCCAGGTCTCGCACAATCGGTGATTGCTGCGAACAGTTTCATTGTCGCAACCCGGCCTTTACCCGACGATATTGCAGCCACCGTGCTGCCTGGACGCGAAGTCGCGTCGGACTCGCGGCGGCTCTTGCTGTACTTCCGCAAGGACGCTGCAGGCCGCTTGCTGATGGGCGGTCGGGGCCCCTTCCGCGATCCGCGTACCGCCGCCGATTGGGCGCATCTTGAACGCGCAGCACGGTTGATGTATCCGCAACTCGAAGGCGTCGAATACGAGTACCGATGGGCGGGACGGATCGCCATTACACGCGATTTCCTGCCGCATGTGCACACCCCTGCCGAGGGCTTGACCATCGCTCTGGGCTATAACGGACGCGGCATTGCGATGGCGACAACCTTGGGCCAGCATCTGGCCGCGTTCATGAGCGGCGCGGCACAGGGGTTGCCCCTGCCGCCCACATCGATCAAACCCATTCCCTTTCATGCGCTGCAGCGCGTCTATATCAGCGCGGGCGTGGCGTGGTACGGCTTGCTGGATGCACTTTCCTGACAACTGTCCGATGACACCTTGCGTGCAACGCCTGGCGAAAAAAAAGACCCCCGCGAACCGAACAAGCGTAAATTCATTGGATAGGTTCCGGCCGGTTGCGTGGCAGTTGCCTGGCTCACGCAACGGGTCAAACGTCGAAGTCGGACAAGCTGTACAGGAGGAGCAACCATGAATACAAAACAAAGTAAAAAGGGACATCTCGAAGCCGCAGCGTCGCATCATGAGCAGGCCGCGCGATTTCATCGCGAGGCGTCACACCATTTCGGAGCGGGCAAGGACTACGACCATGCCGCCCATCAGGCGATCATGGCGCACGGCTACGCGCTTCACGCCATAGACGAAGCCAACAGCGTAGTCAAACACAACGCGGGTGCGTCGACGGTATTGCCGGCGCCAACGGGCACATCCGAAAGCACGACCGCAGCGCAGCATCACGCAACGGCGGCGGAACTCCATGGGCAGGCGGCGCAGCATTTGCGCCATGCAGCCAAACTCTTCGACGATGACCGCAGCGCGGTCGCCCACGATACCCAGTTAGCGTTTTCCCTTGCCGTACGTGCGTTAGCTCATGGCAACGAGGCGGCCCGGCAGCATGTCACGTTAATGCGGGAGAAAGGTCCTGTGACCGGCGCCGCATGAAAGCGCGCGGTTGAAAGGACGTTGCCGGCAACTGGATATAGGGCGCCGTCACGGCCCTGGCTTCTTCGATCAGAAAGCTTTAAACGAAGAAGCCAAGGCGCATCCGCGCAGCGATCCGTCCCACATTCGCTATGCGTGAAACCAACCGGGCCTAGGTCGTAACAGCCGCGCTGCCGAATGGCTCGGCCATGCTCGTCTGGTTTCTGCCCGCGGCCTTTGCCCTGTACACAGCCAGGTCCGCCACCTTGATCAGCGCGAGCGCGTCGGCCACCTCTTCGGTATCGGTACAGGCCACCCCAATGCTTACCGTGATGACCCCATGTTCGCTGCCGTTGTGCTCGATCGCCAGACCGCGGACAGACGCGTGAATGGCGGCGGCAACCACGGACGCGCAAGCGCGGTCCGTCTCCGGCAACACCACGACAAACTCTTCCCCGCCGAAGCGCGCAGCGATGTCGCCCGGCCGCTGGCTATTACGCGCGATCGCCTGCGCCACAGCGGTCAACGCGTCGTCACCGGCCTGATGGCCGTACGTGTCGTTGTAGCTTTTAAACCGGTCGATATCGACGAACAAAAGCGCCAATGGTTTTCCCGAGCGTTTTGAACGATGCCATTCAAGCATGAGACGATCGTCCAGACTGCGCCGGTTACTCAGGCCGGTCAGCCCGTCGATACGCGTCATATCGCGCAACTGCTGCTCCACGACCAGCCTGTGCCGGAATTCCACGGAGAGAAGCTGCGCGGCAAACAACAGGCCGACGATCAGCAGTGCAGTGACAATGCCGATAAACCACGCCCGGCTCGTCCAGTCCGCGAAGACGTAACGGGTCGCGGGCGCAATGATCACGATCATCTTCAGCTTGTCGAACCTGCGAAAGTTATAGAGCCGCTCCTCCCCGTCTTTTCCAGACTTGCCGATAAATGACGTCTCATGCGTCTTCTCGAAGCGCTCGAAATTTTTTCGTCCGCTGAAGTTTTCATCGACCGAATTTCCATCGTTCGGATAACGTAGGATCACATGCCCGTCGTCCTGCAAGAGCGTGATGTTCCCTCCTGGGCCGATCTGGACGCCCGATAGCAAATTCTCGAAGTAATCGAGGCGGAATGCCGCCACTACCACACCGGCGAACGAGCCATCAGGATGGTTCACCCGCCGGCTGAACATGAGGTCGACTTCGCCGGGATTCAGGCGCGACTGCAGTGGACGGCTGACGAACAGACCCAGCTTCGGATTGTCGCGATGAACGGCGAACCACGTTCGATCAGCCAGATCGACGCTGCGTGGAATCACGCTAGTGGAATCCACAATGATCCTGCCTTTCGAATCGAGGCACAACAACGAGCCTATGTACTGGCTAGCTGTAGCAGAGCGGTCGAAGAGGAGTTCGCGGCGCAGGTGGTCCGGCAGCCGCATGACATCCGCGTCTTGTGCACCATCCACGGCTGCCTGGATGGAGAGGTCCGTGAGCTGGGTGGTGTAGGTGATGTCGTGTTCAATGACGCGCGCGAGATTGTCCGCATTCTCGATCGCGCGAGCGGTCGCGTCATGATGCCCTTGAACGAGGATCGCCAAGGCGAACCCGAGCACGATCACCGAGAAAGCGATGCTGCCTAGACCTATCGCATTCGGATGGCGCGCTAAAGCCGCTCTTAGCCGAAAGAAAATAGTCGGTTTTTTTAACATTCGAAGGCTTCCAACGCTAAGGCGCTATTGTCTGGCGCTGATCGGATCCGAGCCGGCCGGCGCCTGTTCGCACTTCGCCGATCGACCCTCGCCACTCGCGGGAAACGGTTTCCCTAAAGCAGCAATTACTCGCGCAATCCGTCATTGCCCTGCATGCGCGTCTCGCCTTTTGATCTGCCTACTTGTTGCTGGTCCTTAGTGTGCGCCCCGCCACCCATTCGTCGTGCAAATATTCTATGCGTTCCAGGCCGCGCCGCGATGATCTTTCTTCTCTTGTTTGCTTCCCTTGTATGCGCTTGCCGGTCAAGGCTGTCATTGCACTATGAGGGCGTCAATCTAACTGTAGCGCAGCGAAATGCCGGATACGAAAAAGCCGTTCCGGCGAAATGCAGAACGGCTTTTTCAAGAACTGCTTAATCGCGATGCTGGAGATCTTGAAGATCTCGCTGCTGATGCCGCGGAATTGACCGGCTATCGATGCCGAGCCGGCACATCGATCAACGGTAAGCTCCCCGTAATCAATGGCAGCGATTTTCCCAATGATGATGCACTCGCACTTTGTGGCACTCGCGATGATGGTGATACGGCGCAGCGTAGGCCGGCGCGATAGCGCAGAACGTGGTTGCCGCGACAGCGAGGGCGATGGCGATTTTCTTCATGGTGTTTTCCATAAGTGTGAGGCGGGTAAAAGTGAAGTGGTTTCACAAAGCGAGTAATTCATGCACAGGTAATACAGACGCCGACATCGGCGGACGAATTCAACCGCATCAACCTGGCATTCACGGTTGATGATGATGTTGATCACGCGTCCCAAGAGATTCCCACCGGTCGATGGTTGTTCACCTACTCCCCTGTTAACGGCGCAAATTCGAAATGGATAACAATTTTTCGCATTTTTTTGCAATAAAAAGGGCTGGGGTTTACGAGGATCAAGCGTGAATCAGGACGAAGATCGGAATATGGGTTGAGTCTGGACAGTACTTCAGTCGAACCACGTTTTACGTCGGCATTTTGTAATCCATCTAAAGTCTGGCGAGTCATCCGGTTGGTATGCGCCGTTCATCAATCACGCCGCATGTCAGGCTACGGCGTGCAGTTTGGCCACGCGCGGCCACATACACGCAAGGCTTGTTCCTCGTACTTTCAGCACCGCTTGTCATGCGGCGTAACGCATGTAAGCAGCCTTGCAACGCAAGAGAGGCAAGCACGACCTACACTCAATATGCGTCTTCTCCCAAGACGCGGTTGTGAGTGATGCAAGTGACTGCAGCTTGGCCCGCCCTTTGGGGTGGGCCGTTTTTTTTACGTTTGATCACGTCGTTCTGATCACGCCTCTTGGACAATGCTCACGCGCCCGGATCAGCGGCCGCAGTGTGCGGCAAGCATGCTATTTCCATCCGGCCGGATCGTGCCACTGAAAATCCCGGGCTGGTCATGACAACCGAGTCTCTATGAACCGAATCCTGTTTGCTCCGTGTATCGCCTGTCTATTGTTGGTTTCTTCAGCCTACGCGCAGTCCACTCCGGACATGGCCAACTCGGCCATCGCGCAGAACTTCCAGTACATCAACCACCCGCCCGCAGCGCCGGTTCAAGCCAGCGCTCCGGCCGCGACCGGCAGAGGTCGTGGGCACAGGCACCAGCAGGCCTCGACTGAAGCCGATCAGACTCAGTAGCAACAACGCCTGCGGCTCTGCGGCTTCATGCCTGGCGGAAAAAAGGGTTGCCGATCCTTTGGATTGTGAGTGCTGGTATATCGCGGTGAACCGGGGCCTCGCGCACTCGCGTTCATCTCGCGGGTGGTTTCCGCCATGTCGCGCACGTGCATGACTTTCCCATGCAGTCCTGACGATCTGGCTAGTATCAGAGCAAACACCTTGAGCCTGGCCTCCGTGGCATCACGTCCAATCTTCGGCGTCACCCTGTTTGTCTTCGCCGATGACCTCTCCGGCGCCTGCAACTATTTTTCGGGTAGCGCGAATGCTTAGCCAAGCATGGGCAAACAAACCGTCAGGCGACGATATGGCACACCGCTTCAACACGATTGCCCGCCGGATCACGCAAGAACGCGGCGTAATAACCTGGATGGTAGTCGGATCGTAGCCCCGGGGGACCATCGGAGCGTCCCCCGGCCTCAAGGCCGGCCGCGTGGAACGCGTCGACCTGCGCACGGGACGTGGTCTTGAAACACCAGTGGCGCTTGTTCTCGCCTATCGCACCCTGATCCAGGTACACCGCGAGATAGCTCGACGCAGTGTCCTGCGGGGTGCATCGCTCGCCGTATCCCAGCGCGTGAGGAAGGTCGTATACCTTCGCTGCGCCGAGCGTGCTCATGATCGCGTCATAAAAACGCCGGGCGATATCGAGATCGGGAACACCGATAGAAACATGATCGAGAAGCTGCATGCTCGGCCGCTCAGGAATGAAGGCTCAGGGTGGAGTGCTTAGTAGACGCAGAAGCAGAAGCGGGCGAAGCCTAAGCAGAAGTCCTGCTCATTGGCCCGCTTAATGGCCCGTTCATTGGCCCGTTCATTGGCCCCGCTCATTGGCCCACTTACTGGCCCGCTTCTATCTGCGAGAAGGTATAGAGGGACTTTAATTCGATCCCAATTCCTTCGAGCATTTCCTTGCCACCGCTTTCACGGTCGATCACGCACAGCGTCAGCGAGACCGGCACGCCGTCGGCACGCAGTTTCGCCACGGCGTCGGAGATCGCACCGCCGCTCGACACAATGTCCTCGACCAGCACAAGCTTGCGTCCGGCCAGATCCGCACCTTCCGCATATTTGCACGTACCGTACTCTTTCGCTTCCTTGCGGATATACGCCGCGGGTAAGCCCGTCACCTGGCTCAGCATGGTCACGATTGGAATGCCGCCCATCTCGAGACCGCCCAATATTTCTGTGCCGGGCGGGATCAGGGGCACCATCGCTTCCGCAATCGCCTTCAGCAGGACGGGATCGGACTCGAAGCGATATTTATCGAAGTAGGTGTTGCTGCGCTTGCCTGAACGCAATAGAAAATCGCCGCTCAACTTGGATACTTCGCGGATTCGCCGGGCAATGGTCATGAATGGTTTCCTCTTACTTTTACCGGGTAACAATTGTTTCGCGGTCGCAAATCTACGCGAAAACTCGCTTTGGCGGAAGCAATAATCCCAAGCCCGGTGATCCAATACGGCGTAATGGCAAGGTCCCGGCCGAATCATCCGGCCGTCGAAGCGCTGGATCAAACGTCCTCAAACATGCCTGCCAAGGGAGAAGGGATACAGCCCTGCACGCGCCGAGCGGCGATAGACTCGGGGCCCGCACCCTTTCCCATCCCGTCAGCATAGCCACTGAACACGCCCATGATCACCCTGAAAAAATCCATCGAAACCTATATTCGGGCGAAGGATGGCAATCGCCCGTTTTTGATCGCGGACGCGTTTACCGCCGATGCCGAACTCACGATGCAAGTGAATACCTCGGAAATCTCGTTCCCGGCCACTGTGAACGGGGCGAAAGCTATTTCGAAGGTGCTGGTGAGCGAGTTCGCCGAGCGTTATGAGAACGTCTACACGTTCTGCATCGGCGACCCGCCCGCCGCGGGACCGTCGTTCAGTTGCGACTGGCTTGTCTGTATGTCGGAGAAAGGCACCGGTCTGGCGCGTGCCGGTTTCGGCCGATACGACTGGTTGGCGGCGGAAAATTCGGGACAGGTCCGGCAACTTCGAATCACGATAGAAGCGATGACAACCCTGCCGCAGGACACGGTCGAGCCGATCCTCCAATGGGCCGACGCCCTACCGTACCCGTGGTGCCCTCGTGAACGGCTTGGCAAGGAAGTGCCGAAGATCACAGCGATCGACCGGATCCGGGCCGCGCTCGCCTAGCGCATCCGCGCCATGGAAGCAGAGTGAAACGCTTGGGCCGGAATCTCCGGCCCGAACCCGCCGAAAGCGTTCAAGATGTTGCAGTCCCGGCGAAATCCG
>NZ_JAQGMM010000187.1 GCF_028292365.1 Caballeronia sp.
AGGCCCACGCATACAAACGCGATCCGGAACCCGAGCGCAGCCGAGCCGAGGTTCGCCGAAAACACCGACACCAGGCCGCCGCCAATCGACACACCCAGGCCAATGGCCAGCATCTGCAACATCGAAAAGAGGATGTAGCCGCTGCCGGCGTCCTTGATCGACAGGCCCTTGTGCTTGACTCTGTTCTTCGCGGCGAACAGCATGGAATTGCAAGCTCCGAATACGGCGAGGATCGCGATCTCGATGGCGAGCGGCGTGCTCACCGAGAATGAAGCGAAGCCGACTATCGACGCACCTACAAGAATCGTGTTCCACAGCAGGAAGTTATCGTAGCCATAGCGCTTCACCAGCGGCGAGATCCAGCCCTTTGCAACCGTGCCGGCGAACGCGGCGGGCAACATCATCAAGCCCGAGTGCAGCGGCGTATAACCGAGTTGCAATTGCATCAGCAGCGGCAGGAGAAACGGCACCGCGCTCGATCCGATCCGGCACAACAGGTTACCGATCAAGCCCACGCTGAAGTTCGGCTCGCTGAACAAGGACAGCTCGAAGAGCGGATTGCGCCGGCGTTTGGCGTAGGGAATGTAAGCCAGTGCAGATACCGCAGAGAGCACGAACAGTGCGCCCGATACCAGCAGTTTGTGGGTTTGCGCGGGACTGTCGAGCGCCATTGAAAACGCGACCATGCAGAGTGACAGCAACGCGCAGCCGATGAAGTCAAAGGGCGCGGCCTCTGCGATGGCGTCGTTGGGAAGAAAACGGTGCACAGCAAACAACCCCACCGCGCCAATGGGCACGTTGATCAGGAAAATCCAGTGCCACGTAAACGATTCGACGAACCAGCCGCCGAGCGTCGGTCCGAGAATCGGGCCGACCTGCCCGGCAATTGAAATGACCGCCAGCGCAGAAACATACGCTTCGCCCGTTACGCTGCGCAGCACGGCCAGCCGGCCGATCGGCAGCAACATGGAGCCGCCGATCCCCTGGATTACGCGCGCCACAATGAGCTGATTCAACGACTGCGCGTTGGCGCAGCACAGCGAGCCGATGACGAACAACAGGATGGCGACGAAGTAGACGCGGCGGGTGCCAAAGCGGTCGGCGAGCCAGCCGGACGCGGGCGTGAGAAGCGCCATGGTCAGCGTGTACGCGACAACGATAGGCTGCATCGCGAGCGGTTGCGCGTGCAGGCTGCGCGCAATGGAGGGCAGGGCGGTGTTGACGATGGTCGTGTCGAGGGCCTGCATGAAAAAGCCGACGGCCACGATCCACAAAAGCGCCGTGTGTGAGTTTTTTGAAGTCATCAATTGCAGCAGAAACAATGTCGCGCGGGGTTGGCGCGATGTGACGATTTTAAGACTCCAATTGGCAATCGGGAACCCCGCTGGCCGCGTTGACTATCATCGATAAACTCGATCACAATGCACAATGCTTAATCCAGTCTGGCTGAACACGTTCGCGACGGTGGCCGCGTCGCATAGTTTTACCGATGCCGGGCGCCAGCTCCGTCTCACGCAATCCAGCGTGAGCGAGCACATCCGGCGGCTGGAGGAACACGTCGGGCGCCGGCTGCTCGTACGCGATACCCATTCGCTCGCGCTCACCGCCGACGGCGAGGCCATGCTGGTCCACGCCCGCATGATCCTGGACGCGATGACTCACGCCGAGTTGCAGTTTCGCTCGCCGCGCCTCAGGGGCCGCGTGCGCCTGGGCTCCTCCGACGACGTCGCGCTCGGCCCCTTGCCCAGCGTGCTGGCCGCGTTTCGCCGGACTCATCCGGACGTCGAGCTGGAAATTACCATCGGCATGACGGGGCGGCTTTACGAGTTGCTGGACGCTGGGTCGATCGATTTGCTGATCGGCAAACGGCGCATTGGGGATCCACGCGGCATTCCGCTGTTTTCCGGTCAGCTCGAATGGCTCGGGCTGACGGGCACTGAAGTGGACCTTGAGCAACCGCTGCCGTTGATCCTCGTCGCCGAGCCGAGCGTGACGCGCGCCGTGGTGCTCGACTCGCTGGCCGCGGTCGGCGCGCGCTGGCAAATGGTCTGCACGAGCAGCTCATATGCAGGGTGCATCGCCGCTGCGCGCGGTGGGCTGGGGCTCACCGTGCGGTCTCATTTCCTCGCGGGCAGGGGACTTTCGCCGCCGGTGAATCGCGCGGCGCTACCTGAATTGCCGAAGGTCGAATTCATCGCGTTGGGGCCGAAGCATTTGAGTCGTCCAGCCGAGACACTGCTGGAAATTCTGCAAAACAGCGATCTCCGGGGCGAATGGGCAAGTGAATGACTGGCTCTTGGTTTGCTGGTTGTTGATCCGGGCATGGCGCGTGCACCAAGGGCTGACGCAGGTACGGCGGGTTTCATCGGATGAATTGAATCGCAGCGCGGAAATCCAGACCGTGCAAGCCGGTTGTGCGAACGCAACGAATTATGGCAATCGGATTTCTGCCAATAAGACGCTTCTTATATATTGTGCGGCGAAAACGCTGTCGGCTTTTCGCTTCAACCCTGGCACAGCAGCTGATTGCAGTCAGGCACCGCAGCAATTCACTTATTAGGCGATGCCCCAAGCTACAACCCCTTTCCTGCGTGCGCTCCTGCTGTTCGCCGCCCTGTTCGCGTGCAGCGCTCACGCGAGCGCTGCGTCATACGTCGTCAAGCATTGCGCCGAACTGGAAGGCCAGTCGGTGCCGGCGTCGGTGATCGGCTTGCCTACTCAGGGCGCCACGATCCTGAGCGCGTCTGTCGTGGCCGCCGCCGCGCCGAAAAATCGCAATGGCGAGTACTGCCGGCTGGTCGGCGTCATCAAGGCGCAACTGGACACCACGCCCGACATCCGCTTCGAGGTGAATTTGCCGGCACGCTGGAACGGCCGCGCATTGCAAATGGGTGGGGGCGGCTACAACGGCGTGATCGTGAGCGGCACCGAGCCTACGGCTTTCGCGCCTTACGCTTCGCCGCTGGCCAACGGCTACGCGACCTTCGGCTCCGATTCCGGCCACGTAGGCAACTCCGGTCGCGCCGATTTCGCGATGAACGACGAAGCGGTGATCAACTTTGGCTACGGTCATCTCAAGAAAACGCATGACGTCGCGCTCGCGCTGATCATCATGGGCTACGGACGCAAGCCCGAGCAAACCTACTTCGCCGGCGGCTCGACCGGCGGGCGCGAAGCGTTCACGGTGATCGAACGATATCCCGACGACTACGACGGCGTGATCGCCAACGCACCGGCCATCAACTTTTCGGGCGTGCGATTGATGGGCGTGAAAGCAGGGCAAGCGGCTTATGGGACGCCAGGTGGTTTCGTCGGGCCGGCCCAGCAAAAACGCGTGGTCGAAACCGTGCTTCACGAATGCGACGGGCTGGATGGCGCGATCGACGGCATTGTCTCGGACGTGCAAGCGTGCCGCGAACACGAGCCGCAGATCATCGCGCAACTGCGATGCGCGAACGGGCAACGGCCCTCGTTGCGGGACAGTTGCTTGTCGGAGGCGCAGCTTGCGACGCTGGAGGTGCTGCGCGATGGTTTTACGCTGCCGTATGAACTTGCCTACGGGGCCACGAAGTACTACGGCTACAACGTGTTCCAGGGCGTGGATTTTTCAAGTGGACTGGGCCTTGGAAATTCATCGGTGCTCACGCAGCCTTTGCGTTTCGATGCCAACGGATATCTGTTCACGCAAGGTGACAGTTACATGAAGTACTTCGTCACGCATGACCTGCGCTTCAACACGCTCGGTTTCGATGTCAATCGTCCGGGAACCTACAAGTCCCGCCTGATCGATTTGTCGGCGACGGTCGGGGCGATGAACCCGGACATGTCAGCGTTCATCGCGCACGGCGGCAAGCTGATCACCATGCACGGTCTCGCCGATGAAGTCATCAGCCCGAATCAGACCATCGCCTTTTATGATTCGCTGGTTGAGAAGTACGGGCAGAGTATTGTCGATTCCTTCATGCGGCTTTACATGGTGCCGGGATTCCAGCACGGCAACGGCGTGTTCATTCCCGCGTGGGATGAACTGGGTGCGCTCGACCGGTGGGTCACGATGAACATCGCGCCGGAGACGCTGGTCGGGACCGACATAGCGAGCGCGACCAATGGCCGGACCCGGCCGCTGTGCCGGTATCCGGGTTACCCCAAATACCTGGGCAAGGGCAACATCAACAATGCCTCGAGTTTTCGATGCGAGAACCCGTGAGCGGACTCGTGCGCCGACTTCCTGACGCTGACTAAGAGTGACTGAGCGTGCCCTGCGGCACCAGCTCTGACGCAATGATCATCGCGCCTGCATTGCCGGGCGGTGGCTGACAGGTCGCCGGTCGATAGATGAAGTCACCCCGCTTGATGGACTTGCCGGTGAGCACACATTCGCCACCTTGTCTGGCCAATGCTACGCGCCACGTCTGATGCCCGTAATAGCCCGAAAGCGGGTCGCACCATGAGACCGTGGCAGTGCGTGGAGTGGGGAGTTCGATCACGCTGACCATCAACGCTGCGTGATCAGTCCAGATGGTTTTTGCCGGGCGCCGCCGGGCGATTCTTGTTGCTTCATCGGCGACTTGCCGGGCGCGTGCGTTGTCGAGTAACGCGACGGTTTGAGACCATGCACTGGCATGTTGCTTGAGCATCTCACCTTTCCTTTACAAGAAATTCCGGGCAGCCGGGCATTCCCGGTGTCACGACGAGGCAGCCGCGTCATGCTGAATTGCGGTTGCGCGAAGCGTCTGTTACGGAATATTATTCAACGAGTGATGAATTAATGAGATAGTAGGCACTCAGGCGGTCGATGTCAAACGCCGCGTGAATCGATGCACGGCGCCGATGCAGGGCGGGGCACTGTGCGTCGGTTAAACTTCGGGCCCACCTGACAGCTTTGGAATTCGGATCGAATCATGACAGTTTCAACCCCACGCCCGGTGCAAGCCGCCAAGGAGAAACGCTCGCGCGGACGGCCCGCCTGCAGCGAAATAGCCGGCTCCGATGCGTTGCTCAAAAGCGCGCGGCAGGCGTTCGCCAAGCGCGGGTTTGAGTCAACGAGCGTGCGTGAAATCGCACGGGACTCCGGTGTGGATCCGGCGCTCATTTCGCATCATTTTGGTTCGAAAGAAGCGTTGTGGATCGCGGTTGTTGAGCAAATAGCGCAGCATGCCGCCCCCATGATCGAAGCTACAGGAGAGCTACGTACCGCCGATCTGACGAATCGTCAGCGGGTCGAGCGGGCGCTGGCGCTTTTTATCGACAAGGTGTTCAGCGAACCGGATGTCGGGATGTTTTTCTCGACAACGGCGACCGAGCAGGGGGAGCGGCTGGATGTACTGATGGATCGTCTTCTGCGTCCTTACCACGACGTGTTTGTGCCCCTTCTCACTGATGCAATCGATTCAGGCGAACTGTCACCCAACGACCCGGAAGTATTGTTCGCCATGTTGACTAATGCGGTTGGCAAGACGGTGTCGTATAGCCACGTGCTGGCTGTATTTTCTTCGCTGCCCAAAGATCCGGTGAAGTTCAAACAGACCGTACTCGTCACCGCGCTCAGCATGCTTTGAAGGCGTGCAGACAATTGAGGTCGTTCGTGCAGCTTTGTGCGGCTCAGTCACGTAGCTCAGTCACGCACCTCAATCCATGAGGCAATACACGCTTGGCGGCACCGCTAAACCGTTCACGGCGAACGAATACGCAGCTTGAATTTCGCTCGCGGCGCTTTGTGCGGCCTCCAGGCCTCGAGCGTGCACAACAGCGAGGGGCTGGCCGGCATCGACACGCTGACCAAGCTCGACGAGCTCCGTCAAACCAACCTGGTAGTCGATCTTGTCCTCGGGCCGGCGCCGGCCGCCGCCCAGGCCGACGACAGCCAGACCGATTGCCCGGCAATCAATTCGCGCAACACAACCCGTACGCGGCGCAGCAACTGGCAAGACAACCGGCGCATGCCCCAGATAACGCCCGGGCGAGTCGAGCAGATCACTCGGGCCGCCCAATGCGCTAACCATCCGCGCGAATCGTTCGGCAGCGGCGCCCGAGTCGAGTACCGCATTCAGCTTTACTTGAGCGTGAGCGAGGTCATGGGCGAGACCGCCGAGCACGAGCATCTGTGCGGCCAACGCAAGCGTCACGTCATGTAGCCGCACTGGTCGGACGCGCCCCGTCAGGTAGTCAATTGCGCACTGGATCTCCAGCGCGTTGCCCGCGCAGCGTGCCAACGGCTGGTTCATATCGGTCAGTACGGCAGTCGTCTTCAACCCGGCACCGTTACCCACATCGACGATACTTCTCGCCAGTTCGACTGACTTCTCGTAGGTCGGCATGAACGCGCCTGAACCCACCTTGATGTCCATCGTCAGTCCTTCGAGGCCCGCTGCGAGCTTCTTCGAGAGGATCGATGCGGTGATCATCGCGACCGATTCCACCGTCGCGGTGATGTCGCGGATGGCGTAGATTCGCTGGTCTGCAGGTGCTAATTGCGCCGTTTGACCGATGATCGCGACGCCGGTGTCACGCACGATGCACTGGAACGCGCCGGTGTCGGGCGCGATGTTGTAGCCGGGGATCGAGGCAAGCTTGTCGAGTGTGCCTCCCGTGTGGCCGAGGCCGCGACCGGAGATCATTGGCACGAATCCGCCGCAGGCCGCGACCATGGGACCGAGCAGCAACGAAGTCAGGTCGCCGACGCCACCCGTCGAATGCTTGTCGAGAACCGGACCCGGCAGATCGAACGAACGCCATTGCAGCACTTGGCCCGAGTCGCGCTGCGCGAGCGTGAACGCCACGCGTTCGTCGACGCTCATGTCGTTGAAATACACGGCCATCGCGAAGGCAGCGATTTGCCCCTCGGTCACGCTGCCCTCGGCGATGCCGCGTACGAAACCGGCGATGTCCTCTTTCGAGAGCGCTTGTCTATCGCGCTTTTTACGAACGATTTCCTGTGGCAAGAACATGGATGATTCCTCGGGGGAAGGTCGCGTTCGGGTGGTTGCTCAAATTGCCCGGAACGGGAGTGTTGCCTTGAGTGCCCTTGTATTCAAGAAGCGGATTCTTTCGTACTCTTATTCGTTCTCTCAGGTGGAGCAATTTCAGTTTGCTCGGCCGTTGTTGTTATCGTTGTCGTTGCCTCCGCTGCTTCCGCGAGAATCCAGTGACGGAACAGTTCAGTGGCGGGCGACATGCGCTTCGATTTCAACCACGTCAGCCAGTAGCTGCCCGTTCTGACTTCTGTATCGAAAGGGCGGAAGAGCAGTTCCGCCTGCAGTTCCCGGGCAAACATCACAGGCGGAGCGAGTGCGATCCCCGCGCCTTGTACGGCGGCTTCCACCATCAAGCGTGACGAGTCAAAAACCGGACCATTGACCGCCCATGGATCGAGCCCGGCGGCGCTGAACCAGCCGGTCCATTCGTCGGTACGATACGAACGAAGCAAGGTCTCCTTAGCAAGATCACACGGCGTGGCAAGCCTTCTCGCAATGTCCGGTGCGCAAAGCACGGTCAGTGGAGCGTCGAGCAACATGACGTTGTGCGTTGCAGGCCAGGCCCCGTCGCCAAAGCGGATTGCAAAATCCAGTCCCTCGGCTGCCAGGTCGACCAGATTGTTATGGGTCAGGAGCCGCAACTCCACAAAGGGGTGTGTCTCCCGAAACGATTTGAGCCGCGACAGCAACCAGCCGACTGCGAAAGTGCCGACAACTCCGACCGTCAGCACTTCGTGAAAATGCCCGCCCTCAAATTGCTTGAGCACGCCCTCGATGCGACCGAATGCGTCGGTCAGTACGGGAAGAAGGGCGCGGCTTTCGTCGGTCATACCGAGTCCACGCGGCAACCGTTTGAACAGAGTGGTTCCGAGCCGCTCTTCGAGCATCCGGACTTGCTGGCTGACGGCAGCCTGCGTCACGTTGAGTTCGAGCGCAGCGCGCGTGAAGCTAAGGTGTCGTGCCGACGATTCGAATGCGCGCAAGGCGTTCAGCGGAAGATGAGGACGGATGGAGGCCATGACATAAGTTTTTCTTTACCCAAACAGAAATTATGCTCGCTTGTAGACGGCTCGCAAAGGGACGATATTCTGCTCGGCGTTGAATATGTTCGCCGATGAATTTGCGCGAGCCACGCGATGGCGAATGACCGACTCCTGGATTCACTGCAGTCGTTGTGGTTTCGATGTTTAACTGAAGGAACACTTGTGAAATTACGCCATTCCATCCCCCGGATTCTTGGTGCCTTGCTGATTGCGTTGCAATCTGCCATGGCCGCCTATGCGGCGCCCGCGGCAAAGGAAACGCAGGTACTGGAAAGAGTCAGTGTGAACGGGACAAATCGCGAGATGGGGATGGGGGTGTCCGAGTTCCCGCCCGGTGCCGAAAAACCGCGCCACATGGCGACTGGACCCGAGGTCTGCTACGTCACGAGAGGCGAGATAATCTTGCAGGTGGAGGGCCGAACGGTGAAAGTCATCCGCGCGGGAGGGAGCTTCCAGATCCCGGCCAATGCGATTCACGTCACGAAGGCTGGGCCCGAAGGCGCGACAGTCATCGCAACCTGGGTGTCCACACCCGGGAAACCGTTTAACGTCAGCGTCCCGCAGTAAACAGTAATGCGTGGCCGACGCTACGCGCAAAATGTCAGATTTTCAATGCATAGGACCGAGACATCTTTTCGCGCCCTGTATTTAGGCCATTAGGCCAAGGAGATTGCATGCGTTGCGGTTTTTTTAAACGCCTTTTGATTTCTACTTTAGTGTCCTCCTGTTTTATCGCTTCCAGCACATACGCGGAAAGCAACGACAGACGGAAAGAGATCGCTGGCGTGATGGATAGCGTCATACGTCCGTTGATGCAGGAATATCGAATTCCGGGCATGGCAGTCGCTGTGATCGTCAATGGAGAGAGTTACTCTTATAACTACGGTGTGGCATCACTCAAAACCCGCCAACCGATTACCGATAAAACTCTTTTCGAGATTGGGTCAGCCAGCAAGACATTTACGGCAACATTGGCTTCTTACGCTCAGGTCAAGGGCAACCTTGCGTTGTCTGACAGCGCCAGCAAATATTTGCCATCTCTGCGCGGCAGCCACTTTGACAAGGTCAGTCTGCTGAATCTGGGCACGCACACCGCCGGTGGCTTGCCGTTGCAGGTGCCGGATGCCATTCATAACGATGATCAATTGATGGATTATTTCCGGCAGTGGACACCGTCTTATGCTGCCGGCACATATAGGGTCTATTCGAACCCAAGTATTGGCATGCTGGGAATGATTGCCGCCCGGAGCATGAATGAACCTTTCGATAATGCCATCGAAAAGAAGTTGTTTCCTATGCTTGGAATAACGCACAGCTATATCAATGTGCCGACGGATCAGATGAAGGACTATGCCCAAGGCTACACGAAGCAGGGCGCTCCGATCAGGCTGAGTGCGGGGGCTCTGTCTTCGGAGGCTTATGGAATTAAAGCTAGTGCGCCGGACATGATCCGGTTTGTGGCAGCCAACATGCAGATGATTAAAATTGACAGCGATTTGCAACGCGCGATCAACGGCACCCATACCGGATATTTCAAAGCGGGTGAAATCACGCAGGACCTGATATGGGAACAATATCCGTATCCCGTGGAACTGAAAACGCTGCTGGCGGGTAATTCAGACGCGATGGCTTATCAGGCTACGAAAGCGACTGAAATAATTCCTCCGCTACAGCCGCAAGCGAATGCGTTAATCAACAAGACGGGCTCGACTAATGGTTTTGCAACTTACGTCGCTTTTGTTCCCGCTCAGAAATTGGGGATCGTCATGCTTGCAAATAAGAATTACCCCATCGCTCAACGAGTGACGGCTGCGTACCAGATACTGACTCGGCTTGGTCCGCAGGTAGGTCCGAAGGACTGAGCGATTTTCGCGTAGGTCGGTCGGATAATGTTCCCCGGGTCGTGGGTGAACAGAATGTGTAAGCGGCTCTGGAATCGCTTGCAACTGGCGACTCCAAAGCCGCGTTTCCACCCAGCAGATGATTTTTCCATCGGTTGTCGGGAATGTAGCAGCAATATCTTAATGTCGTGGCGACCACGATATTGATGATCTCCAACTGCTCCGCTAGCGGCGTCGCCAGTACGCGGCCGAGATGCTGGACGATCGCCCGATAGGTCAGTCCCCTGAACGGATCGGGATCGGCTAATACCTTCGTCGGCATTTCGCCAGATCGTCGGCCGGCTTTCCAACCTGCACGCGGCATCCGATTTGTCCCGCAAACCCGCTGCAAGCGAAGATCGGTGTTTCCCCGGAGTACGAACGAATGCCGTTGACTGAGTTAAATCAATTGATTTAATCTAAATCGGTCTGAAAAACCCGGACTAATCTGATGCAGCACTGATGCAACGTGCGCGTGAATCAGATGCTTCCGGCGTTGGCGACCCACGCTGTCAATCAGGCTGGTTATTGCCGGATTATTGACGACACGGGCGCTGGGCCGGCCGGTGAGGCGGTCGGAGACCGGTACAGGTTCAGGCGACACCTGCGCCGCAAACAACCTTAAAACGGAGACATGCCATGACTAGACATTCGAACAAGCTGATCGGCGCGAGCGCGCTAACTTGGCTCCTGATGAGCAGCACGGCAGCCATTGCCGCGCCGAGCGGAACCGTCGCCTTCCTGATGCCCGACGAGGGCTCGACGCGATACGAACAACATGACTTCCCCGGTTTCAAGGCCGAAATGGCCAAGCTCTGCCCCGACTGCAAGGTGCTCTACCAGAACGCCAATGGCGACGTCGCGACACAGCAGCAGCAGTTCAACTCGGTGATTTCCCAGGGAGCGAAGGTTGTGGTTCTCGACCCGGTGGATTCGATGGCCGCCGCCTCTTTGGTCCGTCTGGCGCAGAGCCAGGGTGTCAAGGTAATCGCCTATGACCGGCCCATACCATCGACGCCGGCTAACTACTACGTGTCGTTCGACAACGAGGATATCGGCAAGGCCATCGCGCAGTCGCTCGTCCAGCACCTGAAAGAAACGGGCGTGCCTACGACCAAGGGCGGATTGCTCCAAGTCAATGGCTCGCCCGTAGACGCGGCAGCAGGGCTGATCAAAAAGGGCAGTCACGAGGGGGTGCAAGGCAGTGGCTACAAGACACTAGCCGAGTACGACACGCCGGACTGGGCACCGCCGAAGGCCCAGCAGTGGGTCAGCGGGCAGATCACACGCTTCGGGTCGCAAATTGTCGGTGTCGTGGCCGCCAACGATGGCACGGGCGGTGGGGCCGTTGCGGCGTTCAAGGCAGCCGGCGTCAACCCGGTGCCGCCGGTGACCGGCAACGACGCGACGCTCGCGGGACTGCAGTTGATCATCTCGGGCGACCAGTACAACACGATCCTGAAACCGAGCGAGATCGTCGCGGCTGCTGCGGCGAAGGTGGCTGTCGGCTTCCTGACCGGCCAAACCCCGAAGGGTGAAACGACGCTCTTCAATACACCGTCGCAGCTCTTCAAGCCGGCGGTCATCACGGCGAAGAACCTCAAGGCGGAGGTCGTCGACAAGGGCTTCGCGAGCGCCAAGGACCTGTGCACCGACCGCTACGCCGACGGGTGCAAGAAACTAGGCATAACGAACTGAACCGGCGCGACGCAGGACGGGATCCGGCT
>NZ_JAQGMM010000211.1 GCF_028292365.1 Caballeronia sp.
GCACAGCTCGGGAATACGCGCTCATCGACCCGGAAATGTCGAGCAGCAGAACAAGCGGTGGGCGGCGCTCGACCACCTTTTTGTATTTCCACGTCGTCCAGTCGCCGCCCGAGCGCACGGCGCTCCGGGCGCTTGCGCGCAGATCCGCGTGCGTGCCGTGCGACGCGGTTTTTAAACGGCGTGTGGGCTCTGTGGCGAGCGGCATTCTATGAGAACGAATTTGATGTCGAAGCGCGCGCCATTCATCAGATGTAAGGGTGTCGAAATCGCGGTGGCTCAGGCGTTCCTGCGCGCTGAACGTAATGCGCGCGTGGAGATGTTCAACGTTATCCGGCTTCTGGTTCGCCGGATTCGATGCGGCCGCGCGTGCGGCGAGGGCATCAGCGAGACGATTGTTGCGCTTGGGCGGCGGCACGCCATTCGTCACTTTCGGCAGCAATAGCGCGCGCAGTTTCCCTTCCCGATCGGGATCGCGCCAGAACAGATCGAAGGCTTGATGAAAGAGTTCGCGCTCGTCAGGCGCATGAACGAGTAGCGCGGCGAGCGCGGCGCGGACATCGTCGCGACGGGTGATATCGATCCAGCGCAACGCTTCAAGCGCATCGACGCTGTGCGCCGGCGACATCGCCAAGCCCGCGCCACGAAGCAATCGCACGAAATGCACGACGTTGTGAGCAAGCGTTGGCGTCTCCATGTTCGTTCAAGCCGGTGCGGCGAGACACTGCGCAATCTCGGCGGCGTCCACGCGCGCGAGATCGTCCTGGTATTTCAGCAGCACGCCCAACGTGTCCTGCACCGATTGTAGATCGAGTTCGCTCACCGAAAGCGCCGCCAGTGCACGACACCAGTCGATAGTCTCCGCCACACCCGGCGCCTTGAACAAATCGAGCGTCCTCAGCCGATGCACAAACGCCACGGCGCGCGCCTGCAAGTCCGCGCTGGCTTCGGGCGCGCGTGCCGCCACAATCTGCAGTTCCACATCGCGAGCCGGATAGCCGATCCATTGATATAAACAGCGTCGCTTGAGCGCGTCGTGGACCTCGCGGGTGCGATTCGATGTCATCACGACCAGCGGCGGCCGCTCGGCGCGCACGGTTCCGTATTCGGGAATCGATACCTGGAAATCCGATAGCAACTCGAGCAGAAACGCTTCGAACGGTTCATCGGCGCGGTCGATTTCATCGATGAGCAGAACGCGTCGAGTGCCCGGATTCGACGGGTCGGGCAACAGCGCTTGCAACAATGGGCGCTTGAGCAGGAACTCACTTCTATAAAGCGAATCGTTCGACGGTTGTTCGCCCGAGGCTTCGGCCACGCGCAGCGCCATGATCTGGCGCGGGTAGTCCCATTCGTAGAGCGCACTGGCTGTGTCCAGGCCTTCGTAGCATTGCAGCCGCAGCATTTGCGTGCCGAGCATGCCGGCGGCCGCTTTCGCCAGCTCGGTCTTGCCAACGCCCGGTTCGCCTTCCAGGAAAAGCGGGCGCTGCATTTTCAACGCGAGGAAAAGCCCCGTCGCGAGTTCACGGCTGGCGAAGTAGTGCTGCCCGCTCAGGGCGGCGAGGGTTTCGTCGATGGATGCCGGGTCCATGAGGTTCCTGTGTCTAATAGGTCAGTGTTTATTTCGCTCGCGCCGGGAGAACCCCAGCCCGTTCATCGGCGCGAGCAAAAGAACCGGAAGACTAAAACGCATTAGCCCGCTCGACCGCCCTGCCGGCAAGAATCGGGATCAAATGGGCCCGATACGCCGCACTCGCGTGCATGTCCTCGTTGAGGGTATTGGCGGAAATCGATGTGCTGCGCGCCGACGCAACCGAGAAATCCTTCGATAAAGCCGCTTCCAGTTCGGAAGCCCGAAACACCGACGCTGCCGCGCCCGTGATCGCCACTCGCACGCCGCCGGCATGCTTCGCAACGAACACGCCAACCAAAGCAAAGTGCGAAGCAGGATTACGAAACTTCTCGTACCCGGCTCGCTCGACAATCGGAAATTCAACCGATGTAATGAGCTCATCGGGCTCCAACGCCGTCTCGTACATGCCAAGGAAAAAGTCATCGGCGGTGATACGCCTTCTATCCGTCACGATAGTCGCATTCAACGCCAGCACAGCCGCCGGATAACATGCCGCCGGATCATCGTTGGCAAGCGATCCGCCGATCGTCCCGCGCTCCCGAACCTGCCGGTCGCCAATATGGCCGGCAAGATCCGCGAGCCCCGGCAACGCGCGCTGCACCTCCGGGTTCGCGGCAACCTGCGCATGACACGCCGCGCCGCCGATCGTCACCTTGTCACCCGTCACGGTGATGTCCTTCATCGAGCCGATCCGCGTCACATCCACCAGCGCCGACGGTTGCGCGAGCCGCAAGCGCATCGTCGGCAGCAAGCTCTGCCCGCCCGAAAGATATTTGGCGTCATCGTGTTGCTTGAGAAACGCCACCGCTGCGTCGGACTTGTCAGGCCGTTGATAATCGAATGAGTACATGTCGAAGTCCTCTTAAGCGGGAGTCGAAGCGCCACGAGCGGCCGATGCATCGGCGGCCGCATGCATCGCAGCCCATACGCGATGCGGCGTGGCAGGCATCTGCAGGTCGGTCACACCCAGCGGCGAAAGTGCGTCGATGATCGCGTTAATCACCGCCGGCGGCGAGCCGATCGCGCCCGCTTCGCCACAGCCTTTCACGCCCAACGGGTTATGCACGCACGGCGTGCCTTTCGACGTTTCCACGTCAAAGTTCGGCAGGTCGGACGCGTGCGGCATCGCGTAGTCCATGAACGAGCCGGACATCAACTGGCCGCTTTCGTTGTCGTATACGGCGCGCTCCAGCATCGCTTGTCCAATGCCCTGCCCGATCCCGCCATGCACCTGGCCCTCAACGATCATCGGATTGATGATGTTGCCGAAGTCATCGACGGCGGTGAACTTCTGGATACGCGTTTCGCCGGTGTCCTGATCGACTTCCACTTCGCACAAATACGCGCCCGATGGATACGTGAAGTTGCTTGGATCGTAGAACGCGTTTTCGTTGAGGCCGGGTTCGAGTTTGTCGAGCGGGAAGTTGTGCGGCACGTAAGCCGCCAGCGATACCTCCGCGAACGCCTTCGTCCGGTCGGTACCCACCACGCGGAAAATGCCGTCCTTGAACTCGATGTCTTCCGCCGAAGCCTCCAGCAAATGCGCCGCGATTTTCTTGGCCTTGTCCTCGATCTTGTCGAGCGCCTTCATGATCGCCGAGCCGCCCACCGCGATGGATCGTGAGCCGTACGTCCCCATGCCGAATGGAATCCGGCCGGTGTCGCCGTGGACGATCTCGATGTTATCCATCGATACCCCGAGCCGGTCCGCCACCACTTGCGCGAAGGTGGTTTCGTGCCCTTGACCGTGGCTATGCGAGCCGGTGAATACTGTGACGGAACCCGTGGGATGCACGCGGATCTCGCCGGCCTCGAACAAGCCCGCCCGCGCGCCCAACGCGCCCGCCAGACTCGACGGCGCCAGCCCGCACGCCTCGATGTAGCAGGAGTATCCGAGCCCACGCAGCTTGCCGTTTTTCTTCGATTCCTCGCGCCGCGCGGGGAAGCCTTTCACCTCGGCTAGTTCCATCGCGCGGTCGAGCAACGCCGAGTAATCGCCGGAATCGTAGGTCAGGCCATCCGGCGTGGTGTACGGCCACGACCGGATGAAGTTGCG
>NZ_JAQGMM010000191.1 GCF_028292365.1 Caballeronia sp.
CAACATTTCGCGCTCAAACGGCATCTGCTGCGCGCTTCACTCTATCGCAAACAGCTCGCTGCCCGGTTCGTCGCTTGGCGCGAATTCACTGAGCTTGCCCAAGATCCGTCTTACGCTTTCTGACGGATGCTCTTTCTGCCGCCTTTACGCTGTGGTCTCGACAACTTGACAACGGCCCCGAAGGTATTCGGCCTGGCCGCGAGTGCCGGCCCGTCCATTTCGCCGATATCGGCTGGACCGACATTGCCGCGACCACGGCGCTGGCATCGACGGTGTTTAGCGGACCTGGCTATCAGCCGACAAAGACGATCGCGTCGGTGCCGATTGCGCTGACGGGCGTGAAGTCGAAACAGATCGACGAGACCGTGACCATGGATAAAAGCGGGGCCAATCTCGCCGCCCTCCAGGCCATCAACGCTGAGCGGGAAACGCGCATCAGGGTCCGACAGGGCAAGTACCTGAATAACATCGTCGAGCAGGATCACCGGGCAATCAAACGCCGAACCAGGGCCATGATGGGCTTCAAGGATTTCCGGTGTGCGCGCATTATCCTCTCAGGTATTGAGACAATGAACATGATCAGAAAAGGCCAGATGACGGACGACGGTGTCACGCGAACAGCTGCCGCTCAGTTCTATTTCCTGATGGCATAAGGAATCCTTAGCATAGAGGAATGTTTCGCCTTGACGACCTTATCGCGACATGTATGGACCCGACGCCTTTTGCAAGCTTCTTTTTCGCGATGTCAAAACGGTCTGCACACATGTATCCGGCTTGCCGGTGGGCGATTGCCGAAGCACGCCCGCAGCCTTGATGAGATCCGCGCACCCCGTCCTTAACACAACCGCGGCTCGCCGCGAACGGCAGCCGTCGCGATAAACAGGTTTCGGAGTGGTGGTTCAACCAGTTTCATCATCGTTTTGTAGAAGCTTCGCAAACCAGTGTGGGGATAACGGGTGTCGATCCGGAGTTAGTCAGCTATGCAGCGATCCCTGGCGCAACGTAGCTTGCGTCACTGCTGAGTAATGCCTGGATCACGCGCGCGTTATGATTGGCCAGCGCAACCGCGGTGCAGTTATATCCTCTTCGCGCTATGAGCTGCTGCAGCCACACGCTGTGCACATCGGTCTTGGTCTTCACGAACCGCAGCACCGCTCGCGCGCCATGAATGAGCAAGGTGCGCAGGTAGGTGTCACCGCGCCGGCTGATGTGATACAGGCGCGACTTGCCGCCGGAAGAATACTGGCGCGGCACCAGGCCCAACCAGGCAGCCAGATGTCGGCCGTTGCGGAACTGGCGGGCGTCGCCAACTGCCGCAACGATGGCCGTCGCTGTAATCGGGCCGATGCCGGGTATCTGGGCAATCTTCCCGCAGAGCGTCGATCGCTTCATAAATGAGTGGATGGAGATCTCGATGAAGTGGATGCGTTCTTCGATAGCACGCAGGTGCACAAGGAGTTCGGTCAGCAGCGTCCGGCAAAACGAGGTGAGCTCGTCGGCGCTTGTGCGCAGCAGTTCCGGAACCGCACGCTTGAACTCTTCCGGTGACCGGGAGATCGCGAAACCGCGTTCGCCAAGAAGTCCACGCATCTGGTTGATCAGCGCGGTACGGTGGCGCAGCAGGATGGCACGCATGCGATGCGCTGCCTGGATGTCCTGCTGCTCGACCGATTTGACCGGCACGAAGCGCATGGTGGGCCGGCTCGCGGCCTCGACGATCGCCTCTGCATCGTTGCGATCGTTCTTGTTCGTCTTGACGAACGGCGCGACGTATTGGGGGCTGATTAGCCGGACTTCTGTTCCCAGTGACTGGAAACGCCGGGCCCAGTGGTGAGCCGAACTGCAGGCTTCCATGACGACCAACCTCGGCTTGAGCGTACGCACGGATTCGAACAGCGAACCGCGCGAGACCTTCGCTCGATGTAACACGCGGCCGCCACGATCGGCTCCATGGAGCTGGAAGATCTGTTTGGCGAGATCGATGCCGAGAATATCGATTTCCATGATGAACCTCCACACGTCCGGTTAACGTCTGTCAGTGTCCCCCGAAGGGAGGCGTCGGGTCCATCTCATTACAACCTTTTCATCATCGCTTGCCCGCAATGGATCTTCACCGTAATTTCACTGAGATTCGTTTAGTGAACGAAATACTCAAATCGAGGGCCGGAGATTGGGCCGCGCTGTAGATATAATTGCGACGGAGCCCGATCAGGTCGCCAATCTCTTCATACATCACTGCTACTACGCCGACGCAAAGCAGAAGCGGGCGCTACGCGCCCAGGCCTTCGAGGCGTGGGAAAGCGTGATGCGCGCTCCGATGCCGGAGCGCCTTGCCGCTTAAGTTAGCTATCCGTACGTACTGCGTGTTCGGCCGAACGTCGGCCAACAAGTTGACAGTACCCCAGCGCACGCAGATCAGGATTACGTCGAGCGGACAATGCAGGCGTTTGAGCACTCGGGCCATCGCCGTATTCAACGTCTTCACCGAGCTTTCAGTCGTTCATATCCGCACATCATGGCGGACCGCCTTACTGCAACAGAACCGATCAGCTGTGCATACGACCTGGAAACAGCACATGAGACCCTCAGGCAATGATGCGTCCGGCAGCGACTTCGTCCTGTACGACGGAGAAGAGGACTTCGGTGAATGCCTGCGCGTGGCGTGACGAAGGCCTGTCGAGGGAATGGATCAGCCGGCCTGTGATGTACGTGGTCGGTTTGAACGGCCGTACCGTCAGTCCGGCCGGAACGCCGGCGATGGTCGTGAATGCGTCCATGATAGCGATGCCCGCCCCCGCCTGGACCAGGGCGCAGGCCGTCCACGACTGGGTTACCTCCACGGCGATCGCGCGGCGGATGGAAGCCGCACGAAACGCCTCTTCGATCAGCGCGCCAATAGGTTGATGGCGGTTAAAAGAAATGAGCGGGAAGGGGGCGACCTCCTGAGGTCCCACAAACGCATGACCGGCCAGTACGTGCGTCTGCGGCAGGACGCAGACGAGTTCCGCGGTGCACAAGTGGCGAGCCAGCGTATGGGCGTCTTCGACCGGCGTCAGGACGATACCGAGATCGACACGGTGATCGGCGACGGCCTCCACGACTTCCTGGTTGAACATGGTCTGGATGATTACGTGTACACCCGGAAATTGCGCGCGAAAGGCCGCGATCGCCTGCGCCACGACCGTATTGCCCAGCACTGGCGTCGCAGCAAGCGTGACCATACCGGTTTTCAGGCTTTGCAGATCTTCGGCTAGCCGGCTGACGGCTTCCATCGCCGCGGTGGCGCGGACGATCTCCGGCAAGAGCAGGCGCGCATCAAGCGTCGGCACAAGTCTTCCGCGCTCGCGCACGAACAGCGGGAAGCCGAGACGCTCCTCGGCTTGCTGCAGCGTCTTGCTGACCGCGGGCTGCGAAATGTGCAGGCGCTCCGCAGCGGCGGTGACACTGCGGGTTTCGATCACGAACCGCAGCAGTTCCAAGGTTCGGATACTGAGATTCATAACCTATCACTCATGGAGACCTTCCTTTTTATCATTTGACGTTAAGGGCTGTGTCTCGCATTGTAAGCGGCAATGAGAAGCAACGCGGGAGGCGTTGGGAGTGACGAATAAACAGCCACTATCGGGCTCGATCACCTCTGCATCTGCAGGAGGGACGCCCATGAGCTCGGACACAGCGATCGAGGAGGGTTTGTCCCTTCTCGATGCCTGGGCCGAGGCATTCAATACCGGAGAGGCGGAACGTGCCGCCGCCATGTATGCGGAAGACGCCTTGCTGCACGGCACCTCGCAGGCCCTGTTGCGCGTCGGAATTGCGCAAATCCGCACCTACTTCCGTGGCACGTCGACCGTGGAATACGGCGAACGGCATTTCGTCCGCCTTTCCGACGACAACTTGCTGAGCGTCGGCCACTACCACTTTTCAAGGATAGAGGACGGCCGGGAGATTGTGACCGCTGCCCGTTTCACCTTCATCTTCCGGCGCAGGGAAGGCGCCTGGAAGGTACTGCATCACCACTCCTCGGCGGAACCCGGCTGAGACTTCTTTCCAGTGACATGACCATCACATGAAAATTACTGCAGTCGAAACCATTCTGCTCCAGATACCCTATGACATCGGCGGCGGCCCCATGGCGATCGCCGGACATCCCGCGACCATGCTCAACATCCTGCTGGTCCGCATTCAGACCGACGCCGGGATCACTGGCTGGGGCGAAGCCTTCGGTCATGCTGTCGCTCCTGCCACCAAGGTGGTGATCGATACCATGATCACGCCGTTGCTGATTGGCCGGGACCCGACCGATATAACCGCCCTGATGTCCGAGGTCAAACGCAACCTGCATCTGTTCGGACGCAACGGTCCGCTGGTCTACGGCATCTCCGGCGTGGACATCGCGCTTTGGGACATCGCCGGCAAGCGCGCGCGCCTGCCGCTGCACGCCATGATCGGCGGCGCCGTGCGTACGGAAGTGCCGGTCTATGCAAGCCTGCTGCGCTATGGCGAGGCAAGCGCACTGGAAAAGAACGCGCGGCTGGCGGCCGAACAGGGCTACCGCTACATCAAGCTTCACGAGGTCGACCCGGATCTTATCGAGATGTCGCGCGACGTCCTCGGCCCGGACATCGAGATGATGGTCGACACCAATTGCCCCTGGACGCCCGGCCAGGCTTTCGCGATGGCCGAGCGGCTGCGTCCGCTCAACCTCTACTGGCTGGAAGAGCCGATCTGGCCGCCGGAGGATCACGCCGCCATGGCGCGGCTGCGCGGCAAAGGCGTGCCTCTGTCGGCAGGTGAAAACGCCGGTGGTCTCCACGACTTCAGAAAGATGTTCGGACTCGAGGCGGTCGATATCGCCCAGCCGAGCGTCACCAAGATCGGCGGCATTACCGAGGTGCTGAAGATCAATGCCGTGGCCGAGAGTTTCGGAGTCCGTATCGTTCCACATTGCGCCTATTTCGGCCCCGGCTATCTCGCGTCGCTGCATATCGCCGCGTGCCTGGAGCAGGAGGCGCCGCTGGAGCGGCTGTACATGAATCTGGAAACGGCGCCGTTCAGTCCGTTCACCCTGCCGCAGCACGGGAAAACCTCCGTGCCGCAGGAACCCGGCCTGGGCTGCGATCCGGATGAGGCGCTAATTGCACGCTACAGAGTCGATTGAGCGTCACATTCAAAAGCAAGACTTGAGAGGAGAAGACACATATGAGTGCCGCCACACAAACAATCCCCCGCAAACGATGGACACGGGTTCTGCTATGCCTGCTGGGCCTGTACATCATCAACTTTATCGACCGTAACAACCTCGGCTTTGCCGTCATCGGCGGCATGAACGAGGACCTCGGCATCGGGACGGCACAAAGCGGCCTTGCCGGCGGCCTGTTCTTCCTCGGCTATACCATCCTTCAGGTGCCGAGCGGGATTCTGGTCGAGAAATTCGATGCCAACCGCCTTATCATGCTACTGTCGATTGCATGGGGCGTGGTCGCGATGGCGACCGGCTTGGTGCGTAACGGCACCGAACTGCTGATACTGCGGTTTCTGCTGGGCCTGATCGACGGCGGCGTCTGGACGATGATCCTCGTCGTTCTCGCGCGCTGGTTCCCCGAGAGCGAGCGCAGCACGTCGAACGGCGTCTGGCTGCTGTGCCTTCCGCTGTCGTTCATCGTCATGGGGCCCCTGTCGGGCGCGCTGCTCAGCCATTTCGATTGGCGCATGCTGTTCGTGCTGCAGGGCGTGCCGGCCGTCGTTCTTGGCATCGCCTACTACATGAGCGCCGCCAGCCGTCCGCAGGACGCAGCGTGGCTGTCGCGCGAGGAGCGCGACTATATTCTTGCCGGCCAGCAGAAACCCGGGAGGAGGGCTTCCGCGCAAGACTACAAGAATGCGATCCTGAATCCGCAGGTGCTATTGATGAGCGCGGTTTACGGCTTCTGGCTGATCGGCGCGACAGGTCTGTTCATGTGGATTCCGGCGATCATCAAGACGCTGTCGGGGGCCGGCGTGACCTATACCAGTTACGTCTCGACGCTTCCCTATATCACGGCAATGGTCGGACTGCTGGTCGCGGGCCGGATCTCCGACAAGACAATGTACAAGAACCGCGTCGTCGCCATCGTGCTGCTCGGGCTCGGCGTCTTCCTGCTGCTGTCGGTGCTGGTGCACAACTACATACTTTCGCTCGCGTTCCTGGTTCTCAGCGGGACCTTCCTCTTTGCAGCGCACGCGCCCTTCTGGGCCATTGCCGCGGAAAACTTCCCGCCGCAGTTGCGCGGCAGCGCGATGGGCATGATCTCTTTGCTGGGCAATCTCGGTGCCTTCGTCGGGCCTTATACGGTCGGCTACATCAACGAGAAGACCGGGTCCTTCTCGAGCGGCATGCTTCTCCTGGTGGCTAGCCTTGGCATCGCCGCGGTCCTGGCGACCCGGATTCGCGTGGTCGGGAAACGGAAGGGGGTTGAGGCGCAATGGTACGGAAAAGCGGGTTAAGCATGAGCGCTCGCCGTGTGAGGCAGGAATTCGGGTAGCTCGGACGGGGTTTGCCAGGCTGACCTGGTCCGACGTCAGGATTGGACGCAGCTGCGAGCGGTAGTCGAGGCGATGGCGACCGCTTTATGACCGGCCGTCACACCTGCCTTCGTGCCGTCTCGCTCACAGCTTGTTGACAATGCCGTGGTGCGACATGCGCTCACGTATAACGATGCGGTGCTGGCCGCCATTTCTTCCAGAAATCGGGATCGTGGCAGATCACTAATTCGCCACCGAAAAAATCAGTGAGCAGACGCAGCCGCGCGATCGACGCGATAGCTTGCTCGGTCGTGTGCGCATTGCCCGGCGGCGTATCGGGATCGAGGTTGGCCGGGCAGAACACTGCGTCGCCGGTCATGATCATGATCGCGCCCGACGGCAGGCTCAGCATCAGCGATTGGTGCCCCGGCGTGTGGCCCGGCGTAGTTAGCACCGCGACACCAGCCTTGATCATGTGATCGCCGCACAGTTGTTCGTACTTGATGCCGCAATCGAAGTAGGCGCGCTCATACGGCCGCGAGACGAAGCTGTCGGGTTGGTACGCGAAGCGATATTCGTTACGCTGCACCAGAAAGCGCTCGTGCGGAAACAATAGATTGCCGCCTGAGTGGTCCCAGTGGAAATGACTGTTGATAACCATCTTCACATCTTCCGGCGTACGGCCCAAATCCGCCAGCCGTGCACGAATGTCGTCTTGCCGGTCATAGCGCGCGATCATTTCAGAGAAGCGCTTCATCGACACGCAGCCGTCGGCATTGTCCTGCTCGCAATCATGCGGCAGGAGACCGGTGTCAAACAGGATATGCTCGCCGTCGGCCATTTCAATGAACGCGCCGGTTACCGGAATTTCCACCCTCGTGCCCATGCCGCGCCGCATCGTCAACGTCTAATGGAGCGGAGGTGGCCGGCTATATGATTATCAGAACCGGTATAATGCAGCACACGATATTCCTGACACCTCCGAGCGCCAAGATCGACTATGGATCACCGCCAACGCACGCTCTGCCCGCCATCCACGGTCAAGACCGTCCCTGTCGTGAAACTCGACGCCGACGACGTAAGATATAAAACCGCTCCCGCCATCTCCTCCGCCTCGCCGACACGCCCCAGCGGAACCTGATCCGCAACCACGGGCATCGCCCCCGAAGCACTCGCCGCGCTGGTGAACGGCGTCCTGGTAGGCCCAGGTGCCACGGCGTTCACCCGAATTCCATATTCGGCCCAATCCACCGCCATGACGCGCGTCATCTGCGTCAAGGCTGCCTTGCTCCCGCAGTACGCCACGCGGTAAGGACTCGTCACTTCCGCCATCTGCGAGGTGATATTCACGATGGACCCGCTACCTTGCGCACGCATGATTTCCGCGGCTGCCTGGCACAAAAGCAATGGCACCGTGCAATTGATTTGCATGACGCGCTCGATATCCTCCAGCGTATGGTCCAGAACGCGCTTGTGCACCCGGACCCCCGCGTTGTTCACGAGGATATCGACCGTCCCCAACTGCCGGGCGACCTCTTGCACCAGGAGAGGAATGCTCTTCACGTCCCCCAGATCGCGTACGAAGGTCAGGGGCATGCCGCCGGCCTCCATGATCTCGCGCGCCACGTCCGCAAGCGCTGTCGCGTTGATGTCCACCAGCGCCAGCTTGGCGCCGGCACCGGCCAGCCCCAGCGCGATCGCGCGACCTATCCCCTGGCCCGCGCCGGTGACTATCGCGACCTTCCCATCCACGCGAAAATTCGGTGCATGCATGTTTCGTTGATCCATGATTAGGACTTGCGTTGGGGTTCGAATCGCGACGCGGATTCCCTGCGCCAGGCCAGGTAGTTGTCGAATGCGCGCGCCTCGTCAAAGCGTGGCTTATAGTCCGTATCAGCCTGCAGCCTGGCGATAGAGAAGGGAGGCCGCGGAACTGGAATCTGCCGGCCGACGTTCGCATCGGCGACATCCTTCACGATCTTGTAGCTGAAGGCGGGGTAGGCCGCACGCAGCCGTTCACACCAGCCTGGCGCGGACCAGCGCCGGCCGGTTGCGATCTGGTACACGGGGCGCAGCGTGGAGCGCGTTCGCAACAAGCGGCCGACCGCATCGGCGACATCCGAGGCATACACCCAATCGTTCGGGATCTGGTCGCAGAACGCCGCATGCCCACCCGATTCCGCGAGCACCGCCAGGGCGAGCGGAATGCTCAAGGTGTCGCGGACCGAGGTGTCATACTCCCAGCGGCCGAAGGCAACCCCGACGCGGCCGACAACGACGTCGAGGCCCCGTGTCGCGCGGTATCGCATTGCGGTTCGCTCCGCAGCGTATTTGGTAATGCCGTAGAGCGAATCGGGTTGGGGCACATCCGTCTCTTCGTCCAGCAGCCCACCCTGCTTGACGCTGGCGCCAAACACCGAACCGGTACCGAGCTGGACGATGCGGCGCACGCCTTGCTGCAACGCCGCCTCCAGCAATTCGATGGTGCCGCCCAGGTTCACCGCCGCGATCAGGGACGCCTGGGTCGCCTCCCGCGCCAGACTGGCCGTAATGGCTGCGCCGTGGACAACGGCGTCGACCTCGTGCTGCCGCATGGTCTCGCGCAACAGCGCGCCGTCGCGGATGTCGCCCACCTGCACGGACAGCCTGCTGGACAGCTTGTCGAAAACGCTCAGGGCCATTGCAGGAGGCGCCTCGAGTCCGTATAGCACGACCGATTCGCCGGCACCGAGCAGGTGCTCGGCGATGTTCAGCCCGACGAATCCTGCGCCGCCCGTGATCAGTACCGTCATTGCCGCGCTCCCGAAGCTTGGGACGACATGCCGGTGATGCTGTCGCCACCCGCATCCCATTCATGTCGCGGCCAGCGGCCGCTATCGGCATGCGCCAGGAAGTCGTTCAAGACGCGATCGAACTCCTCGGCCGCTTCTAGATTGATGGTGTGCCCGCAGTTCGGGATCACACTTAACGCGGCGGTGGGTATCGTCGCATTGAGCATCAAGCCTGGCGCCAGGCAGGGACGGTCCTCGTCGCCGACCATGACGAGGGTTGGCACGTTCAGGTTCTTGAGCGCGTCGGTCAGCGAGTACAGCGAGGGCCGGTCGCGTTGCACGCCCAGCTGGGTATTCGCCGATCCGAGAGCGGAGTGCCGGGCCAGGTTGCGCTTGAATTCCTCGAATCCGCGCGGGTCTGAATTCTTGAAGGGCAACCTTGTGGGGCCGAGGGCGTATTTTTCGGCGAAGGCTTCCATGCCTTGTTGAAGCAGGAAAGCGGCGGCGATTTCCGATTCATGCCGGAACAGGGGTTGATGTTCCGGCTCCGCGCCGTAGCCCGCTCCCGCCACGCAAAGCGACCGCGCCCGTTCCGGATGATGCAGGCCCAGGTGGAGTGCGGCGAAGCCACCCATAGACAAGCCGACGATGTGCGCGCGTTCGATGCCAGCGCTGTCCATCACGGCAACGATGTCCTTGTATGCGCGTGTCTGAGAGTACGCCGCGACGTCGGTCGGAACGGAGGAGGGCGGGTAGCCACGGGCATTGAACGTTATGCAACGATAGCGTTTGCCGAAGTGACGGACCTGGTATTCCCAACTGCCCATGTCCCCCGCAAATTCGTGGACAAATACGATAGGCACGCCCTGTCCTGTCTCTTCGTAGTACAGGTCCACGCCATCGTCGGTTCGTGCGGTTGCCATTCAATTCTCCAAAAAGTCTGCCAGCGCCGCGGCACTGGACGTCAAAATGTTTACGGGATCGCGACCCGGAAGCTGATCGATGAACAGCTCCAGCTCGATCGGGATGCCGGGGAAGGCCTGGCGCGTTGCATGGACATACTCGCTCCAGGAAATGAAGCCCTCGCCCAGGGGCACCCGGCGCGGAACGGTTTCCCCCTCCGGAATTCCCACATCGCAAATCTGCAGCAGGCCGAGCGGGAGCAGGTCGCCGTGCAACAGCCGGTCCAGGTCCGGATCCCACCACAGGTGATACAGGTCGGCATTCAGCGTAAGTTCGGGCAAGGCATCGAACAGGGGCCGAATCTGGGAAATGCTGTTGAAGCAGCTCTTGGTGCGTGCGTTCAAATGATGCAGCGGCTCCAGCATCAGTTGAACACCCGCCTCAGCGGCTTCGCGGGCAAACGCTCTTAGCCGGGTGGCCGCTAGGTCGCGCGCCGCGCTCAGAGACAGGGTGGCGCTCCCCCCGACGATGACATTCAGCCTCGCATGTTCCAGTTCGCGTGCCTGCTGGAGAAACCAGCGGTTGCGCTTGTCCTGCTGTATGGCGGCCTCGCCCTCTTGAAGGAAGAAGCCGGCCGAATTCACGGAGGTCAAGGCCAGGTTGTGCGCCGCGAGTTCGCGCGCGATGTCCGCCGCGGGAAGGGCTTCGAGGCATTGCTGCGTCACGCCCACACCCTGGAATCCGAAGCGGGCGACCATGTCGAGGAAATCCGCCGGGGACATGCCCGGTGGACACAGGTATTGATTCACTGAAAAGGGGTGTTTGTGCCGCATGCCGCTATCCTGCTTTCAATTAGTGGCGAACATACGATCGAGTTGCTCGATCTGGTTCGTTTGCGTCAGCGCGAGGGAGAGCAATACGCGCCCCTTCTGCGATTCAGGGTGTCCGCGGCGACCAGGCCCATCGCCTTGAGCTTGGTGTCCTGCATCGCCTGCCCCCGAGCCACCCGCGTGGACAGGGCGATCGACGCGCCAGCTTCCCTTGCTTTTCGGCATGCCGCCGCTTGGGCGCCGAAAGCCGGCCGCCAGGAAACGAGGCGATCACGATGCCCTGGGCGCGCGCCGCGGTCAGGGCGCGGATCACGGTGCCGTCGTCTCCCGCGTACGCATACGCGATGTCCACACGGGGAAGCTGCTCCAGGTTGCGGATATCGAATTCACTTTCGGTGCCGCTGCGGCGCAGCGGGCGGCGATAGTAGTGGACTTCGCCGCCATCGAGCAGCCCGAGCGAGCCGAAGGTGGGGACTGGAATGCGTTCAGGCGCGAGGTCGACGTCTTCGTGACTTCGCGTGCCGCATGGATCTCGTCGTCCAGGCATGCGAGTACCCCCATGGCCCAGGATTGGGCGTCGCTCGCCACCCGCAATGCATTGAGCAGAGGTTCATCGGCCCGTCGGAAGACAACGCGCTGAGCGGGCGCTGCGAGCCCTCCATTTCCACGGGCACGTGTACCTTGAGAGTCAGGTGCAGCATGTACGCGGTTTCTTCCATGGCCGCGGTTCCATGCAGGATGACAGATGGCCGCCAAGTCCGGGTGCCCAGCGACCACCGGGTCGATCGCCAGGGCCATCGCCTTCCGTTCGTCCAATGCGATCGACGTCGACGATACCGCGCGGAACCTGACCGGCAGCACCTCAGCGACCTCGTGCACCCGTGGCGCGGCACGGATCAAGTCCTCGACGTGCAGTGTCGTGCCGTCGACCATGCAATTCACCAGGTCCAGCGGCCCGAGGTTGCTTCGAGTGCTGATCGTTCCTCCAGCGCCCCTGACCGCGACCTTGGGCAGGCCGCGCCCGGTAATACCCTCACTCATGCCCGCTCCACATTCAGTTGCCGGTCCGAAACCGGTCGACGTTCCAGGATCATGATGACCACCACGGCGAGCATCGATGCCGCGCCGAAGACAATGAACGACGAGCCCAGGCCGCCAACGGGATTGAGCCAGCCGGCGATCATGGGGCCGACGATGGCGCCGATGCGCCCGATCCCGGTAACCAGGCCCATGCCCGTACCGCGTATGCCGGTCGCGAACTGGGCGGGGGTGTAGGAGTACGCGGAGATCGTGGTCAACCCGTAACCGGCCGCGGCGAACCAGCCGAAGATCACCATGAAGACAATATTGGACGACAGGCCAAAGAGTACGAGCGCCAGCCCGAATTCGAGGAAGGAAAGTATCAGGAAAAGGCGCGGGTTGAGCTTGGAGGCGCCGAAAGCCGCGGCCAGGTAGCCCACGATCATCCCCGAGAACAGGATCGAGGTCAGGATGTAGCTGGAGGAGATGTTCGAATCCGCCTGCATGATGGCCGTCGGAGTCCAGCTGGCAAATCCATATTGGCAGAAGAAGGTCAGCAGCCACAGCGGGATCAAAAGCGCCGTGCGCGCCGACATGATCTTCTGGATCTTCGGGACTTGGGTCACGGTCGCGGCGTCGGCCGCATCGTCCGCCTTCTCCGACGTGCCGGCTTCGATGGTGGCCAATGCGGCTTCCGCCTCCTTGAACTTGCCCATGCGCGCCAGGAAGATGGGCGACTCCGGCAGCGCCCGACGCGTCCAGATGGCAAACAGGACCGGAATGACCAACGACCAAAAGAGGCCGCGCCATCCGAGCGCCGGGACAACGAACAGCCCTATCAACGGTATGAGCGCGAAAGCATAGGCGAAGAATGCCGAGGTCAGCCCCACCAGCCTGTCGCGATAGCGGCGTGGACTCAGTTCATTCAGGTAGGTCCCGATAATCGGGAACTCGCCGCCCATGCCCACGCCCTGGACGAAGCGCATGGCGATGAGTGCCCAGTAGCTGTGCGAGAATCCAGCGCCCACCGCGGCCGCGCTGAACAGCACGATGTTCGCGATAAGCAGCGTGCGGCGGCCAAGGATGTCGGCGAGCCTGCCGGTTAGGATCGAGCCGACCATGAAGCCCAGGAAGGTGGCGCTGGCTATGCTACCGCCCTCGGCGCGGGACAGACCCAGGTCAGATAGAATCAGCGGCAAAACAAGTCCGAGAGCCGCGATATTCATCGCATCGGCCATCCAGCCCAGGCCACCCGCCACCCACAACTTGTTGAAGAAAGGCCCCCAGCCGCGTCGGTCGATGCGCCTGCGTATGTCTAATTCATTCATTGTTAACCCTGTCTAATTTTTGGAGGAGGACTTGAAAACGGCGTACGATCTCTTTCGAACTCCTCATGGACCGGTCTTGGCGCCCACGAAGCCACGCCCCCCTCACAACACCATACCGGTAATGGTGTCGCTTCGATTCGTGGATCGCCGCACAGGCCAACGGCCGCTCTCTGCCTGAACGATAAATTCGCCCACGATGCGATTGAACTCGTCGGCGGCTTCCAGGTTGATGGTATGCCCGCAGTTTGGAACAACGCTCAAGGCAGCTGACGGAATCGCAGCCTTTAACATTAGACCGGGCTCAAGACAGGACGTATCCACGTCACCGTTCAATATCAACGTCGGGACGGTCAACTTGGACAAGTCATCTTTCAAGTCATACAGAGACGGCCGAAGTCTTTGCACGCCCAACTGCGTGTTGGCCAATCCCAAGGCCGAATGCTCCGCCAATTGCTGTTGAAATTCTGCGAAGCCGCGTGGGTCGCTAGCCTTGAAGGGTAGACGCGCCGGCCCAACAGAGTATTTGGCAGCAAAAGCCTCCATGCTGTTGGCGGAAAGGAACGCGGCGGTTGTCTCGGATTCCTTCTGAAAAAGCGTTTTACGCCCGGGCTCTGCCCCGTAGCCAGCCCCGGCGACGCATAGTGACATGGCGCGATCTGGGTAGGACAGGCCGAGATGCAGTACTGCGAAGCCGCCCATCGAGAGACCAACGATGTGCGCACGGTCGATCCCGGCGTGATCCATTACAGCAATAACATCCTCGACCGCGCGCGCCTGCGAATACATGTTTGGATCGGCGGGTACATCAGACGGCGGATAGCCGCGCGCATTAAACGTAACGCATGAGTACCACCGCCCGAAGTGGCGGACTTGACCTTCCCAACTGCGCATGTCACCCGCGAATTCGTGCACGAAGATGATAGGGGTTCCGCTTCCGGTTATTTCGTAATGCAGGTTGACTCCGTCATCCGTCTTTGCGATAGACATATTTTCTCCTTTCCAATAAAACTGCCATCTCTCTGAGTGAAGGCGGTGAACGCATGTTCCGGTGTAAGTCACGCGTACGCGATTCGATGATGCTCGCCTCCGACGAGGCGCGTGTTCATACAGGGAGCTGCGTGAATAGGCGATGGGTCATGCGGGGCGCTCCGCGCGAACAAAATTCGTCTACTGAGATCGGTTCAGGAGTGGAGCGCGAGGTTGCATAGATTTCAGGTATAGGTATGTCGGCGGTCCAGGGTCCGCGCTGGCCGATATCTCAGGTAGCGTTGGTCCGGCTGGTTGCCTAGCGCGCCCGAAATTGAGGTTTGCGCTTTTCTCTGAATGCTGCCTGTCCCTCCCGGTAATCCTCACTGTCGAAGCAGGCGCGCACAGCGTCGTCGACGGATTGCTCCGAAACACCTGGATCGCCATCGAGATGTCGAAGCGCCAACCTAGCAGCTCGGAGAGTCAAGGGCGCATTGGAGGCAACGGTATCGACGCGTTCGGCACTTTTGGCAGCGAACTCGGTGTCTTTGAAGACTTCATGTACTAGCCCGATGCGTCCAGCGTCCAGGCCGTCGAACATGCGCGCGGTCAAAAATAGGTCAGTCGTCCGAGCCGCCCCTAGGATCTCGCGCATGCGGCGAACGCCCACGAGTGAGTAACCTAGCCCTAAGCGCCCGGCGGGCATTCTGAAACGGGCGCTTTCACTGCAGTATCGGAGATCGCACGCAAGCGCCAGTCCGAGTCCCCCTCCCATACAGACGCCCCGAACGAGGGCGATGGTGGGAATGGAGCTTGTAGACAGCGCCTGCTGGGCGTTGGCGACAGCCTTGTCATAGCGCGCTATACCGTTCGTGTCGCTGCGACGCTCCGCGAACTCCGAGATATCCGCCCCGGAGACGAAGGCTCGATCGCCTTTGCCTTCGAGGACGATGGCGCGCAGGTCCGTTCTGGACTGCGCGCTTTGAACCGCGTCGGCCATCGCCTCCCACATGGAAAGGGACATGGCATTGAAGCGCGCCGGGTTATCGATGCCTATGTGTAGTGTGGTGCCAGAATCGCTTATCGCGAGTCGCCCGGCAGAGGTCGTGTTTGTAGTCATGCTAGTCTCGCCTCTGGTTGCTTAAACAACACCGGCATCATGAAGGTGCGCGATTTCCGTTTCGTCGCAGCCCACCTCACGCAAAAGCTCGTCAGTGTGCTCGCCCCAGCCTGGTGCAGTGCGGGCGATGTCTGCAGGGGTGCGTCCGAGCGTGATAGGTTGAGTGACTATCGTTCGTTGACCGCCTTGCCACGCGTCGCAGGTGCGCGCGACGCCCAGGTGACGGACCTGTTCGTCTTCAAACATCTCCGCGACGTTGTAGACGGGGCCGGCGGGTACGCCGGCGGCGTTCAGAAGCTCAACCCAGTGCCCGACCGGCTTGGTCTCAAACTTTGACTGCAGCAGTTGGGTAAGCCGCTCACGATGGATAACTCGAAGCTTCTCAGTTTCGAAGTCAGGGTCCTTGAGCCACTGTGCCACGTCGAGTGCTTCACAAAGCCGCTTCCAGTTGCCCTCTCCGGATGCGCCAAGATTGAACATGCCGTTGCTGGCTTTGAAGAGGCCCATGGGACTGCTGGTCGGGTGGTCATTTCCTTCCTGCCGAGGAAAGTCGCCATCATTCAAATAGCGAGCCGCCTGGAAGTCCATCATGGCGATCTGCGAGTGGAGCAGCGATGCATGGACCCACTGGCCCACGCCTGATACTTCGCGCTCAAGCAAAGCTGTCAAAATTCCGATTGCCGCGTATAGGCCTGTGCTCGAGTCGGCCACGGCTAAACCTGCCCGCAGCGGGCCTTGCCCGGGCTTGCCCGTCACCGACATGAGCCCGCCCATGCCCTGAATGATCTGATCGAACCCTGGTCGCTTCGCGTAAGGCCCAGTCTGCCCAAAGCCCGAGATACTCGCGAGGATGATGCGCGGGTTGATCTCACGCAACGATTCATAATCGACGCCCAGACGGTTTTTTACGTCGGGCCGCCAGTTTTCCACGACGACGTCGGCGTTCTCGACCAGCCGCTTGAAGACCCGAAGCCCTTCGGGCTTCTTCAGATTGAGCGTGAGCGAACGCTTGTTGCGATTCAGGTTTTGAAAATCACCTCCCCAACGGTCTGCCGCAAACATCGCCTCGTTAGGATCGACGCCGGGTGGTGGTTCGATACGGATAACGTCCGCACCAAAGTCGGCGAGTATACGGACGCATGTGGGGCCCGCTCGCACGCGAGAGAGGTCGAGGACTCGGAACCGGCGAAGTGCCGCAGATGCATTGATAGTCGGCATGACTGTATTAACCTTGCAAAAAGGGGTGAGAGAGGGTCTTTGTGTACCAGGCCCGGGTGTGTTACGCCCGGGTCTCTCTATGCGTGAACATCGCGGGGATCGAGGTCGTGGCCGGGACATCGGTGGCGTGGGTAGTTTGCGCGCGGAGTTCCAGGGCTTGCGCCCGGTCCAGCGACGATGCGACAGCCCGTTCCACGCGATCACCCTCGCCCCCCAATGTCGGTCATCCAGATTCCCGTAGCTTGAGGCATACCTCATCCGTTATCGGATATTGGGTTCGTGAGGCGTGGCGGGCGTTCTGCGGCGTAGAGCGCAGGCCCTACCCCCGATGGGGGAACGGTCCTCCCGGCGTCGAGATCCTGGCCGCGGCCCTCCTTGGCGAACGAGATGGCAATCAGGGAAATGATGCCGCAGAGACCTACGAAAAGGGCGATCGGGAAATAGGAACCGTTGAAGGCAACCAGGAGCGCGGTAGCGATAAGTGGCAGTGGACCGCCAACCAGTGCGGTTCCGAGCTGGTAACCCAGCGAGATACCTGTGTATCGAACTTCCGGCGGGAAATTCTCGGCAAACAACGGACCCATTACAGCACCGACCATGGGATAGATGACAGCGAAGCCCACGACGACGGCCAGGTACAGCAACACGACCGATCCTTGATGAACGAGCCAGAAGAAAGGTAGAACGAAGACCATACTAGCGAGGGCGCCGATAATATAAGTCTTTTTCCGCCCGATTCGGTCGGAGATCCACGCGCTGAAGAGGACCATCGGAGCAGATAAGAGCGAGGCAACCAACACCGCATTTAGCGTATCGGTCCGCTTGAAGCCGAGGCCGATGGTATAGGAAATCGAAAATACTGCGAAGGTATAGAAGACCGAGGTTTCGATGAACTTCGCGCCGATGGTCATCAGCACTGCTCGCCAGTGGAACTTGACGGTTTCCAGCAGCGGCGCCTTGCTCGCGCTCTCGTTCGCAAGGACCTTCTTGAAGGACGGAGTCTCATCGACCGTGCTGCGAATCCAAAAAGCGATGATGACCAGGACGAAGGAAAGAACGAACGGAATCCGCCAGCCGACCCTGAGGAAATCCTCTTTCGAGAAGATCGCGCTCGCCCCCGATGCTGCCAACGAACCAAGAGCCAGGCCCAGCATGGTTCCGACCTGCGGGACCGCGCCGAAAAGGCCTCGGTATTTCTTGGGCGCGTACTCCACCGCCAGCAGGACGCCTCCGCCCCATTCACCCCCGAGCGCGACTCCCTGAATGACGCGCAGTACTGTCAAAAGGATAGGAGCCCAGACTCCGATGGCGTTGTAATCGGGCAAAAGACCCATAGCCATAGTGCTGCCGCCCATGAGCGAGAGCGTCATGACTAGCGTTTTCTTGCGGCCGATCCTGTCACCGATATGACTGAAGAAGATGCCGCCGATTGGGCGCATCGCGAACGCCAGCGCAAATGACGCGAACGAGAGCATCAATGCGACCGACGGATCGCGGGCGGGGAAGAACAAGGGACCGAAAACGATCGCCGCCATGGTTCCGTAAAGGATGAAGTCGTACCATTCGATGGTGCTACCGATCCCGCTAGCCAATAGCGCGCGCACTCGCGTGCCGCGATCAATTGTCTCGACATCTTTGATATCGGTTGGGTAAGTCACCGGAATCCCTTTTTTGCCGCGAGTTATAGTGAATGCGTGACAGCCGTTTCGCTAATATGCGCATGGCTCGTAGTGTGTCCACTGCGACGATTGCGGATAACGACGAAGCGATACAAGCGCGACTTCAAGGAACCACAAGAGCCGTTTGATCAAAGTGCGTCGATCTTTCAAAGAAAGAAGACTCGGTGTCTCGCGCCAACGAAAGCAGCATGGTCTCTGTGCCTG
>NZ_JAQGMM010000222.1 GCF_028292365.1 Caballeronia sp.
GCAACTATTCCTGCGCGAAAATCTTCGCTCAGGTAAGCAGCGACAAAAAGCGTGAGCGCGACCGTAGCGGCTGCGAACGGTCCCATCGTGATGCCGTACGACGGCAGGCCGAAGTAGACCACTAGCAGTTGCAATAGCAGTGGCGTGCCGCGAAAGACCGAAACATAGGCGAACGCAGCGGCACGCACCGCCCGATAGGTGCTGATGCGTGCGAGCGCTACTAGCAGACCTAGTGCTGCGCCGAGCGCGAACGAGAGAAAACCCAGCTCCAGAGTCGTAAGAATTGCGAGCTTCAGCAACGGCAGCGCTCGCAGGAATAGCTCATCCATCGTGTCTCCTTTCTTGGTAACGTGGATTGCCATGAAGGATCAACCGCCGGCATTCGAACCCGACATCAATCCTTCAACGGCCGGTGGACAAATGCGACGCATAGTGCGCAAGCCCTTGATCGAGGTCCGCAATCAAATGATCCGGGTCCTCAAGGCCAACGGACACGCGAATGACCGGTTGGTCTGTCGTTGCGAACTTGCGCCCTTTCTGAAGCGATGCCGGATAAAACGCGATCAGGCTATGCGTGCCGCCCCAACTCGCGCCTATCGAAAAAAGCTTCAGCGCATTGAAAAATGCCGACAATGCTTGTTCAGACCCAGTATTGAGTACGAACGAGAACAAGCATCCGCTGCCTTTGAAATCCCGCCTCCAGATGGCATGCCCTGGATCCGTCTCCAGCGGAGCAAACAACATCTCGGCCACCAAGGGGTGCGCCTGCAGCCATCGGACTACTTTCATCGTGCTGGCACTTTGCATATCGAACCGAAGCTTGAAAGTTTCGAGCCCGCGCAATGCGAGGAAGCAGTCATCAGCGCTGACAGCGAGACCAATCGTCGCCTGTGCCTCGCGAAGCTGCTCGTAAAAACTCGTGTTGCTCGTGCTGATCGAGCCCATCAACAAATCCGAATGCCCACCGAAAAATTTGGTTGCGGCCTCGATGCTCAAGTCGACACCGTGCTCGATCGGCTTGAATGCAAGCGGACTAGCCCAGGTGTTGTCCATCATTGTCATGATGCCGTGTCGCTTCGCGACGGCCACGATCGCGGGTACGTCCGGCATTTCCATCGTGATGGTGCCCGGGGACTCCAGGCAGATCATTCTTGTATTCGGCTTGACGTACGATTCAATCTCCGCGCCTGCGTTGGCCGGATAAACACCGACCTCGACCGATAGACGCGTCAGCCATTGATGTGCAAAAGCCTTTAGTCCACCATAACAAGCATCGGAGACTAGGACGTGATCGCCCGCGCTGACAAACGGGAGCACCGAGGCGACCAACGCGGCTTGGCCTGACGGTGTGACGACGCAATGTCTGGCGCCCTCGAGCGCCGCGATCTTCGCCTCCAGTTCGCGGTTGGTAGGCGTGCCGGTGACGCCGTAGCTGAAGCCGTCAGGTTGCCGACTTTTACGCCCGACGAAGTCCTCGTAAGAGTCGAAGACGATTGTCGACGCACGAAAAACGCCCGGCGAAAGGCTTTTGAACGGTTGAAGCGGAAGACTGGAAGTATTCATATAAGTGCATTGTCCGAGCGACTGGGTGAGTGATTCGATGCGACAGATTCTTGACGCTTCAATATAATCTGGCAACGTCGCAAACTACTTGGTCTAAAACTGGAGCTTATAGGTGTCCATCCGGGAAATTGAGGTGTTCAGGGCCGTCATGACCGCGGGAACGACCAGCAAGGCGGCAGGTTTGCTTGGCGTTTCGCAGCCTGCTGTGAGCCAGTCGATCAGAAAGCTCGAGACGCTCGCGGGCTTGCGTCTTTTTGAACGCGTACGGGGACGCCTGCTTCCGACGCAGGAAGCGTTTGCTTTAATGACCGAGGTTGATCGCTATTTTGTCGGCTATGAAGCTATCGAACATCGCATTCGAAGTCTTGGCCTGTTCGGACTTGGACGACTAGCGCTGGCTTCGTATCCAGCGTTTGGAAACTGCTTTCTCGCGCGTGCGATCGCGGACTTCGCGCCTCAAGAGCGCAGCATGCAGATGACGTTGCAGGTCATGAGCTCGCGTGCTGTCCACGAACAGGTGTCTGGAGGACATGTCGACTTTGGCTTGATGAACGATGAAGTGGCCGTCCATGGACTGGAACATTCTCAGTTCGCGAACTTCCAGGGTGTTGTCGTCATGTCGCCCAAGCATCGGCTGGCGCGCAAACGCGTAATCGATGCCACGGACCTCGCTACGGACAACTTCATATCCCTTAATCCTGAAGACACGACTCGGAGACGACTCGACTCGGCTTTGAGCGAACACGGTGTAACGCTTCGCTCATGCGTTGAAACGCCGCTTTCGGTCACGGCTTGTGAACTTGCGTTATCCGGCGTGGGTCTTTCAATCGTCCATCCAATCGCCGCGCTTGACTTCGTTCCACGCGGACTCGTGATGAAGCCGCTTTCGTTTAACGTTCAATTCCTGGGGCTTCTTATATTTCGGCCCGGCAAACCTCTTTCGGAAAATGCCAAGCAGTTCTTGAGTTACATCCGTAAGCGACTTGAAATCGAGACCGCTCAAGTGAATGAGATATTGGGCCTGACAGGGACCCGGGCCGCTAAAACCGCCGCCGCCAAGGCCAGAAGTCACAACGCAAATTCCTGATTGCCGCATCGCTTGCTGCATTACCTGCATGGTACGATCGTGCGCGTCTCGCGCCGCTGCCGCACCTTACCTGTCTGTTTTGAAAGCCAAGCGCTAAAGCGTACCCGGGGCATTCTCAGCCGCATACGGCGCCCGTTGATCGCATTCGAGGACGGTCGCCATAATATAAAAACCATTGACCATGAAAACGATAAGAACCCTCGTGCTCCTGATTTCGTCGGCTATTCCGCTGCTCGCGCACGCGCAATCCACGTCTGCCCCAAAGCTCAGTCCGGGAGATACCTGGACCTATGTCGACACAGTGGAGACGGCGCCCAATGGTTGGCGCCAGACACATAACGAGATCGTCGTGCTCCGTACGACGTCCGACCATATCTACTTTGAAACGAAGCAGGCCGGTACCACGCAAGCAGCGATTGAAGTGGTCGAGGGCGCAGACTGGAGCCGTTCACGTAATGTGAATGGAACCGAAACGACGGTCAATCGGCCTTTGTTTTTTCCGCTCTCGATCGGAAAGACGTGGGACCTGAAATATTCGGAAGCGCACCCCAACGTAAGGCACGCTTCGGAATCGTTCGATACCCGCTTCAAGGTTGTCGGCCCTGAATCCGTAGAGGTCCCTGCCGGCAAATTTGAAGCGATCAAGATCGAAGCCGAAGGCCAATGGACAGCGGAGACCGCACCCATGCAGTCCGCTACGACAGGAGCACTCTCGACTCAGGCCGGTACAACCGTAGTGGTGCAGACACGAAAGGCTACGCCGGTCGTGGCAACCGGCCGACTCTACAAGGCATTCTGGTACGTTCCCGAGATCGGCCGCTGGGTAAAATCCGACGAGGAATACTACGGCAGCAACGGCACGCGGACGCAACGGTTTTCAAGCGAACTGGAGTCGTACAAGCGCGCCTCGCAGTAGCAGGAAGTTGGCCTCTGAAACTCGACAATCACTGCGCATTACGGCACTTCACCGTATCGAGCAGTAGCAGCAGTATCATCTGGGTTGAATGGAGAATGAAAGCACCGGACGACGGGTGCAGATGGACCGGCAGGACTCCGCCGATGGCAAACGCCGGCATGAACTCGCGGCTTCCTGCTCAGCTTACTCCGCGTGTGACACAATCATCGGGTGTCGGCCAGCTCATCGCAACCCGTCGCAATGACACGTTCCACTGACACTCCCGAATGTAGCCGGCCTCATCTCCGGATTCGGTCCTCCCTCACCTAGCTGCGCCATGCCAGAAAATCAAAAGAAATCTGAACCCGACACTTCGCCGAATGCGAAGCAGCCTGGTGCCGCCCCGCGCAAACCGAAGCGCTGGCAACCGTCTCGTGCGCTCCGCAGCATCCTGATGGTCATCGTCGGTTTTATCGCCTTCGTTATTGTCTCGGGCATTGTTCTGTACAAACCGATCATGTACGGCGACATGATCGAGAACTTCGGCATAGTCATGATGCTGACGGTTCCGGTCATCGCGGCCGTCGCGTTCCGCGTGGGTCTCGATTCCTGGCTGGACGCGGAGTAATCCGGGTCGCAAACTCCTTCCTCAGACCGGTTCATCCGCCTCCATCCCACGCAAAATCGGACGCATGCCCGACAGCTCATGTGGTAATCCACGTGGTGATTCGAGCGGCAACCCATGACTCACGTGACCCGTCGTCTCGAACAGTTCCGCCAGCCAGTTGACGAATGCGCGCACGCGCGGCGGAACAAGGCGATGACGCAGATAGGCGACCGATACCGGCATGGCTGCGGGCCGGTAGTGCGGCAGCACTTCACGCAGCCGCCCAGAGTCGAGATACGGCTGCGCGAGCGCCCTAGGCGGCTGGATCAGCCCTAGCCCCCGCAACCCGCACTCCAGATAGGCATGCTCGTCGCTGACCTGCACGAAGCCCCCAAGCGGCACGTTGACCGTCTCGCCATCGACTTGAAAACCGAAGTCCGCCGGACGCCCGGTTTGCGCACACATGCAATTTACCGCGACATGACCGGTCAGTTCCTCCATCCCCAACGGCATGCCCTGCCGCGCTAAGTAAAGCGGGCTCGCACAGGTCACATGCTCCAGCGCGCCAAGCCGGCGGACCGACAGACCCGAAAGTCCCGTATCCGGCAACGGCCCAGTCAGGATGCAGCAATCGATTGCTTCGCCGACCAGGTCGACCTGCCGGTTGCTGACGCCAAACGCGAGCACAATATGCTCGTGGCGCGCGTGAAAGTCGTCGAGCGCGGGAAGCACGATCGCGTTGGCGACAGCCGCCGGCAACTCGACGCGCAGCCGTCCGCGCGGCCGGTCGTCGGTATGCTGCAGGCTCGCCTCGATGTCGTCGATGTCAGCAAGAATCTGCACGCAACGCTCGTAATACGCGGCCCCCTCGGCGGTCAGGTTGAGCCGGCGCGTGGTACGCACGAGCAACTGGATGCCAAGCATTTCCTCGAGGCCCTGCAGTAGCGTTGTAGCGGTTGCGCGCGGAATCCCGAGCGAGCTTGCGGCGCGGGTAAAGCTGTTGGTGTCGACAATGCGCACGAATGTCCGCATCGCCATGATGCGGTCCATCACGGGCGTTTCTCCTATGGAATTAGAGGCGCCGCACGCGCTGTTGGCGCGCGGAACCTGTGCCTGTTCGCAGTTTTTTGAATCCGCCACGTTCGGCTAGTGGCAACCGCGTCCGGCCTCATGCGGCGAAGTCTGGTCGGTCGCAGCCGTCCCGGTATCGGCATGGTTACCGTTACCGTCACGCACCTCGTCATAACGATCGTGGTGACGTAACCAGTCCATCATGTTGCGCTCTTCGTCTCGTCCCTTTGGGGTGAAGTCGAGTAAGGTGTAGGTGCCGATGAGCGGTTCACCGCCGCGTCCATACGCAGAGAATGTATGGAACACATCGCCCGCATCGTCCTTGTAGAACACGCTGAGCCCGGGTAACTCATCGCTGTCGAATTCCCCCTCCGTGACGTCGCCCGCCTCGAAGTTGTAGTACACCTGACATTTTTTGCGCTGCTCGGGTGTGAACGACACGTGATAGTCGTAGTTGAACTCGCTGCCGAACGACGACACCCAGCGGAACTGCCAACCCATGCGTTTTTTGAACGCTTCGATTTTTTCAAGCGGCGCACGCGACACAGCGACGTACGCAACATCGCGTTGCTCGACATGCTGCAACGCGCCGTCAATATGATCGGACACGAACGAGCAACCCGGGCACCCCTCCTCCCAGTCCGGCCCTAACATGAAGTGATAGAGAATCAGCTGGCTACGTCCGTTGAACAGTTCAGCCAGCGTCTTGCGACCCTCTGGAGTGTCAAACGTATAGGTCGTGCCGACCTTTACCCAGGGCAACGCGCGACGTTTTTCGGCGAGCGCGTCCCGCGCATGCGTCAACGCTTTTTCTTCGGCCAGATGCGCCTTGTGCGCCGCCAGCCATTCTTCCCTCGAAACAATTCGATGCGGTTCCATATTTGCATCCTCCTGTACTGAAGTGATCAGGCAAAGTGCCGTACAAGTTCATCGAGGACATGATTCCAGCCACTCTCGTGGTCATCACGTGCTGCAATATCTGCAAATTGCTCATGCTTTAGCGTCAGTAACGTGCGCTCGCCCTCACCCTCGCCGCGCAGAGTTAACGTCACGAGGGACTCCCGCTCCGGGGTGCTACGCCACGCCCATGTGTAGACGAGTTTTTCGTCTGCAACGACCTCCTGAAACACACCGCTTACGTCGTGCTGCTCACCCTCGGGCGTGCGCATCACGATCCGGAAGCGTCCGCCGTCCCGCACGTCCATCTCCGCGTGAACCACCTCGTTGTTGTTGGGATGCATCCACTTCACGATTTGCGACGGCTCCGTCCACGCGGCGTAGATTTTGGCGGGCTTTGCGTTGATTCGGCGCTGGAGCGTGAGACTGGGTTGGGTGGACATGGATCCTCCTCCACGAAGGCTGCAAGGCGATCAAGGGTATCGGTCCAGAAGCGCTGGTAGCGGTTGAGCCATTCCATTGCTTCCTCCATCGGTCCGGCGGCAAGCCGGCACGCGACGGTGCGGCCCGTCTTGGCGCGCGTGATCAGACCGGCATCCGACAAAACATCGAGATGCTTCATCACGGCCGGCAACGACATCGCAAACGGCTGCGCGAGTTCGCTGACGGACAGGTCCGCACTGGCGGACAGACGTGCAAGGAGCGCACGCCGCGTTGGGTCAGCCAACGCGGCGAAAGTGCGGTCCAATGCGTTTTCCTGAAACTTAACCATGGAGTTAACTATAGAGACTCGTAGCGCGATGTCAAGCCAGCCGCAGGCGTTTTTTTGGGATTGCGCGGGCGGTTGCGGCCGCGTCAAACGTGTTCATATCGTTCGCGGGCCATTCATGAATCTGGTTCATAGACGCATGCCGATTCCACCGTCTAGTCACATGCTGATACAGTTGGTAAATTGGCGCTTGCTTGTCGCAAACGCTGCTTGAATGGAGCAAAAAGAATGGACTATCGGTATCTGGGCCGTAGCGCCCTCAAGGTCTCGCCCTTGTGTCTGGGCGCGATGATGTTCGGCGGCGAAACTGACGAGGCGACCTCAAAGCGCATCGTCGACAAAGCGTTCGATCAAGGCGTAAATTTCATCGACACCGCTGACGTTTATCACGCGGGTCGTTCAGAAGAAATCGTTGGGCGAGCCATTGCTGATCGTCGGGACAACTGGGTCATCGCCACGAAGTTCGGCTTTCCGACCTCGCAAGGCCCGAACGAACAGGGGCAGTCGCGCAAGTGGATCATCCAGTCTGTGGAAGCGAGCCTGAAGCGTCTGGGCACGGACTACATCGACATTTTGTACTTTCACCGGGCGCTCGTTGACGCCCCGCTGGAAGAAGGCGTACGCGCGATCGGCGACCTGATTCGACAGGGCAAGATCCGTTACTTCGGCTTGTCCAATTTCCGTGGCTGGCGCATTGCCGAAATCGCGCGTCTCACTGACCAGATGGGCATTGACCGGCCCGTCGCGAGTGAACCGCTCTACAACTTGGTCGACCGTACCGCGGAAGTCGAGCAACTGCCGGCAGCGGCGCACTACGGTCTGGGTGTGGTCCCGTATAGCCCGCTCGCGCGCGGCGTCCTCAGCGGCAAATATGCAGTGGATGCCCCGCCGCCGGCCGACTCGCGCGCAGGCCGAGGTGACAAGCGAATCCAGCAGACCGAGTGGCGTCCGGAATCGCTCAGGATTGCACAAACGATCGCGGATCACGCTGCGAAACGTGGAACGACTTCCATTGCCTTCGCTCTCGCATGGGTGCTCAAGAACCGCATTGTCAGCAGCACGATCGCGGGCCCGCGTACCGAAGCGCAGTGGGACAGCTACGTGGAAGCACTGACGTTGCAACTCGGACCCGAGGACGAAAAACTTGTTGATAGCCTCGTTGCGCCTGGGCATGCGTCGACGCCGGGTTATACCGATCCCGGATACCCGGTCGAAGGCCGACGAGTCGCTTGAGGTCCGGAAGCGCGTTCAGCGCACGTTAGCTCAATCAGTCTGCGCGCCCTTCCACGCGCAGACATCGCCCGTCGCAAGCTGCCGCTGTCCGAGCACAAATGTCGCATTGACCGGTGCAGGCGCTTGAACTTGCAGCACGCCGAAGTTGAACGCGAAAGTCAGATCACCACGGCGACGAACACGCAAGCCGTCGGCCAGCAGTTGAGTTTCGATGCCGGCCTCCTTCGCCGCCTGTTCAAGTACCGCGCGATGCAATCCGTGCGACAGCCACGCCGCCACGTATCGAACCGTTCCATGACTTAGCACGGCTGGCCATGCGTCATCGAACTGGGCATCGACACGCGTGTCGCCGTTGGCGCGGACATGCTCGCGCCAATGCGTTGCATGCCCCTGCTGATCACCGAAAGTAAGCTGGGGTGTGAGCGTCGGGCGCAGCGTTTCGACTTCGAGCACCTGCATCGGCAATACGTTTTGTAGTGCGCCGGGTGGGAGACTCGACGGAATCGCAAACGCAGTCGTCTTCGAACCGCTCCTCGGACCGAAGACCCATTGCGCAGAACTCCTTTCTATCTGGCCGACGAGCGTTTCATCGATTACCGCAATGCTCGGGACGACCACTAGCCGGTACGACGACAGATCAGCCTTGCTCGAAACAATATCGACATCCAGCCCAAGTTCACGCAGCGCCTCGTAGTAGTCGAACACCAACATCTGGTAGTCGAAGGTTTTGCCGTGACGCTGAATCTCGAACATCCATTGCGTCTCATAGTCGAACACGATCGCGGTAGCCGCGCGAGTGGGTTCGCCGAGTCCTGAAAGAGAGGCCGTTGCCGCAATCTCGCGGGCCGCCTGCTGCACTTCAAGGCCGCCCGGCGACAGCTCGTTGTTTGGCAGATTGAGCCCGGAGTGCATCTGTTCCTGCGCAAACGGACACTGGCGCCAGCGGAAATATGACACCAGTTCCGCGCCGTGCGCGAACGCTTCGTAAGCCCAAAGCCTGACCATGCCCTTGGCCGGCACCGGATTCCACGACGCCCAGTTCACCGGTCCCGCTTGTTGCTCCATCACCCAGAAACGACCACGGCCTATGGATCGATAACGATCGTGATCGAACGCGGAAACGTCGGGATGCGCCGTCCTTGCATAACGCGCTTTCTGCTCTTCGGGCAGCGGGATGGACTCAGTGCGTGCGATCGGATAGCTATCCCACGCGGCCACGTCGATCGCGTTATCTTCGGCAAAACGGTAATGATCGAAGGTAGTGAAAAAGCCCATGAAGTTATGCAGCAGGTCTGCATTGGGCGCATGCCGCCGCAACACCTCGATCTGCTCGCGATGAAAACTCGCCACCTCATCGGACATGAAACGGCGGAAGTCGACCAGATGAATTGGATTGGCGTCGGTGGGCGTCAGGTTCGGTAAACCGATCGCATCGAACGACGAATACTCCATGCTCCAGAACACATTGCCCCATGCCTCGTTGAGCGCATTGACGCTCTCATAGCGAAGCTGCAGCCACGCGTGAAAGCGCTTCAGCGCGGCCGGGGAATAGCTCGGCACGGTATCGTGACAGCCGAGTTCGTTATCGGTCTGCCAAGCGACAATAGAGGGATTGCTCCCGTAGCGCGCCGCCATCGCCGTGACAAACCGCACGCACTCGCGCCGATAAATTTCGCTGGAAATATCGTAATGGCGACGCGAACCGAAGTTCCAGCGCACGCCATCCGCCCGCACCGGCAACACTTCCGGATGCGCGTCGACCAGCCATTTTGGCGGCGACGCGGTCGGTGTACCCAGCACGAGCTTCAGCCCCGCAGCGGCCAGCGTCTCGATGGCTTCGTCAAGCCATTCCCAGACAAATTCACCAGCGCGCGGCTCCATCCGGCTCCACGCGAATTCCGCAATCCGCACGTGCGTGATGCCGAGCTCGGCCATACGCTTTGCATCGTCGACCCACATTGAACGGGGCCATTGTTCCGGGTAATAACACACACCAAGTTGCATGAGAAAGTCTCGCTAGGAAATAACGGCAAACAAGCGCTTAGCCCTTGCTCGCACCAAAAGTCAGACCGGCGACGAAATGCTTTTGCATCGCGAAGAACATGAGCACGGAGGGCAACGCGGCCAGCACCGAACCGGCCGCCACGAGATTCCAGGCGGTGGTCCATTGCCCCTTGAGTGCGGCGACGCCTACGGTGATCGGCGCGGCCTCATCGCCTTGCGTGAGGCATAACGCCCAGAAGTAGTCGTTCCAGACAAACGTGAATACGAGAATGCCGAGCGCGGCGAGCGCCGGCCGGATCAGCGGCAGCACGATCCGCAGGTAGATGGTCCATTCGCTCGCTCCTTCCACCCGCGCCGCCTCGATCAACTCAAACGGCAACTGCTTGATGAAGTTGCGCAGGAACAGCGTGCAAAAGCCGGTCTGAAACGACACATGAAATATCACCAGCGCCCACACGGTATTGAACAAGCCCACTTTCAGCGCCATGTCGCGTACCGGAATCATCAGGATCTGGATGGGTACGAAGTTGCCGGCGACAAACGCGAACAGCACGGCGGTATTACCCGGAAACTTGTAAGTTGCCAAAGCAAAACCCGCCATCGACGCCAGCACGATCGCGCCGATCACCGACGGCACGGTGATCAGCACACTATTGGCGAAGTAATGCAGCATGGGCGTTTGCGTAAGCGCCGTGCCGTAGTTTTCGATCAATGCGAAATGCTTCGGCCAGCCCCAATAGTCGCCTTGCGCCAGTTCATCGGAAGAGCGAATGGAGGTGACGAGCACGGCCAGCATCGGCAGCAGCCATATCAGCAGCGCAATTGGTAGCGAGGCTTTGTACAACCTCCGGTTAAGGGGTTTCCAGCGTTCGACGGGAAGTGGATACATGACACGTGACTCCTGGAAATCAGCGTTCTTCGCGCAGCATGCGGCGCAGGTGGAACACGATATAGACGAGCATGATGGCGAACAGCACGACTGCAATCGCTGCGGAATACCCCTCGCGGTAATACTTGATCGCCTGGTCGTACATGTAATAGGCGAGCACGGTGGAACTGTCGAACGGACCGCCGCCGCTCATCACCGCAATAAGGTCGAAGCTTCGCAGCGCGCCGATCACGGTGAGCACCACGGCCATGAAAGTGGCGGGCCGCAATTGCGGAAGGATCACGTGCCAAAGCAGCGCCACGCCCTTCGCGCCTTCCATGCGTGCCGCCTCGACTACTTCGGGATTGATGGCCGTCAGACCGGTGAGGTACAGCACCATGCAGAACGGCGTTTGCGGCCACAGCGCGGCAAAGATGATGCCGAGCGTCACCGTGTGCGGATCACCGAGCACTGGAATGCCGTGCCCGACAATCAGCCTTAGCAAACCGAAGCCCGGGTCATAGAACCAACTGAACACGAGGCCCACCACCACGCCTGACAGCACAAACGGCGCGAAGAACAGCGACTTCACCATGCGCATGCCACCGATATGCTGGTTCAGATACAACGCGAACAGCAGCCCGAACGGCGGCGCAAGCAAGAACAGCGCGAGCCAGATCAGGTTGTTCTTGAGCGCCGTGTAGAACGTGTCCGAGTGGAACAGTTCGATGTAGTTATCGAAACCGGCGAATGTCTTCGGCGTCATTCCGTCCCAGTTATAAAAGCTGAGGGAAATGCTGCTGATGATGGGATAAACCACGCACAGGCAAAACAACCCACAGCCCGGCAACAGGAAGAAAAATGCGGCACGGTGCTGATGACGGCGTGTAGTAGAGACGTGCCGGCGCCTCGCCGCGGGTAAGCGGCGCGCTACGGAATCAGACATGATCGGGCCTCGTCAGGAATCGTGGGCGGGCGCCAGCCGTTGATGCAACATGCAACCGCTGGCGCTGCCGGTCTTACCGCTGCTTACTTCTTGTAGATACGCTTGCGCGTCGCTTCGAGACGAACGAGCACGGCGTCGAGTTGCGACGGATCGCTATAGAACTGCTGCATCGCCTTCATCCCTTCGTCGGCCATTTCCTTGGTCATGTCGCGATCGTAAAACTGCGCAATGCCGCCCTTGGTATTAGCGAGCGTCTGGAAACCGACCTTCGAAATTTCATCTTCGGGTTCAGCAGACTGGCTGTTTGACGGCAATTGCCCCCAGCCCTTGGCGAGATCGGCGTTGATCTGCGGCTGCTCCATGAAGGCCAGCAACCTGTGGGCATCGGCCTTGTTCTTTGCCTTTGCCGGAATCAGCAATACATTGACCGGTCCATCTTCAGCCACTGGCACATTCGCGTCGATCACGGGGAAACGGAAGAAGCCGGTTTGCGGACGGATGGAGGCCGGAATGCTCGCAGAGAAGAACGTGCCCATCAGCATCATGGAAGCCTTGCCGTTCGCGAGAAAAGGCGCGATCGAATCGAGATCGTAGGACAGCGCGTTGTCGATGAAGTAGTGATCGTCGATCAGCGTTTTCCAGGCGGCGTAGACTTTTTTCACACGCGGATCGGTGTACGGAATTTCGCCTGCCATTAATTGTTGATGGAACACGTTGCCGTTAATGCGCAGGTCGAGATAATCGAACCATGCGGCAAGCGTCCAGCTGTCGCGGGCGGCTACCGCGATCGGCGCAACGCCGCTTGCCTTCAGCTTCTTGCAGGCGTCGAGGAATTCATCCCAGGTTTTCGGCTCGCCCTTGATGCCGGCCTTCTCGAATAAATCCCTCCGATAGAAGAACCCGTAAGCGTCGTAGCCAAGTGGCGCCGCGTATTGCTTGCCCTTGTACGTTGACGCTTCCTTGACCGACGCGTATTGCTGCGACCAGCCGTTCTTGCTCCAGTCCGGCGACAAGTCGTCCAGCAAGCCGCGTTGTGCGTAATACGCCATCCGCTCGCCGTCGTGCCACGAGACTACATCGGGCGGATCGGTGGCAAGCCAGCCGCCCATCTGGACCTTGTACGCCTCCTCGGTGATATAGGTCACCTTGAGGTCGACGTCGGGATTGGCTTTTTTGAACTTGTCGAACGCATCCTGCCAGGTCGAGCGCTGATTACCGCGCGCCGATACGTTGACGGTCAGCGTGGCGGCGTCGGCCACTGTGCAGCAGAGCACGCCCGCTGCCAGCGCGAGCGCCGCTGATGTGTGAGCCAGACTGCGAAGGCGATGTGCAATCATGTTTGTCTCCTTGACTACCTTGTTGGCTGACAGCAATTCGCTGCCAGACGATGTAACCCGCTCTGTGGCGGAATTGATTATTGAATCTATGCGTTGTGCTAAGTGACGCTCATGCCGCGGCTCGCTCGGGCTCGACCATGCTGCGCCGAAGCGCCAGTCCATCCGCGTCGAACACGTGGCACGCTGAAGCCGGAACGTGAATGCGGACGCGCTCGCCTGCGCTGATCGATGTATCGCCGGGCGCTTTCGCGACGAGCGTGCCTGTCGCGTGATCCGCATGCACGTAGCTGTGCTCGCCGAGCCGCTCCGACAGCACGGTGACGCACTGAATGAACTGCTCGTCACCATCGAGCTGCAGGTGCTCGGGGCGCACGCCGAGCGTGACCGGCTGGCCGCGCTGCAGCCGTTGACCATCAACATGCGCAACCAGCCGCTCGCCACTTTGCGCCAGCGTGACCGTCACGCTGCCGGCACCAATCGACTCGACCACGGCATCGACGAAATTCATTCTCGGTGAGCCGATGAAACCCGCCACGAAGCGCGACTTCGGATGGTGATACAACTCAAGCGGCGCACCCGTCTGCGCAACGCTGCCGAACCGCTCGGCATCCGCGCCTGCGTGCAGCAGCACGATCCTGTCGGCGAGCGTCATCGCCTCAACCTGATCGTGGGTCACATAGACCACGCTCGCGTTTGCAAAGCGCTGGTGCAGCCGGGCAATTTCCACACGCGTCTGGCCGCGTAACGCAGCATCGAGATTCGACAGCGGTTCATCGAACAGGAACACACCGGGTTCGCGCACGATGGCCCGACCGATCGCGACACGCTGGCGCTGGCCACCGGAAAGTGCTTTGGGAAACCGGTCAAGGTAACTATCCAGTTGCAGGATGCGCGCGGCCTCACGCACCTTCCGGTCAATCACGTCCCTGGGCTGCTTCGCGAGTTTCAGGCCGAACGCCATGTTGTCGAACACAGTCATGTGCGGAAACAACGCGTAGCTCTGGAACACCATGGCGACGCCGCGCGCTGCTGCGGGCACATCGTTCACGAGACGTCCGCCAATCTGCAGCTCACCTTCGCTCAAGTCTTCAAGACCGGCGATCATTCTCAGCAGGGTAGACTTGCCGCACCCCGATGGCCCGAGGAACACACAGAACTCGTGCTGCGCGATATCGAGGTTCACGCGCCGGATCACCGGCGGGTGGTCGCCATATGACTTCTGCACGTTCATGAGACGAATTGCCGCCATGTTGCCTCCCGGATTTAACCGCTTAAATTTTTGCGCAAAATAAACGGCACACCCTTGTGCACTGTGTATTTAACCGCTTAAATTCGGGTACGATATAGCAAGCCATGATGCGTGTCTCCGTTGTGTTTTCCAGAAGTTATCAACGTCGCCAAGCGCTTGCAACATTTGAATCGCATTCCCTGAATGTGGGATAAATAGAAAAATGGTCACTCTGTCCGAAGTTGCGAAGCGTGCGCATGTCACCGCGGCGACCGTGTCCAACGTGCTGCGCAATCGCGAAAAAGTGCGCCCGGAAACGGCCGACCGCGTGCTTAAGGCAATTGCCGATCTCGGTTATCGGCCCAACCTGAACGCGCGTGCGCTGGCCGAGGGCCGCTCGTCCACGCTAGCCTTGATGCTCTCCAATATCTCGAACCCGTTCTACCCCGAGTTCGTGCTGGCAGCCGAGCGCGCGGCCCGCAAGGCAGGCCATTTCCTGATGGTGTGCAATACCGACGACGACGCCGAGATTGGCCGGGCATATTTGAATCAGATCGCGGGAACGCTGGCGGATGGCGTACTCGTGATGAACACGGACATTGCCATTAACGACCTGTGCGCGTCGGCCATGCACAGCGCGCCAATCCTGCTGGCCATGTGGGAGCATCCGGAAACGCCGCCTGCCCTGCCCTGCATCGCAGTGGATTTTGCGCACGCGGGCGCGCTGGCCGCCGGGCATCTGCTTGAACTCGGCCACCGTGAGATTGGCCTGCTGATCGGCGACGGCTGCGGCGGTTTGCAAGATGCCCGTTCCAACGGGTTTCGCGCCGCGATGCGCGAGGCCCGGATTGAAGCGGATGCCGCCGCGGTGCTGCAGATCCGCGATTCCATCGACGCAGGTTATGCAGCCTGCATGCAGTTGATGGCGAACCGGCCGCACCTCACCGCCATTTTCGCGACCAATGATCTGTTAGCGATTGGTGCGGCGCAGGCGTTGATCACGCTTGGCCGCAAGGTGCCCGATGATGTGTCGGTGATCGGCATCACGGACATCCAGCTCGCGCATCAGGTGCATCCCGCTTTGACGACTGTCGCAATCCAGACCGCGGCCATTGCGGAGTTGTCAGTCGATCGACTGATCCAGCTCATTCAAATGCCCGAGATGCAACCATCGATGGTTATCGCTCCGCCGCCTAAACTTGTGGTGCGTGCCTCTACCGGGCCGCGGCGAGCGGGATCAGCCTAAACCGCTAGCGAGTGACATCTGCAGAACCTCGGCGACTATTTAGTTAGGAATACACAGGCTATTTGTAAGCTAAATGAATCTAGCCGTCCGACATCCGCCCTTGGCTTTGATCACTAGCTACACCACTAACTTTCCATTAGCTTTCGATAAACTAACAACAGCCGATGGAGCCCCATATCGATGATGTTTGCGGTACTTTCTTAAGAAAGTACCGCCGTTGTATTACACGACGTTACGCACGCTCCTTTCGTAATGATTCGGAATGCTTCGCCCCACACGATCAATCAAAATTCAGCCTCCGGTTCGTTACACTGCGATACCGTCTTATCCATTCATTGAAGGTGTCATTGTCATTGCGTCAAGCTGATGAACTTGTATGCACTCGTTCGATCATAAGGGACGCAATCCTCTCAATGCCACGCCGTAGCCGCTTAACTCCGCTTACCGAATGAATGAGATCTGAAGCAGCAATCACAATGCGAATTCAAAGCAGGCCCAGGTCGTCGCCGGGTCTTGCCCACGAATTCCGCTAACGAATAAAACCGCAGCATTGCCCGGCTGACTCAGCGAGCTTTTTTGCGGATCATGACGGAGATCCCGTCATACCCCGGCTGAGCCGGGGATGAAAGACATGTGGCACTTGCCGGGCGGCTTCCTGATTGCACCGCCCGGTTATCCAGGGCAGAGATTGTTTTCGGAGGGCGTAGGTATGAGCGGTATGAGCGACACCGGTTCCACGCAGGTAAAGCCCAGGAGGCGCTGGCGCTTCTTGCTCTTGTTGATGGTGCTGGTGCTGATAGCAGTCGTGGCCGTGCATTTGCTGCGGGCCAAGAAGCCGCAGCGCGCGACTCCACCACAAGTGGTGACGGTTGCTACCGCGACCCTCGGCTCAATGCCTGAGATCCTGAGTGAACTGGGCACGGTGACCCCCACCGCCACCGTGACTGTGCTGCCTCAATTGAGCGGATACCTGACTGCTGTCGGCTATCGTGAAGGCCAGGACGTGCAGAAGGGGCAGTTCCTTGCCCAGATCGATCCGCGCCAGTATGAAATCGACAAGCAGCAGGCTGAGGCGACACTCGCCAAGGACCGGGCTGCACTTGCGCAGGCGCGCGCAGACCTCGTCCGCTTCACGCAGTTGAACGAGCGCAAGTCCATTGCCGAGCAGACCTTTGCCGACCAGCAATTCCTCGTGCAGCAGGACGAGGCTGCGGTGAAAGTCGACCTGGCGAACATTGCGCAGTTCGATCTTGACCTCGCTTATTGCCGCATCACAGCACCGGTTTCCGGGCGCGTCGGCCTGCGCCTCGTCGATCCAGGCAACTACGTTACCGCTTCGTCATCGCCGGGTATCGTGGTCATCACCACCATGAAACCCACCACCGTGCAATTCACGGTGCCGCAAGACTCGCTCGCGAGTGTGCTGCAGCGCATGCACGGCGGCGCGAGCCTGCCGGTCACCGCCTACAGCAGCGACAACTCGAAGGAGATCGCCACCGGCACGCTCTACGCGGTCAGCAACCAGATGGCGACGAGCACGGGCACGATAACCCTTCGGGCAACCTTCGCGAACGACGACGAAGCACTGTTCCCGAGCGAGTTCGTCAACGTCAAGCTGCTCGTCGATACCTTGCAAAATGCCGTGCTGGTGCCCACGCCAGCGGTGCAAACCGGCGCGCCGGGCGACTACGTGTACCTCGTGAACGCGAACAACACCGTATCCGTGCACAAGGTCACCCTGGGACCGAGCGACGGCAAGAACACGGTCATTAAGTCAGGGCTTACGGCGGGCAACATCGTGGTGACCGATGGCACCGACCGCTTGAGCGACGGCTTGAAGATCCAGGCAGTTGCGGCGAAACCCGCCTCGGGCAGCACTGCCGCCGAAGCCCCGGCGTCCGGAGCGAGCGGCGCTCAGGGTCAGCATAAGCACGCCCACGCCGGTGCTTCGGGGGCGGCTGCGGCCGCGGCCGATGCAGCCTCGTAGAAGCTAAGCCCACGCGCCGATGAATATCTCCCGCCTGTTTATTCTTAGACCGGTAGCCACGCTGCTGCTGATGATCGCCCTCGTACTAGTGGGCCTCGTCGCAGTGCGCGTGCTGCCGGTTTCCTCGCTGCCTAACGTCGACTATCCGACCATCCAGGTGCAGACCTTCTATCCGGGCGCGAGCCCGGATGTGATGGCCACCACGGTGACTGCGCCGCTCGAAGTGCAACTGGGCGAGATTCCCGGTTTGCAGCAGATGACCTCATACAGTTCGGACGGCGCGTCGGTCATCACGCTGCAGTTCGACCTGTCGCTGAACCTCGATATCGCGCAGCAAAATGTCCAGCAGGCCATCAACGCGGCCAACAGCTTTCTGCCGACTGGCCTGCCCGGACCGCCAACCTATGCGAAGGTGAATCCGGCGGACCAGCCGATCCTGACGCTGGCGGTCACCTCCACTTCCATGTCGCTCACGCAACTGGAAGACGCCGCTAATAACCGCCTCGGCACGAAGATTTCGGAAGTGTCGGGCGTGGGTGTGGTCACCACCAGCGGCGGCAATGTACCCGCCATCCGCGTTGAAGCGGACCCGCACAAGCTGGCGGCCTATGGCCTGAATATCGACGATCTGCGAACGTTGCTCAGCTACGTCAACGTGAGCCAGCCGAAGGGCAACTTCGACGGGCCTGACCTTGATTACACGATCAACGGCAACGACCAGATAAGCGATCCGAAAGACTACCTGAGCACAGTGATCGCCTACCAGAACGGCGCGCCTGTGTTCATGCGTGACGTCGCCAACGTGACCACGGCGCCCCAGGACGTCGAGCGCGGCGCCTGGTACAACGGCACGCCCGCGATCGTGCTGAACGTCCAGCGGCAGCCGGGCGCGAACGTGATCGCGACCGTCAACCAGATCATGAAGCAGTTGCCGCAGCTCGAATCAACGTTGCCGGCCGGCATGAAGGTCACGGTCGTCTCGGACAGCACGGGCGTGATCCGCTCGTCGGTCTCGGACGCGGCGCTCGAACTCGGGCTGGCGATCGTGCTGGTGGTGGCGGTGATCTTCGTGTTCCTGCGTAACGTGCCGGCTACCATCATCCCGAGCATCTCAGTGCCGGTGTCGCTGATCGGCACGCTGGCCGTGATGTACCAGTTGAACTACTCCATCGATAACCTCTCGCTGATGGCGCTGATCATTGCCACCGGCTTCGTCGTCGACGACTCGATCGTGATGATCGAGAACATCGTGCGTTATCTGGAGGAAGGCAAGACGCCACTGGAAGCCGCGCTAGAAGGCGCCGGGCAGATTGGCTTCACGATTCTCTCGCTGACTATCTCGCTGATCGCCGTGCTGATCCCGCTGCTCTTCATGGGTGGCGTGATCGGGCGCCTCTTCAGCGAATTCGCGGTGACGCTCGCAGTCACCATCGTGCTGTCCGCCGTGGTCTCGCTGACCGTGGTGCCCATGCTCTGCGCGCGCCTCCTGAAGGCCCAGGTCGACCGTCATCCAAGCCGCTTCGAGCGCATCAGCGAGGGCATCTTCGACAAGACGCTCGCCGCCTACGAACGGGGTCTGCGCTGGGTGCTGGATCATCAGATCCTGACCCTGATGGTGGCCATAGGCACCGTCGTGCTGACAGCCCTTTTGTACATCGTGATTCCGAAGGGGCTGTTCCCGGTGCAGGACGTCGGCGTGATCGAAGGGATCAGCGTGGCCGACAACTCGGTCTCGTACAAAGCGATGGTCACTCGCCAGCGAGCGCTTGCCGATGCGATCCTGAAAGATCCCGACGTGGTCTCGCTCACCTCCTACGTGGGGATCGACGGCACCAACTCCACATTGAACAACGGCCGCTTCCTGATCAACCTGCGCGACCACGACAAGCGTTCGGACACGGCGCAGGAGATCGCCCGCCGCCTGCAGGACGAAGTTGCCAATGTGTCTGGAATCAAGCTCTATATGCAGCCGGAGCAGGACCTGACCCTCGACACCACGGTCTCGCCGAACCAGTACAGCTTCGTGCTGCGCGGACCAAACCAGCAGGCGTTCCAGAAATACGTGCCGGAACTGATCGCGCGCCTGAAGGCGATTCCGTCGCTTGCCGATGTGCAAAGCGATATGAACACCGACGGCTTGAGCGTGAACGTTGAAGTCAACCGGCAACTGGCCGCGCGTTTCGGCATCACTCCGGCAACCGTCGACAACGCGCTCTACGACGCGCTGGGCCAGCGTATTGTCTCGACCATCTTCCAGCAGTCGGACCAGTACCGGGTGATCCTCGTTGCCAAGCCCGAGTCTCTGCCCAACGTGGAGTCGATCGGCAATATTTATTTGCCGAGCCAGACGAGCAGCACGGGCCAGGTGCCGCTCTCCGGGATCGCCAAGATCCAGATCGTCAAGTCGCCGCTGGTGATCAGCCATCTGGCGCAGTTCCCGGCCGTCACCATCTCGTTCAACCTCGCGAAAGATGCGTCGTTGAGCACGGCGGTAGCGCGTATTCACGAAGCCGAGCAGGCAGTCAACCTGCCGCCGTCGATCACCTCCTCGCTGCAGGGCGCGGCGCAGGCGTTCCAGGATTCGCTCTCGAGCGAGGTGTACCTGTTGATCGCCGCGCTGGTGGCGGTGTATATCGTGCTGGGCGTGCTGTATGAGAGCT
>NZ_JAQGMM010000227.1 GCF_028292365.1 Caballeronia sp.
TGCAACTGGCTTGTGTAGCCGAGACGAACTTGATCGGAAGCGATGTCCGCTCTCGGCATCAAGTCCGGCGAGACATGCATTTCCAGATGCGCGTTCGATTCGTAGCCGAGATAGAAGCGCAGTAGCGCCATGATTTCGCTGTGCATTTGACGACCGGGTGTCAGACCCAATACCGATTCCGGTGTCGTCGGCGAAATCACGACTCGCGCGCAATTGCCGCGGTCATAGAAGCCGCGACCGAGTACGCAGTTTTCGCCGAGCGCTGTCGGTTCGAACTCGTTTAGCTGAATCCACACCGGGTGGAATTCGGTGACCGTAATCGTCGCGTCAGGGACGGCATGTTGCAGCACGCCCGCGAGACCTTCGGCCGTGCGCGTTCGCTGGCTGGCGAGTCCGAGCATTGACAGCAGCTTGCGTGTGCCAACTGTCTGTTCGATCGCCGGATGCCCAATGCCAAGTCCCACGAGGCTGACCAGGCAGCGCGAGACATTGTCCGTGCCGCCCTTCTTGAACCCCGCAGGAAATCGATACTTGCGCCACGCCCGATAAAACTGCGTCGCGATCCTGTGATGGAACATGTCCAGGAACGCCGACAAGGGTTCCGCGCCGTCACGGTTCTGCGCGACTTCATCGATGAAATACGATGGCATGCGGGCATCGACGCCGTAGAGCCCGAGAAATGTCGTGCGGATGGCGGCGGGTTTTGATGCATCGTCGTAGTTGAATTCGACCGCATCGATTTCCTTGCCGGGGAATCCGAGCCGAGCACGCGAACGAAAGCGGACTGGCTCGTTTGCTAGTGAGTCGGTCGAGCCGAGTGACGGCAGATTCGGCGCGGCGAGTTCGATCAATTCACAAAAGTGCATGAAGTTCATGCGTGTCGCATCGTGCAGCAAAGCGGGCAATAGGACGCGCTCCTCAGACACCGGAAGCTCTCGATGCGGCGCGTTCAAAACGGTGCTCCCTCAGCTTTGTTATCGGGCCACGTTATGCGGCGTCCGCTCGGTAACGAGACGACAACCAGCTTTACATAGATATTCATTGTCGCGTACAGCGCGAGGAAGCGATTGAGCATCTCGCCGAACAACGCGAGATCGCCGTCACCCGCAAACTTGTCGCTGTTAAGCGTGACTTCGATTTCCACACCACGCAGCAAGCCGCCCTTTACGAGCTTTTGCAGGGGCCGATGTTTGACGTCGATGATCGCATCGATACGCCGGCGATTTAGCTCGCCATCGGTCCAGTCGTAAAGCGCCAGACTGCCGCGCAGGATTTCGGCATCGAGCAGAGAGAGGTAGTTAGGCGCCAGATGCGAGAGCACACGCCAGTGGAAACGGTCTCTTGTCGGTGGGTAAACGGGCAAGGTCGGTGCGGTGAGGTTTCTCACCGACGCGACGTTCGTAAAGCCGCCGCGCGTGCGGTTAATACTGGCTTCGCGCAAGCCCTTGCGAGGCAGCATACCGTTTGTTCCGGTCACGGAGAGCGATAGCGTCTCATCGGGCAGCGTGGTCTCCCCTTCCCATGCATGGCCGCCCAACACCACCCACGTGTCGAACCGCCCGGACGGTCCGCGTCGTGCGCGAGTATGGAAGTATCGCTCGGGCATCTCATGGCGCAACATGCCGCCGCGGTGACGGAACGACGCGAACGGCGCGTACTCAAAACGCGAGCCGTTGGAGGTTTCAAAGCCTACGATCGAGTCAACCGAATACGCTTCCACAAAATCACCGCGTGCCTTCACCGTATGTACCCGGTACTCGGTTTCGAAATGCGAGACCGTGATGGGATCGGCCTGGATGTTGAACAGGTTGATGATCGGCGTGCAGAAGAGCCGAACGTTTTCTGCCGTGAAGCGCATGTCGTCCGGGTAAGGCTGAGCCAGCACAATCTCGACATCGAAGTAGGGTGCGGCTTGAGGAATTGACTGCATGTCGAGCCCCACGAGATCCACGAACATGAACTTCTCGGGAAACGTGAAATATTCGAGCAGCAGTTGATAACCGCCGAATGCGTTGTCAGCTTTGGGCCACAGGCGTTCGTCAGCCTTGAATCCGGCGGCTTCTATACGCAGGCCTTGCATGCTTTGCGGCAGTCCCGGCCGATCCTCGGGATAACCCGGAATGCGGACGTGAACCGAGAGCGGTGCTGCGGTCAAGGCGGTGTAAAGGCTCAACGCCACCGGTCGATCCGCATTCAGATATAGCCGCAGACGTGGTATGTGCATTTGCGCGCGCGGGATCTGCGGCTGCAATTCCAGCCTGAGCCTGATCACCGATCTGCCGTCCTCGCGTGCGTGCGCGTTGGCTTCGATCAGCTTGACCGGATACAAGTCGATCGCTTGCGTAGTGCGATAGATGCACTCGACGCTCTCTTTATCGACGGGAATCGGATCGGCCAGCACTTCAAGGCCCGCCGCGAGTACTTCATGACTTTGCAGCAAACCTTCCGTGGGCGTGACTTCGAGTATCGACAGTGACGGAATCATCCGAAGATAGTGCGGCCAGAGCATGCTGACGAGACCTTCAGTCAGCTCGGGCAATTCATCGTCGAGTTTTTGGCGCAGACGTCCAACGAGAAACGCAAAACCTTCGAACAGGCGTTCGACGTGCGGATCGCGCTCCCCGATGCGGTCGATGTTTAGCATCTTCGCGCGGTCGGGAAACGCTTGTGCGAACTCCTTGCCGGCCTCACGCAGATAGCGCATTTCGGCTTCGTAGTAGCGCAGGATGTCGTTGTCGTTGGGTTTGTTCACGGGTCAGGCCTTTGGCGGGGTCTAGTCGAGCGCAACGGCGCGGGCGGCATCGATAGTAGTCAGCTCGACGATCAACGTGTCGATGCGTTGAGCGAGTGCGGGCTTATCCGCATCCTTGCGCGTCATGCGGACTTTGAGCAGCCGCATTAGATGCTGCTTGGCTTCGAACGCGAGTGATGGTTCCCATACCGCCAACTCGAAGCGGCGTGCTGCGGTGTCCACGCTCGATAAAAGGTGCAGCGCCGTGTCCGGTCGTTCGGCGCGCTCGGCGACGCGCGCCATGACCAACTGCCTGACGAAACGGTCTCGATGTCCCTCCTGTGCGGGAAGGCGTTGCAGAAATGAGAATGCGGAATCCAGTCCTTCCTTGGAGGCGAGATTGTTGGCTTTTGTTTCGGTGTCCGCCCAGTCCGTATTTGCTGATTGTGCCGCGACAGGGACCACCGTTTCACCGCGATCGATATCGCGAACGGTCGCGTAACGTGCGATCCATTCGAGTGTGGAATCGTCGGCGAAAGGGGTGCCATCGGAGAAAGACAGCAAGTGGAAACCGGGCAGTCGTTCGAGCATCAGCGCGCAGTCGGTCGCGGCCAGATCGCGCACTGGCGCGTATTCGCTACCGGCCTGTTCCTGAGCTACGAATGCGTAATATTGGAGATCGAGCCAAAAGTGGTTTGCGCCTTCAGCGAACGCGAGTTCAACGCGATCCAGGAGTTCAAGCCATTGATTTTGCATGAGCAGACGCTTGAGTTGAGCGCGAAGTTCGGCGCGTGGCGGAACGAGTCGCGTCTTGCTGGTGGGGTCGCACGGCGGGACTTCGGTGAGCGTGTCCCATCGGATGCAGCGCATGAGGCGATAAGCGGCCAGATACCCTTGCGGCTGTTCACGTAGGAACACTGCCATCTGACGCGCACGATCGAGTAGATCGCGGGTTGACGAAACTTCGGTTGATGAGGGCAGTATTGCGGCTGTGCTCGCCCCAAACGGAGAGGCTTTCG
>NZ_JAQGMM010000229.1 GCF_028292365.1 Caballeronia sp.
ACGGAGTGATCGACATGGCAATATTGAGCATCATTCGACGCTGGCACTATCGCGATCATGTCTCGTTGCGCGAGATCGCCAAACGCCTCGGCGTATCGAGAAACACGGTCAGGCGCTATATTCGCGCCGGCACAGTGCTGCCGACTTATCCCGAACGCCAGAGCCCTAGCAAGCTCGACGGATTCGCGGCGAAGCTTGCAGAGTGGCTGAACACAGAAGCCAAGCGACCTCGTAAGCAGCGCAGAACGCTCAAGCAGATCCACGCTGACTTGAGCGCGCTGGGTTTCACCGGCTCTTATGATCGGGTCGCTGCATTCGCGAGGCGCTGGCGCCAGGAGCAGCAGGAGCACGCACGAACCGCTGGTCGAGGCACCTTTGTGCCGCTGACCTTTGCGCTCGGTGAAGCCTTCCAGTTCGATTGGAGCGAGGACTGGACCGTAATCATGGATGCGCTGATCTACGGACCATAGCGGATCGGCAAGAGCCGCGCGATCGAGTACGCGCCCGATGTGGTCGTCGCGGGGCATCCATGGAACTGCCGGTTAGGTCTCCCCAATTGCCGCTTCCGAAAAATGCGAATGCGGGTAATCACAAGGGAAACTCGAACCCCTCCATAGCGAACGAATCGGGTAATGCTCGACCCACGTCATCCGCACCTTGCAAGATATTGGTGAACGGCCTGAATGGCGGCGGCCCCCTCTCCGACGGCAGCCGCCACTCTCTTGACGGAGCCACTCCGCGCATCACCGGCTGAAAAGACGCCGGGCCGGCTTGTCTCGAGATCATGTGGCGGCCGGTCCGCCGTCCACTGTTCACATGTATCCGCACCCGTCAGCACAAACCCGTCCTTGTCCAGGGCGACACAATCCCCAAGCCACCGGGTATTGGGCTGGGCTCCAAGAAAAAGGAAAACGTGGCGGATGGGCTTGTGTTCGATCTGCTCTTGCCGGTCCCACCGTATCCCATCGAGTCTGGACTCGCCGCATAACTCGACGATCTGTGTCCGCGTGTGAAGCGTGATGTTGGCGGTCGCGTTGATTCGTCTGATCAAATAGGTCGACATGCTTGCACTGAGTCCGTCGCCGCGAATGACGACGTGGACATGAGATGCGAACCTCGCCAGGAATACCGCAGCCTGTCCGGCCGAATTCCCGCCGCCCACCACAATCAACTCTTCGTTGTTGCAGAACGCACCCTCCATGAAGGTCGCACTGTAGTAGATGCCGCGACCCTCGAAATGCTCAAGACGGGGAAGATCCGGCTTCCGATAGCGCGCCCCAGTGGCAATGACGACAGCGCGAGCGTAAACGCACTCGTCCTGATTGAGGCCAATGTAAAACGATTGGGGGTCCGTGCAGTCGATCGTCAGCGCCTCGATCGGAACGCCGACCTCGGCGCCGAACTTGCGACATTGCGACAGGCCGCGGCCGGCTAGCGCCTGCCCCGATATGCCAGTCGGAAAACCAAAGTAATTTTCGATCTTCGAACTGGTGCCCGCCTGGCCCCCCGGCGCCTTGGCATCCAGAACCGCCACCTTCAATCCCTCCGATGCGGCATACACCGCGGCCGCGAGACCTGCGGGCCCCGCGCCCACCACCACGAGATCGAAGTGCTCGCCATTGAGCCTGTCCGGACTCAGGCCGATTGCGTCTGCGACGGCCCTGTGGCTGGGTTGCCTCAGCACGGAGCCTTGCAACGTGATCACAACCGGAATGTCGGCTTCCGTTGCGTCATAGTGTGTCAGGAGTTCTTTGGCCTCCGCGTGATCGACGATATCGAAGTAGGCCGAGGGCTGACCGTTGCGGCTCAGGAAATGGCGCAAGCGTAGCGTGGGGCCCGAGGACGTACTCCCAATCACCACCACGCCTACGTGTTGGCCCTGGATGAAAGCGACCCGGCGCAAGATATACGCGCGCATGATCGTTTCGCTCAACTCTGCTTCAGCGATCACGAGCGCGCGGAGCGATTCCTCATCAATGACGATGACCTCGCAATCGGAGATCGCGCGTGTCGTTGCGACCGCAGCCCGCCCGGCGAGCGTGGCGACCTCGCCGGTGAAACTGCCTGGGCCATGTGTGCCCAGTAATCGGGGGCCCTGAACGGACGCTCTGGACGCCTCGATCGTTCCGGAGAGAATGGCGAACATCCCGGTGTGCCGGTCACCTTCGGAATAGAGGATGTCGTTGGGCTTCAGCTTGCGTCGCTTGCCGTATCCCTCCAATATCGCCAGTTGCCTCTCATCGAGCGTGGGATACACCTGATGGTAGCGGCTGCCACCTGACGACAGTTCGTTGGGATTGCCTGAAGAGTCTTTGCCCATGGCGGATTCCATCAAGTTGAGACGTGGTCCTTGTCGTGGAACTGCTGCATCCACTAGGGATATGATATCTCCGGTTGCGACCCGCGATCGAGTCGCTCTCTCCGCGGACCATGCACCACGGCACCTGATGCCGGCTACAACAAGGGTATTGTCTCGACTTCATCGTCGCTTTGACGAGTGCGATCCAGTAACCGAAATGTGCCCCGTGTCGAGCAATCATGCGAATCGCGAGCGATGGTGACTTCGACTGTCGCGAGCCGAACTTAAATCAGCGGTCTACTGGGCAGCAGTTCGAGAATCGTCGCCGCGCAGGATCGTCCAAGCATCCGGCTGATAGGCCAAACTTCTGTTACTTGGCTCTTTGTCTCCTACGCGTTAATGGCGCTTTCGTGTAAGACTATTTCGTCTTCGCGCGCATCGCAACGCGGCCATTGAAGGCCCAGGGGAGTAGGCCATCGGACGCGCTGCGTAACGGGCCGCTAGGTCCGCTGCGTCGGTTCGATAGGCGGCTGCAGTGCGACCAGCTAATCTCACGAGGGCCTCGTAGGCTTCATCATATTGTCCGCCGGTAGCATTCCCGGCAAGGCCTCTACAAAGAAATCTGCTTGTAATGCGGCCCCGGCCTGCACGTCATACTGAGCGAAGTCCCGGACACCCGCAGCGAGCAGAACCTCGTCGTCGAGGAAAAAATTGCCCGAACACTCCTTAGCGGGGCGCGTCAGGATAAAGTGGGCCGCGTCTGCGACTATCTCCGGCTTGCGACATGCCGCGACCATGCCCGCGCCGCCAATCTCGTTTCGCACGGCAGCAGTCGCGATGGCAGTTCTGGGCCATAGTGAATTGACTGCGACACCGCGGTCCTTGAACTCACCAGCAAACGCCAGCGTGAACAGGCTCATCGTGTATTTTGCGATGGTGTACGCCGGAAAATCTTTAAACCACTTCGCGTCGCTGACCAATGGCGGCGACAGTGTGAGGATGTGCGGGTTAGATGAATTGAGGAGGTGAGGCAGGCAGGCCTGTACGCATACAAACGTCCCTCTTCCATTGACTCCATGCATCAGGTCATACCGTTTGACGGGTGTGGCAAGTGTGCCAGTGAGTCGAATGGCGCTGGCATTGTTCACGAGTATATCGACGCCACCGAACAACCCAACGGTCTCGGCAACTGCGGCTTTTACGCGTTCCTCGTCGCGAATGTCCACGACAAGCGGGAGTGCCTTGCCGCCAGCCGCTTCGATAGCGGCAGCCGCCGTATAAATCGTACCCTCGAGACGCGGGTCCGGGTCGGCGGTCTTTGCGGCAATGACGACGTTCGCGCCGTCGCGTGCGGCTCTGAGTGCAATCGCGAGTCCGATGCCGCGACTGCCGCCGGACATGAATAGTGTCTTGCCAGCAAGGCTCATGGTCGTCTCCTGAATACTTACCCCAGAATACGCTTACCAGGACGCGCGGCGGTGCTACCAGTCAAAACCTTCGGCCTTCAGGCTGGGATGCAAATCAACCATGCCGGAAGCTACGCGTGAGTTTGTCGCACATCGCACCCGGACACAATGGACAGCGCAAAGGACCGCTGGCCGCGAAATGCCTTGACCCCAAGACCGGAGCGACCTGGCGCGGACGTGGTCCGGCGCCTGCGTGGCTAGCTGCAGCCAAATACCGGACGAGGTTTTTGATTGCCGGCGCTGATATCATGACGGCTGGAACCAGTATCGCGAGCAAAGCTAAACGTCTATGAAACGCTCGGATTTCTTCGCAGCCATCCAGCAGCTAGGTGCCCGCCGCAGACATTTTGACCAAGAATGGTCCACAGGAATGGCAGCTCGATGCGTTCAAAATGCTCTCGGTCTTTCGCCGTTACGACCCATCCAATCTTAGTTTGCAGCCGGCCGTCACTTCCGACGACGAACTCTTCATGCGAACTGCGGAAGCCGCACTCACGATGGCAGGACGCGATGAGTTTGCAGCTTCTCACGCGCTTCTAGAGCAAGCCGTTCTTCTCTTGCCCGCGAGATGAGATTTGTTGGGGCGGATTGCGAAGTCACCGCTTGATCCTGAGAGACACGTTAGCGCGCTGCAACGTTGTTCCGAAGAAACCTTCGACCTCATCCTTTGGATATAAGCCTTCCCGACGGCGACGGCCGCGACGTATGCCGCGAACTTCGTGCTAATGGGCGCGCGCAAAAGACTCGCATTATTACTCTGACAGGACATGTTGATTTAAAGGGTAGCAGTTGCATGTCGGATTTCGATGGATGCATCGTCAATTGCAATGGAAGCGCTGGATGCGCTTCAAAAAGCCGACGAGCCATGGCCGGTGTGAATCGGGGAGTCGCCAGTCTACCTAGGATTCTGAATGCTTCGACGTAGAGGTGCGTACCCGATGCCGGCGTTACCCCGAAACCGTTTCCGTCCCAGCGATGTTCCGGTCCAGGACCCCTCCTATAAGCAGCGCCATTGGTCCGTATCAGTTCGGCACATCCCAAATAACGCGGTGCCTGATGACGGACTGGTGTCATCTAAATCAGGCCGTGCTCTCGCCCTCTTCGCGTGCGCGAGCGCTAATCGGAAAGGGTCATTAAACGACGTCGTCCAATTTCGGATTTTGCATACTCCACCGCGAATTGGCGCGCCTGGGCTTCGGTCGCAAAGCAACCGAGCGCACCGGTTGCTTGTCCGTCACCGTTTTCGTCCGTGATGATGGCCGCCGACCGAAAGCCAGACGGGTCCTGTGTGACGACGGGGACAATCATGCTGCCCATGTAGTTAAGGGATGATAAATGATACATAGACGAATCCCCCCTGTTGCCAAGTAGCAAAACCGAAGCTTTAGTCCGACGTTCCGCCGACATCGCAACTTTCGAAGGATTGCTTGGTAACAGGGAGGAGTTTCGATACTGACCTACTTCTATAGACGAATTCGGAAACGAGGCCGGTGGTGGAAACAATCCATGGCGATGGGAAATATGTTCCTGTCCGCGTTGCCCGCCAATCAATTTCTAAACTATTTCTAAACTGTTAACCGGCCCTTCGAATTTAGCTCGTTCCAGCGCATAGCCACCTGACGTCCACTCCGAGAATGTCTGAAAGTTTGTGGCAGTGTGCAGCGCCGGGAGTCATAACCCCGGCTCTCCAAAGAGTAACATCGCACTCTGGTACAGCAAGCAGGCGCGCTAGCCGACCAGACGTTATCTTCGCCCGCTTTATGGTCATATCAAGTCTTGCTGCGAACGCGCGCTTAGCACTGGACGTTTCGAGGTTGCCAGGAAACTTTGCTTCAGTATTCAACGGAGACTTCATGGCATATACGCGATGGGCTAACTCATTGACGGCGAAGTTTACATGTATCCACCCTACGTCCCCAGAAGGCCGTCGAATAATCGCCTCAGTGCGCGGCAATTTTAAGAAGATTATTTCTGCTCGGTGTTCATTTGAGATTGTTGACAGCGACTCATAGAGTCAGTGGCAAAATTCGCCCGCAAATGATAGGGCTGACCTCATGAACAAAAACGCGCTTCCGAGACTGGTTGCGCGGTTCTATGCTTAGACGGATTCGGGTGCCGAGCAGGCATTCGGCGGCGGGGACTACCCATGAACATGCACCGTCGAGGCTCAGACGATGACCAATAAACCTGTTGGCCCCCTGCAGCGACTTTGCAGGGACATTGCGCGACCAGCGGGAGGCGCTGACCAACCGCTGGATAAAATCCGAGCTACGTGATGCCCGCATCGGACACTGCGATGCGCGTACCTCTAACGGCCATGCCCTGCGCCTCCACCGTGTCCCATGCCGCCACCGTGTCCCATGCCGTCGCCTGGACGAACGCCTCTGCCAAAATTGTTACCGCCACCATCGCTGTGGAAACCGTGATTGTCGTGAAACCCGCCTTCTCCGCGGAAACGCCGAAAGCCTCGGTTGTCAAAAAGACCCTGGGTTGGCGGGGGGCATTGGTAGAGAAAGCCGGCCGCGAGCGCCGGGTTGCAGGCTTGTGCAAAAACAGCCCTCGGCGCGATAAATAAAGCGGTCAGGCCAGTCAGAAGTACAAACATCGTCAGTGACTTGCGCATAGTGTTCACCTCCATATGAACACAACGTTTGGCAGCATGCAAATATTCCTCAGGGACCTGCATTCGACTTGAAACAAATGACGCTGCCTGGGGACCTTGACTGAGGAAAGCATATCAGTAGCGGTCTCGGACCACCTTGCTTGCGATGTGAGCAGTGACCGATGCGGAAACGCAGCGCTCCAATCCGATTGTGTAACTGCGCTCTTGGCCAACTTGAAACGCCATCTTCTCAGCCTGCAATCTCGCCGCAATGCGCGTTATTAGGCAGGCTTCGGCACCGTCAGTAAGAGCCCGTATCCGACGCGGCCGTAGCGCCCTTTTTCTGCATCTTCTTCTGCGACATGTCAGAAGATTTTCCCATAGTGCTTGAACCCGATGCGCCGGAGGTCGAGCCTGTCGCACCGTTACTGTTGGGAGTACTCATCCCGGTTCCACCCTGGCCTGCCCCCGCTCCACCAGCAGTGCCGCCCCCACTTCCGCCGCCAGCTCCTTGCGCGAACACAGCACCGGACAAGCTCATAACCAACGCTGAAGTCAAAATACCTTTAATCGTTGCTCGCATGACAGTCTCCTCTAGTCGTGAGGGTCGCCAGTCGTCGCCGAGATGACGCGATGGCATGGTATGGGGCGCGCAATTCGCGTTCCTCGACCTTTAACTGATTTCTCGCGCGATGCTTGCCCCGAGTTTTGCCCCTGCTCGACCCTGCAAACCATCGTTCAACTCCATGAGATATCGACGAAACAACGCGAACTGGCCCCTCGCTGTAGCTGGCGAAATACAGGTTGCTTCGACCAAGATGCCGCTGTGTCGACCAGTGCTCGTCCGTAGCTGCGCGCAGAGGGCGTAATCCATTCGCCCCTGTAGCTAGCATCATCATTGTCGTGCTGATAATCTGTCACGGGTCACCGAGGCGACTCCAATCGAGTCGCCTAGAAGCTTGTACTTGCGAGGAGACGCAGCATGCTTGAATTTTTCAGATTTACCGAAACGGACGAGTTTGAGGGAGAGACGTGGAATTTCTACGTGCCGTTGACAGATGAGCAAGAAGCGCGCATCCGCGAACTCGTCGCGGCGACCGACGAACACGAAAGTCCGTATTCATTGAGTACGGAGCCGGTAACAGAAGAAGAGGTAGACGATCTGATGGCGACCCTTGGGACGACGACAGTTGTCGCTGAGCACAACAAATGCGGACCACTCGACGCGGACCTTCCGCATACCCTCCACGCGGAAGACGCCTTCTTTCACAAAGGAACTCCGTTTGATGTCATCGAGACCTGTCTCGCACCGAGCGACCACAACCAGGATGACGACAGTGACCCGCAGGACGACTACGTCTGACCGACGCTCCGGCGGGAAGGCATGTTCTCGGTGGTGCTGGCTGCTTTGGCAAAATGCCAGAAAGTAGCCGGTTTTAGCCGGCTTTCCCGCAAACTTCAGTTGTCTCATCAAGAGCGGAGTGTCGGGTGCGGGGGACCATGAGTCTGCTGTTTTTTTGGGAGGGCTATAAGGTTCGGCAAGAGGAAGCCGAGGCGGCTTCCCCTCCAAAGGGTGCGGCCAAAGTCGCGCCGATTTGTTGAATTTCAGCATCTGCAATAGGCCAAGTCAGATTCCGCGCAGTTCTCTGAAACACAACGAACCTGACTGGCGCCCGCGGCGCCTATGCGCGGTCGTCGCGCGCCAGCGCCAAGTGTCACTTCAAACCGCGTCTGCTCGCCTGATGAGGCTTCCTCACCTCTGCCGTTGGGCCGCCTCTCGCTCTGTAAGTTGACAATGCCGCCGCACGCTGTTGCCGGCCCCACCGGCAAGAAATCGACATCTCAGATCGACCTACAACCCGCTCGTGAGCCATCGGTCAGGGGTATGAGGATTCAGAAAACCATGCGTGAACGACAGTCGGCGACTTCTGTTGGTTGTTGATGCGGGAAAGGTCATATCAATATGGATTCCTCATAATTTTTATAATTCATCTGCTTTGACACTGTCTTCTCGCCAAACGACCCGATTACGCCCTTCGTTCTTTGCCCGATACAGATGATCGTCGGCGGCTTTCAATAACTCGGCCGCCGACTCATTGCCACTTAGCCGCAATGTAGCCCCGCCAAGGCTCACGGTGATACGGTCAGCTTCAGTTGAATCCAGGCGCCGCATCGCTAAGCGACCAGTAGCCTCGCGCAGTCTTTCAGCCAATTGCGATGCAGGTTCAGCTCCGGTGCCCGGCATGAGCAATGCGAACTCTTCACCGCCGAATCGCGCTACAAGATCGGTAGCTCGATTCATCCCGTTTGTTAGTACGGAGGCCACCGCCTGCAGGACTCTGTCGCCCATCGCGTGTCCGGCCTGGTCGTTGTAATTCTTGAAAAAATCGATGTCGAGAATTGCCACCGAAAGTGGTTGCCGATCGCGCATCGCGCGCCCCCACTCAAGCGCGTAGCGCTCATCGAAATGGCGTCGGTTCGCGAGCTCCGTGAGGCTGTCGATGTTAGCCAGTGTCTCAAGCATGCGCCGCTGTCGAGCAAGCTGCAGGTGACAGCGGACTCGGGCCAGGACCACGGCGAGATTGAACGGCTTGGTGATGTAGTCCGAGGCACCCAAGGTCAGCCCGTGAGCTTCGTCCTCCGGCGTATCGAGTCCGGTGATAAAAATCACAGCGATGGCCGCCGTGCGTGGATCCGACTTCAGCCGGTTTAGCACTTCGTAGCCGCTGACTTCGGGCATGACGACGTCAAGGAGGATCAGATCTGGAACGTGCTGCGTTGCTAGCGCCAGCGCCTGCTCGCCGTTCTTCGCGAGAATTACGCTATGGTCGGTCTTCAACAAGTCGCCAAGTACTTGCCGGTTGATCGCCGCATCATCAACTACTAGCACTTTCTGCCTATCTTTTTTACTCAAGCGGCCCTCCTGTTCCTAATTGCATCCCGACCGAGGATGCCAGTGCAGTAAGTGACTCAAGGGCACTACGGTACTCGATATCGACGACCGCGGTTCTGACAGCGGCCAGTTGGGTATCCCCCACCGCCCCAGGTCCCATCGCGGCCTGAAGTTCGATCAGCACGTCCTCCGCGCGCGCGTCATCGCCACGAAGCAGATCGGCGAGCCGATTCATCAGCGGACCTAAGACTGCCGGATCGGATGTTCCAGATATCCTGGAGCCCACTTCACCCAGTTGAACCAGGCTCCGAACGAATCCTGACAACGTGTCGGCCAGGTCGGGTACCAGCGCCAGAGCTTCATCGTTCGCACCGCGTCGTAGAGCCTGTTCCACTTCGCTGGAGAGCCACGACAGACGCCCCGCGCCGAGGTAAGCGGCGGAAGATTTCAGTCCGTGGGAAATACGCCCGACAGCGTCGAGGTCACCCTCGTGTGCGTACGCGCGCAGTGCCTGTGCCGTGTGAAGGTGGTCGTCACGGAAGCTGCGTATCAGCCTCTGCAACAGTGCCGGGTTGCGGTTCGTCCGCTGCAGCGCAACTTGCCAGTCGACGCCCGCTAGTGGCGGAAGCCGGCTATTTTCGTGTTCAGCGACAGCTCGCGAGGCGTTCAATCCCGTGATGCTCCTGGGCGTGCGGCCCCTGCGCTCCTGTGGCGCGATCCAGGTCAAGAGGACCTGCATCAGCTCCGCCGGGTCGATCGGCTTCACGAGATGGCCGTTCATGCCGGCGTCCCGACTGGCTTCCAGGTCCCCGGGCATGGCGTGAGCGGTCAACGCGATGATTGGCAGCGATTCGAAACCCGCCATCGAGCGAATCTCACGGGTTGCGCTCAGGCCGTCCATCACGGGCATCTGGAGATCCATCAGAACGAGGTCATATCGGGTACGCTGCACGCACGCGACCGCTTCACGACCATTGTCGGCGACATCGACGTGAATTGGCGCCTGGCCAAGGAATTCGAGTGCCACCTCCCGATTGATCGCGTTGTCCTCGACGAGTAGAACCCGGCCGCCGGAGAGGCCGGCGAAATCCGACGCCTGGTCGCGCTCGAACGTCTCACGCGCCGGCACTACTGGCACGCTGGACCTGAATGCCGGAAACAAGGTCTCGACCAGCATGTCATAGAGCAGCGACGGGTTGACTGGCTTGGCGAGATAGCCGTCCACATGCACGTCCTGCGCCTCCGAGACCAAGTCGTCGCGGGAGTACGCCGTGACCATCATGATGGCCGGCGTGGCAGCAATACGTGCATCGCTCCTGATATGGCGCGTCGTTTCCACGCCGTCCCAGCCGGGCATGCGCCAGTCCATCAATACCAGGTCGATCGGCCGGCCCTCGTTGGAGGAAACAACCAGCTCGTCGAGCGCAGCGAGCCCGGACGCAGCCGTTGTCACCTGCAGGCCGAACGACGCGAGCATCTCGGCCAGCACCTCGCAGGCGACTGCGTTATCGTCTACCACCAGCACACGGCGCTCTTTCATCGACAGTGTCGTGCTCCGCTCGCGGACGATGTCCTTGCGTCCCACTTCGAAACTCGCCGTGAAGTTGAAGCGGCTCCCCTCACCGATACGGCTCTGCACGTCGATGGTACCGCCCATCATTTCAACCAGTTGCCTGCTGATCGCGAGTCCCAGTCCCGTACCGCCGTATTTGCGCGTAATCGAGCCGTCCGCCTGCGAGAACGACTGGAAGAGCTTCGCCAACTGTACGTCAGTCATCCCGATGCCGGTGTCAATGACCGAGAACTGCAGCATGACGGTGTGTTCGTCACTTTCCAGGAGATCGACACCGACGACGATCTCACCGCGCTCGGTGAACTTGGCAGCATTGGTGCCCAGGTTCACCAGTATCTGTCCGAGGCGCAACGGGTCACCGACCAGGTGTGATGGAATGCCAGCGCCTACTCGGAAAACGACTTCCACGCCAGTCGCCTCCGTTTTGAGCGCGATCAGGCTGGATAGATTATCGAGGATGCCGTCGAGTTCGAAAGGGACTCGTTCGAGTACGACTTTGCCAGCCTCTGCCTTGGAGAAATCCAGGATGTTGTTGATGATGCTGAGCAGACTCTCCGCAGAGGCTGCTATTTTCTGGACATAGTTGCGCTGCTGAGGGTTAAGGTTTGTCTTGAGCGCCAGCCGGCTCATGCCAATCACGCCGTTCATCGGCGTCCGGATTTCGTGACTCATGTTGGCCAGGAACTCAGACTTCGTCTGCAATGCCTCCTCAGCGGCTTCCTTGGCCGCGCTAATCGCCTCTTCAGCTTGCTTGCGCGCAGTCACATCGAGTGCGGTCCATACCGTGCCTTTGCTCGGGTCATCGGGATCGAGCATGGCGCCGTGGTCGGCGCACCAGATAGGCGTGCCATCTTTGCGGACGAATCTGGCATCGCCAACATAGATGTGCTCCGCAATGACAAGATAGTCCGCTCCGCCCTGCTCCCACTCTTCATCGCTGCCATAGAGGACCCGGGTCGACTTGCCGACCGGTTCACCCTTGTCGTATCCAAAGAGCTTCTCGAAACCGCTGTTGCACCGCTGGATCACCCGGTCCTTCACGAAGCAGACGCTGACTGGCGTGTGTTCAAGCACCGCGTTCTGCTCGAGTAGCGATTGCGTGAGCATGGCCTTTACTGCCCGGGTCGCCTCTTGCGCAGTGTTTGCCCTCGTGTCGGCTTCTGCCGCTGCTCTAACGAGGCCGTGTCGTTCTCTCAGGTC